>CALEKU010000220.1 GCA_937902745.1 uncultured Armatimonadota bacterium
GGGTGGGGGGGGGGGGGGGCCGCCGGGGCGGATGCGGCGGGCTCGAACCGGGTTTCCACGATGCTGGGCTTCGTTTCCCCGGGCTTCTGCTGGTACTTCGTGACCACGGCCACCGCGACCGTCTCCTCACCCGGCCAGTAGCGCGAGCGGGCCACCGCGAGTTGCGCCAGTCGGAAGGCGTCCGTACCGCCCGCGCGCTCGAACACGGCGGTGAGCCGCTTGTCGTCGATGATGGCCTGCACCGCCTCCGCGCCACGCTTCTCCGTGCCGGTCGTCGGGTCCACCACAACAATCACGCGCTCCGGGGCGACGTCAATACCGAAGCGGCGGAACGTCCGCTGGAAGTCTGCCGGGTCGTCGGTCTTGTGCCGCAGCAGCACGTCCGACAGGGAGCCGGTGCCGTCAATGGCCGTGATGAACTGGATGAAGCCGATAGAGACGTGCCCGGTGTCGTAGGTGTTGATCGCCTCGAAGCCGCCTTCGAGCGACGACACCGCCTGCATCACCTTGCGCTCGACTTCAGTCTTGCCCGCCCGCGCGAACATAGCCTGGAGCCGCTTCAGGTCCTCGCCGGAGTAGTCCTTCACCCGCCGCCCCATACGGATTACACCGTTGGCGTGGCGATAGTAGGCGTAGTAGGCCGGGCGCTTCCCGAAGTCGATGGCGTCCTCATACACGAACGGCTCCGGAGCGTCCTCCGGGGCGAACACGACGGTATAGCGGTTGGGGCGCACGTGCTCGTACAGCGGGGGCGGCGCCCCGCACGCGTCCCGCAGGGAGGGCGGTATGGGGCCGGGGTCCGGCGCGTCCAGAGTGCCGGACGCTAAGGCCTTCTCGAAGGCGGCTCGCCGCTTGAACCAATCCTCCCACTGCGCCGCGACCTCCGTGTCGATCGCCTTCTGATCCGCGACCTTGCGGACGAACCCCCAGTACCAGGTGGAGCCGGGGATGGTCACGTTGACCCGGTCGAGCACGGTAGGGGAGGGTACAACGGCATACCGGCCCGGCGCGCTCCAGTAGTCGCGCACCGCGGCCCGCTCTGCCTCGGTGAAGAGCGGCGCGGGCGGTGGGGACGGCTCCTGCGCGCCGCGGCAGGCGGTGGGCATCGCCATCAGAGTCAGCAACGGGACCAGGCCCGCGAGAAAAGTCGAACGCGAAAGCATGTCAGTCCTTATAGATGGTGGGGTCCAGCTCCCGTGCCCTCTTCAGGTCCGCCTCGCCGGCCTCATTCTGGTTCTGGGCGAGGCGTGCGAGGCCGCGGCCAAGGTAGGCCTGGGCGCTGTTCGGGTTCTTTTCCAGGAACTTCGTGTAGTACATTTCCGCCTCGGTGTACCGGTCGGCGGTGTGCGCCTGGTGGGCGCGGACAGCGAGCCAGTCGCTCGACCAGGGCATCCACACGGCGGGTACCGCAGCGAGCCCGATCAGAGCGACGGTTGCCGCCTGCGCCCACCAGCGCTTTTCGCGCAGGGCGAAGCCGTAGGCCACCGCGCTGCCGAAGACGAGGCCGCCGACATGCGCGGCGTTGGCGACATTGAGGAGGTTGAGTTGCGTCAGCACCACGCACAACACGAGCCAGAAGAGCAGGGTTTTGATGGTGCTGTCGGTCAGGATCTCGCGCAGGACCAGGTGCCGCTCGCGGGCGAACAGGCAGAACCCGAAGATGGCGTAGAGGACACCCGAGATACCGATACCCGTTGACTCCGAGAAGGCCAACTGCGCCGAGGACGAGACCACGGCGGAGAGCAGGACGAACGCCAGGTAGCGAAACGAACCAACCACCTGCTCCATGCGCGTCCCGAGGAGGTACAGCCAGTACAGATTAAAGAAGATGTGGAGGGGCTGGAGGTGGACGAAGGCGGAGGTGATCAGACCCCACCAGGCGCCGTTCCAGATCGCCTCGGACCCCGGAGCGCCCCACCGCCGCACGGCTTCGTTCGGATGCGCAAAGTCATCGACCTTGATACCAATGAAGACGATGACGCAGGCCGCGAGGCACAGCCAGGTTACCCAGGGCTGCTGTATCCACTCTGGCCGGGATTTTTCCGTTGATACGCTCACGTAGTGTGTCTCCTGATAGGGAAGCAGGGCGCGGCTAGCGCAGCCGCGCCCTGCTTCGCATTGTACCGGAGACGCGGACTACTTGACGACGTGGGCGTCCAGTTTGCGCTGGCGGAAGTGCTCGTCCGGGCGGGTCAGGATGCGGTCCGCCTGGCTCTCGGACAGGAAGCGCGGGCCGCCGAGGGCGAAGGTGCCGAGCAGGGCACGGGCGACCTTGGTGGACATCGCCGTGACCCGCTTGACCTCCTCCACGTCTTTGCCGAGCGCGAACAGGCCGTGGTTGCGCAGCAGCACGACCTTCGGGGGAACGCCCCACTCCTTCTTGTAGTCCTTGATGGCCTGGAGGCTGGCGCGGGCGAGCGGGGGGCCCGGGTCCACGTAGGGCACCAGGCACGGCGCGATGCCGCAGACCACGATCTCGTCCGGGAACATGCGGCCCGCCAGCGCCTCCTCCGCCCGCTGGGAGCAGAGGATCGAGAGCCAGGGCGTCGGGTGGGTGTGCCCCACGGCGTTTGCCTCGCCCTCGGTCAAACAGGCGGCGTGCAGCGCGGCCTCGGTGGAGGGGCGGTGCGGCGAGTTCGCGTCTTCCTTCGCGCCCATCAGGAGGTCGGTGATCTGCTGGTCGGTCAGCGTCTCGTGGTCGCAGATGCCGAGCGCCCGCTCGGTGTTCATCAGCACAAATTCGTCCGGCCGCATCGACCCGAGCGACGACCCGCTGGCCTTAAGCCAGAAGGTCCCCTTCTCCGGCAGGACCGCCGCGGAGACGTTGCCCTCCGCCAGGATGGCGCAGTCGCGCGCCGGGTCGCCCAGCCAGTGGGCTAGGTCGTGTAGCTTGGTAAGCGTCTCGTGAGTCGCGTCGTCAAATGGCATGGCTAAGCGCCCAATCCTCCTCCGCTGGCGCGCGGGGGCGTGGTCTGCCGCGTGGCGCGGCGTTCGGCGACGAGGGAATCGGTCTTCAGCGCCGCCAGCGGGTCGGCGGGCCGTCCGATGGCCTGGCGGGCATCACACAGGATGGGGCGAACGTCCGTCTCGTAGGCATCACGCAGGACCGCATGCGCCCCGAGGACATCGCCCGCCTGCTGCCGCTCACGCAGCGCGTCGCGGTCTACCAGCAGCGCCTTCGCATAGGCGGTCTGGACGTTCAGCACGGAGAGCACCATCGCCTCAATCTTGCTCTCGATCACGTGCGCCTGGTCCAGCATGTAGGCCACCGGCGCGGCCACCTTCCCGTCGTTCCCGTTGATAAGCTCGTGGAAGATAAGGAACAGCTGGAACGGGTTGGCAGACCCCACGATCAGGTCGTCGTCGGCGTAGCGGCGGTCGTTGAAGTGGAACCCGCCGAGGCGCCCCTCGTCCAGCAGCGTCGCGACGATGAACTCGATGTTGGTGTAGTGGCCGTGGTGCCCGGTGTCCACCAGCACCTTGGCCCGGTCGCCGAGCTTCTGGCAGACGGCGAACGATGTGCCCCAATCGCACAGGTCGGTGGTGTAGAATGCGGGCTCAAAGAGCTTGTACTCCACCAGCATCTCGACGCCTGCGGGCAGCGCGGCATAGCCCTCCGCCAGCGACTCGATGAGCCGGGCGCGGCGGGAGCGGATGTCGTCCTGCCCGGGGTAGTTCGTGCCGTCCGCAAGCCACACGGAAACGTACTTCGACCCGGTGACGCCCGCGATCTCGGCGCACTCCTTCAGGTGGGCGATAGCTTTCTTGCGCACCTGCGGGTCGGGGTGGCACACGGACCCGAGCTTGTACGCCTGGTCCTGGAACAGGTTCGGGTTAATCGCCCCGATGGCGACGCCCTGCTCCCGGGCAAAGGCGGCCATGTCGGACCAGTCCTTGCCCGCGGGCGGCAGGTCCCAGGGGATGTGGACGGCGACAGTGGGGCTAGCTCCGGTCAGCCGGTGGACCGTGGCCGCGTCCTCGATCTTTTCGTAGATGTCGCGGGCGGCCCCGGGCTCAGGGAACGCCCCGAACCGTGTCCCGGCATCGCCGAACCCCCAGGACGGCAATTCCACCGGCAGCGACCCTACTGCCGCGATGACTTCTTCACGCGAAAGCGCCATTGTTGATTCCTTGATTGACGTGAATATGGAACCGCCAAGACGCCAAGGGCGCCAAGGGATGCAGAGATTTTCTCTCTTCTTGGCGCCCTTGGCGTCTTGGCGGTTAACCCCTCAAACTTTGCCCATCTTACGCAGGTTGTCGAGCGAGAGGGCGATGCTCTCCAGCGGGGTGCGGTCGAAGCAGCGGTCCTGCTCCACAATGTAGTGCGCGACCGACCCGCTTTCGGCGGCCTCGAAGATCGCGGGCCAGTCCAGCACACCCTCGCCGACCTCGGCGAAACGGCCGTCGGCCTCCGGCCCGGCCATGTCCTTTACGTGGACGAGGCGGACGCGCCCGCGGTACTTCTGCAGGTAGGCCACCGGGTCCTCTCCGCCCTTCGCCACCCAGTACGTGTCCAATTCCAGGCCGAGGTTTTCCGGGTCGGCCGCCTCCAGCAGAGCGTCCAGACCGTACACACCGTCCTCCTTCGCCTCGAACTCGAAGGCGTGATGGTGGTAGGCGAACGTCAGCCCTTCGGCCTTCAGCTTCGCGCCGATGTCGTTCAGCAGGCGTCCGGTCGCGCGGTAGGCCGCAATATCGCCGCGGCGGTCGTCGCCCAGGTAGGGACAGGTGACGTACGGGGTGCCGAGCGTCTGATTGTAGGCGATCACGTCGGGCAGCGACTTCTCCAGCACATCAATGGCGACGTGGGTCCCCACGGGGGCGAGGCCGTTGTCATCGAGCATGCGGCGGACTTCCGCGGCGTCCGTGCCAGGGAATCCGCCAAGTTCGACGCCGGAGTAGCCGATCTCAGCGACCTTCGCAAGCGTCCCCGCGAGGTCGCGGGCGGCTTCCTCGCGCACCGTGTACAACTGGAGTGCGATGGGTATTCGGGCGGCCATGAGACCTGTTCCTTTTAGTTGAAGTGTTCTAAAACTCTCGTTCGACCGGCCTGCGGGCGTTTCCTCCCCGTGCGCCGCCCGCCTGGCAGGTACAATGAGACTGAGGATGGACAACGGCAGCGGACCCCGGGTATTGGAGCGCGTCACCGTCCGGCCCGCCGACGTTTTCGGTGCGGGCCGGGCATTTCCGCTTGGCGTCCAGGCGGCCTTCCTGGTGCTGACGCTCGCGGCGCTTCTGGGAGGGGTGGCGTCCGTGGCGGTCTTCTTTGGGGCGTTCTGGTTCCTGGGGGAGGCGCTGCGCCTTGCGGCCGGCTTCGAGACACCGTTGCCCCTGTTTCTGTTCCTGCTCCCCGCGCTGCTAGGCGCCTGGTGTATGCTGTACCTCCTGACGGACCGGCTGGCCATGCTCGGGAGCGGCCGGGCAAAGCGCGTCCTCATGGAAAAGGCCCGCGCCGCCTTTCCTTCCCACGACAGCCCCGTCGAAGCGTTCTTCGTTGAGGCTCGCATCACCGGCAGGAAGGCGGCGCCGCGGATGGATATGGACCTGGGAGTCCTGCTGCTGTTGCCGGACCGCCTTGTGTTCGTGGGAGACTACTGGCAGGCCGAGGTGCCCCGCAGCGCGCTCCCCGGCCCGAACCCTCTGCGGCGCGACCGCAGGTCCCGGTTTGGCGTTACTCCGGCGCAATTGACGCTGAAACTGGCGAAGGGGGATGGCGCCGCCGCTCTGCGGCTGCTGTGCCGCGACGACGCTCGCCTTCACTCCGAGACCTCTGGCCCGACACGTCGCCTGGAGGCTGCCCTGCGCCGCTGGCTCCGCGATGGGGCGGGGGAACCGACCTATGGCGCAATGTCTACCCAGCCGCCCGAGGCCGCCGAGCGCTGACAGGCATCTACGAACCGCTGCGCGGCCAGCCCGTCCTCAAAGGTGGGGCCAGTCGTGTCCTCGCCGCGTGCCACCGCCGCCAGGAACTCCTGGAGGCAGTGGACATGGAGCTGCGGCCAGCCGATGGGGTTCTTGGTGGCGCCGAGCGCGTATGGCTTCGGGTAGCGGGTGACGCACTCGATACGCTGCGGCCCCCGGTCGCCGCCGAGCGGCGCCTCCGGCTTCGTGGCGTCGTACGCCGTGAGCCAGTTCGGCTCCATCAGGTTGAACGAGAGCGCGCCCTTGCTGCCATGCAGTTCGAAGCGCAGCTCGTCCTGCACGCCGGTGGCGAGGCGCGACGCCTCCAGCACCCCGACCGCGCCGGACGCCAGCCGCGCCTGCACCACCGCGATGTCGTCCACATCCACCGGAGCCGCCTCCCCCGTCACGACGTCCGGCCGCTCCGAAATTCGCGTCACAAGCTGCGCGCTTACGGCGTCCAGGTCGCCGACTAGATGGCGCAGCAGGTCGAAGGCGTGCGTCCCCAGGTCCATAATCGCGCCGCCGCCGCTCTTGTTCATCCGGGTGCGCCAGGTGCGCGGGCGGCTCGGGTCGATGTAGCCCGCGTGCAGGTAGGCGATGCGGAACTGGTAAAGCTCGCCCAGGAAGCCGTGCTCGATCATCTGCTTCGCCCGGAGCGTGGCGGGCGCGAAGCGGTAGTTGAACGTCATCCGGTGGATGACACCCGGGGTTCGCCGCGCCAGGTCCGCCACCGCCTCTGCCTCCGCGAGCGTCCGCGTGAGCGGCTTGTCGCAGTAGATGTGCTTGCCCGCTTTGAGCGCAGCCAGGAGGAAGTCGTGGTGGGCGGCGTTGGGCGTGCATACGTGTACAATATCGATATCCGGGTGCTCCAGCAGTTCGGCCGGGTCGGTGGTAGCGAACGTGAACCCCGCCTGCTCCTTCGCCTTCGCGCCGCTCTTTTCGGTGGTGGTGGCGACGCCCACGAGGCGCGTACGCAGTGGGACCGGGTCGTAGAACAAAGGAATGGTGCGGTGCGCAAACGCGTGCACCTTCCCGATGAACCCGTACCCGACCATCCCGACCCCGTACTCCCGCTGCTCCTGCTGTCCCGCCGCTCCCGACATGCGTTGTCCGCCTCTCCGTTCGTTTCTGTTACTAAGCCTATGTTGTTCGGTGCGGTGCGGGCGTCCTGCCGGTGCGGGAATTCTTCGCGCGGCCGTGTCCGAAACGCGGAAGAACCCGTTAGCCAGGTAAGGACGCCCCTGGCGGCGGTTGTAACACGGTTTGCGCGCCGTGTGTCTTTCCTGTAGCAACGAGTGGCCGAAGGAGGCTAGCCCGATGGCGTTTGGCGACGTATTGATGGTGATCGCGCTGATCCTCGGCGCGGCGTCCACTCTGTGGGCAGGCATTGTGGTGTTCTCGCTCCTATTTCCCGCGAAGGTTCGTACGGCACGCGAGCACCTGGAGCAGCGAGCGGGCCGCGCGGTCGGGGGCGGTCTGATAACGGCGCTGCTCGCAGGCGGCGTGGGCCTGGTCCTGGCAAACCTCCCCAACGGTTTGGTGAAGCTGATCGGCTGGGGCGTGCTCCTGGGACTGCTGACTCTCGCGGTGCTGGGCTCGGCGGGGATCGCGTCGCTGGTGAGCGAGCGTATCGGGCGGGCGGACGAGACGCTGTCGCCGCTGGCCGCGACGGGCCGTGCGGCCGGGCTGATGGTGGCCGCGGGCTTTATGCCACTTGTGGGATGGTTCGTGATCGGGCCGCTGGCGCTGGCAGCGTCGCTCGGGGCGGGCCTCGTCGCCGTGCTGGCGAAGCCGGTCCGAAAGGCCGCCCCCGCGGCGACCATCGAGGAGGCTACGCCGGCCGTTCCCGCGCCGGGGGCGTTCTGAGATGGAGCGCAGGGACTGTTTCCGCCTGCTGGGCGCGGCAGGAACCGCGGCGCTCCTTGCGGGTGGCTGCTCCCCGGTGCAGCAGCGCTTCGCCACGGTGCGCCGCACCAAGCCGCTGCCGCCGCTTCCGAAGGGAGACATCGCCCCGGTCGCACGCCTTCTGAACCGGGCGGGCTTCGGTCCTACTGCGGGCGATCTGGCGGCCATCCCGTCGGACGCGCGTGAGGCGTGGCTGGATAGGCAGTTGAAGGCGCCAGCGCACGACGAGGACGAGGCGTGGCAGCTACGCCTCCGTCTGCGTGCCGTCGAGGCGAACCGGCACGAGTCCGCGTACGAACTGCGCGATATGAAGGAGGACGAGGTTCTGGAGCAACTCCAGAAGGCGGCCCTCCTGCGCGCGGCCTATAGCCAGTGGCAGCTCCGGGAGCGCATGGTGGACTTCTGGAATAACCACTTCAACATCTACGCGCGGAAGGTGCTGAACACGAACGCCACCTACGCCCGTACCCACCTGACCTACTTCAAGCCGCTGGACGAGGCGAAGGTGATCCGGCAGCACGCGCTCGGGCGGTTCCCGGACCTGCTGAAGGCGTCCGCACGCAGCCCCGCGATGCTCGGCTACCTCGATAACAACGTCAACCAGAAGGGCGTCGCCAATGAGAACTACGCCCGCGAGTTGATGGAACTGCACACGCTGGGCGTTGGCGGCGGCTACACGCAGAAGGACGTGCAGGAGGTGGCCCGCTGCCTGACCGGGTGGACCGTGGAGGATCGCCCTATCCGTCTGGGCGAGGCGGACGGCGCTATCCTGCGAAGGCGGGGGGCGTTCCGCTTCGACCCGAAGCAGCACGACGACGGCGAGAAGGTCGTGCTCGGGACGAAGATACCGGCGGGCGGGGGCGAGGCGGACGGCCTGCGCGTGCTGGAGATTCTGACGGCGCACCCAAACTGCGCCCGGTTCCTCAGCCGCAAGCTTGTGCGCTACTTCCGGGGTGACGAGGACCCGGCATGGGTGGACCGGTTAGCGGCCATCTACCTCAAGACCGGCGGGGACATCGGGGCGATGCTCAAGCCGATGCTCCTGGCGCCTGACCTCGTGGACGCGCCGCCGATCCTGAAGCGCCCGTTCGACTTCCTGGCCTCCGCCGTGCGCGTTACCAACGCCGACACGGACGGGGGCAAGGGAATACAGCGCTACTTGAAGGAGATGGGCCAGCCGCTCTACGAGTGGCCGATGCCGGATGGATACCCGGACACCACCGCCGCCTGGACCGGCTCCCTGCTCGCGCGCTGGAACTTTGCATTCGCGCTGACGGGCGGTTCGGTCGGGGGCACCCAGTTCCGCCTCGACGCTCTCAAGCGGGAGGGGCAGGAGGCGCCGGACGAAGCTGCCCTGGTGGAGACGGTGCTCGCCCGCCGGGCGGACGACGTACCAGAGGTGCGCAAGGCGCTCGCGGCCGCGAACGGCCCGGAGGAGCAGTTGGCGCTTTTGTTGGCGTCCCCGGCCTTCCAGTGGCGGTAATCGGAGGAGACCCGATCATGGCCGAACAGACCGATAAGGACTGGTGCTTCTGCGACGGTAACGGCGGCCTGGAGCGGCCCCGGCCGACGCGCCGGAGCGTGCTGAAGGGCGGTGCCGTGGCGGCGGCAACGGCCTGGGCCGCGCTGGGGCTGAAGCCGAGCGCACTCGCCCAGGTTGCCCTCCGCAAGGACGGGGAGGACGGGCGGCGGGGCGATATTCTGGTGAGCATCTTCCTGCGAGGCGCCGCGGACGGGCTGTCGATGGCGGTGCCCTTCGGCGACGACGACTACTACCGCGCCCGGCCAACCATCGGCATCGCCGCCCCGGCAAAGAGCGCGACTGTCGGCGACGGCAGGGACGGCAAGGCCGTGCGCCTGGACGACTTCTTCGGCCTGCACCCGGCACTCGCGCCGCTGGCGCCCCTGTACCACGATGGCACGATGGCCGTCGTGCACGCGGTCGGGTCCGGCGACCAGACGCGTTCGCACTTCGAGGCGATGGCGGCGATGGAGCGGGGCCTTTTCACCGACGCCGACCGGGAGTCGAGCGGCTGGCTGGCGCGGCACCTCCTGACCGCGCCGCCCTTCGGGGCGACGCCATCGCCGCTGCGCGCCGTGGTCTTCTCGAACGTCCTGTTCGACTCGCTGCGCGGCGCGACCGACGTCAGCGTGCTCACGTCCCTCGCCGACTTCAAGCTGAACCTGCCACGTCCGGAGCTGGCGCAGAGCCTTGCGCAGTTGTACGGCGACGGTGTTGCTGCGGACGCCGTCACGAAGGCGGGGCACGAGACGCTGGCCGTGCTGGAGACACTGAAGCGCCTGGACCCGGCGAACTACACGCCCGCCAATGGCGCGGAGTATCCCGGCTCCGGCCTGGGCGGCGGCCTGAAGCAGACGGCCTGCCTCATCAAGGCCGGGGTGGGGATGGAGGTTGCCTGCCTGGACCGAGGCGGCTGGGACACGCACGTGGGGCAGGGGGGCGCGACCGGCTGGCTGGCCAGCCAGCTTGACGACGTGGCGAAGTCCGTGGCGGCGTTCGTCCGCGATCTGGGCCCGGAGGGGATGGAGCAGGTGGCGCTCCTCATTCAGACCGAGTTCGGGCGGCGCGTCCGCGAGAACAGCGGCCTGGGTACCGACCACGGGCGCGCGAGTTGCCTATTTGCCCTGGGCGGCGGGGTCAACGGGGGGAGGGTTTACGGGAAGTGGCCGGGGCTGAAGCCTGAGCAGCTGGAGGCGCCGGGCGACCTGCGCGTGACCACCGACTACCGGGACGTGCTGGCAGAGGTGGTGGCGAAGCGCCTGGGCAACGCCGACCACCTCCGCGAGGTCTTCCCCCGCGCACAGCCCCGCTTCCTGGGGATGTTGCGCGGCTAGGCGGTTACTTGGCCGGTTTCACGACCAGCTTCCCGCGCAGCATGTTCATGCCGCAGGTGAAGGTGAACTCGCCGGGCCGATCGGGGGTGAACTCGACCGGCGTCGTCTGGTGCGCGGGCAGGTCCCGCGCGACGCCGAAGTCGCCAAACACGACCTGCTCGCTGCACGAGGAGGTCTCATCCCGGAAGAAGTTGAGGCGCACCGGCCGCCCCTCGGTCACCACAATCCGGTCGGGGGAGTAGCCGCCCCGGACGATGACGTTCACCTCCTGCACGCCGCCCGCTCCCACGGGGGAGGCGACCGCCGCCTGCCGCTCGCCGAAGAAGTACCACAGGATCAGCGCGATCAGCGCGACGCCGCCGATCACGACTCCGACCTCGCTTGCGTCCATATTCGTCTCCTTTCTCTCGTAAACTACGCCTGGAACCCGCGCAGGCGCAGACTGTTCGTCACGACGGACACGCTGGACAGGCTCATCGCCAGGCTCGCCAGGACCGGCGAGAGCAGCCAACCCGTCCACGGGTAGAGCAGCCCCGCCGCGACCGGGATGCCGACGGCGTTATAAACGAACGCCCAGAACAGGTTCTGCTTCACCGTTCGCAGCGTCGCCTTCGACAGCGCGATGGCCGTCACGACGCCGCGCAGGTCGCCCCGGATCAGGGTCACGTCCGATGCCTCGATGGCGACATCGGTCCCGGTGCCCAGGGCGATGCCGACATCCGCCTGCGCGAGCGCGGGGGCGTCGTTGATGCCGTCGCCGACCATGCCCACGACCCGCTTCTCGTCTTGCTGAAGCCGCTTCACCTCGGCGGCCTTGCCCTCCGGCAGCACCTCGGCCAGCACCCGCTCGATACCAACCTCCCGGGCCACGGCCTCCGCTGTGCGGCGGTTGTCGCCGGTCAGCATCACCACGTCTACCCCGAGGCGCTTCAGCGCCGCCACGGCCTCCGCCGACTCCGGCTTCACCGGGTCCGCCACCGCAATCAGTCCGGCCAGATGCCCGTCCACCGCCGCGAACATCGGCGTCTTACCGTCCGCGGCCAGGGCCGCTGCGCGGGACTCCGCGTCCTCGGGTACCTCGACGCCGCGCTCCCGCATCAGGCGGGCGTTGCCCAGCAGCACCGCGCACCCATCCACCTCCGCCTCGATGCCGTGACCCGCGACCGCCCGGAACCGGGCAGCGTCGGCCGGCGTCAGGCCGCGCTCCTGAGCCCCGCGGACGATCGCCTCGCCGAGCGGGTGCTCGCTGCCCCGCTCCGCGGACGCCGCGAGGCGCAGCAACTCGTCCTCCGCCACGTCGCCGGTCGCGACCACGTCGGTCAGCGCGGGCCGTCCCTGCGTCACCGTGCCGGTCTTGTCCAGCACCACCGTGGTCAACTGGTGGGCGCGCTCCAGGGCCGCGCCACCCTTCACCAGAATGCCGTTCTCCGCGCCCTTGCCGGTGCCGACCAGGATCGCAGTCGGCGTCGCCAGCCCGAGGGCGCACGGACAGGCGATGATGAGCACCGCCACGAAGTTCACCAGCGCCAGCGTGAAGCGCGTCTCGGTCGGGCCGAGGACGTACCACAGAACGAACGTCGCCACCGCGATGCTCAGCACGACCGGCGTGAAGATGCCTGAGATGACGTCCGCGAGCCGGGCGATGGGGGCCTTGGAGCCCTGCGCCTCCTGCACCAGCCGAACGATCTGCGCCAGCGCCGTGTCCTTGCCGACCTTCGTCGCCCGGAACCGGAACGCGCCCGTCTTGTTCAGGGTCGCGCCGAAGACGTCGTCTCCCGGGTTCTTCTCTACCGGCAGGCTCTCGCCGGTCAACATAGACTCGTCCACCGCGGAACTGCCGTCGGTAACAACGCCGTCCACGGCGATCTGCTCGCCGGGGCGCACCACCACCACATCCCCCGGCGCCACCTCGGCAACCGGGATATCGACCTCGCGCCCGTCCCGCAGGACCCGGGCCGTCTTCGGCTGGAGGCCGATCAGGCGCCGGATGGCGTCGCTCGTCTTCCCCTTGGCCCGCGACTCCAGCAGGCGCCCGAGCAGCACCAGCGCGATGATGACCGCCGCCGCCTCGAAGTACACGGGCGCGGAGGCGACGCCGCCATGCGCGGCGTGGTCCGCGCCACCGGTCGCCGCGGCGAAGAAGCCGGGGAAGAGGGTGGCCGCGACCGAGTACAGGTACGCCGCGCCCGTGCCCACCGCAATCAGCGTGTTCATGTCCGCGGCCCGGTGCCGCAGCGCCGCCCACGCCCCCCGGTAGAACTGCGCCCCGGAGTAGAGCACGACGGGCGTTGTAAGCGCAAGCTGCAGCCACTCCACCCCGGTAAAGTTCAGCGCCGGAATGCTCCCATGGCTCATGGCGATCACCAGCACCGGCAGCGACAGCACCGCGGCCACGGCAAAGCGGCGCAGCAGGTCCCGGTACTCCTCGGCGTGCGCCTTCGCCACCACGTCCTCGGCCTCGGCAGTGTCCCCGGCGGCTCCGGGAACGTCCGTTACCCGGTAGCCGAACTCCTCCACAGCCCGGCGTAGCGCCGGAACGTCCGTCGCGCCGGGGAGGTACTCCACGCGCACCTCCATCGTGCCCAGGTTGAACGACACGCCGACGACGCCCGGCCGCGACTGGAGGTAGCGCTCCAGCGGCTCAGCGGACCCGGACGGCCGCGACGAGTCGTCCACCGTGAAGGTCGCCTGCGCCGTGCCTGCGATGCCGTACCCGGCGTCCTCGACCACGCCCATGATCTCCCGCAGACCGGTCTCCTCCGGGGCGTATTCGACGGTTGCGCGGGCGGTCGCGAAGTTCACGCTCGCCTTGCGGACGCCCGGGGCGCGGTTGAGCTGCCGCTCGATACGCGCGGCGCAGGCCGCGCAGGTCATTCCGGTGACGGGGAGGTCGCACCGCTCGGCCGCGGCCGGGGCCGCCTCTTCTCTCACTTCTCTGGTTTTTTCGGTAGTTGCCACGTCGGGCGCTCCTTTCCCCGCAGCGGCTAAGGCTGTCCGCCGTCACCTTCCGCCAGTGCGCGGCGGTAGGTGGCGATCTCCGCCGTCTGATCGCGGGTGATCTGCTCCGCGAGCTTCTTCATCTCGGGCCGCTCGCTCCGCTCCGGCACCAGCGCGCTCATGTCGATGGCCCCCTGGTGGTGGGGGATCATCATCTCGTAGTACATCCGGTCGTCGGTGACCGGCATCGCCATCATGGCTTCCATGTCCTTGCGCACCAGGGCCTGCTGCTCCGAGGAGGGGCCGGTCTTGTACCACTCCCGCAGCCACCCGGTCATCTGCTTGATCTCGGCCGTCTGGTTCTCGACCACCTTCCGCGCTTCGACCTTGGTCGCCTCGTCCTTGGCGCTCTTGAGCGCCTGCTCGGCCATCGTGACGGCGGCCTCATGGTGGGCGATCATCTGGGACAGGAACGCCACGTCGAACTCTCGCCCCTTCATCTCCTTCAGGGCGTCCAGGCCAGCAGTCCCCATCGCGTGCTGCTTCATAAAGTCGATCGCGCTATCCCCCTCGTGGGAGTGATCGTGCCC
>CALEKU010000221.1 GCA_937902745.1 uncultured Armatimonadota bacterium
CCGACGGCACCAATCCGACCGCACAAAACCGGCCCACGCCGCAACACCACCTGCGGACGCCTCTACCCCCGTGCCTTCAGCAGCGGCGCTGTCAGGTCCGACAGCCGGACCCGCTGCTTCCCCTCGCTGTCGAAATTGCTCGGGTCGAGCCACTGCTTGAACGCCGCCCGCAGGGGCGGCCACTCTGTGTCGATGACGGAGAACCACGCCGTGTCGCGGCTGCGGCCCTTATACACCGTCGCCTGACGGAAGGTGCCCTCATAGGAAAAACCCAGCCGCTGCGCTGCCGCCCGCGACGGCGCGTTCAGCGAGTCGCACTTCCACTCGTAGCGGCGGTAGCCGAGTTCGAACGCCCGCTGCATCATCAGGTACATCGCTTCGGTCGCGGCGGGCGTGCGCTGCAAGAGGGGCGAGAAGTACAGGTGCCCGACCTCCAGGTAGCCCGCCTTCGGCTCGATGCGCAGGTACGCCCCCTCGCCGACCGCCTTTCCCGTCGCCGCGTCCACGAAAGCGAAGAACAGCGGGTCGTCCCGGAGGCACGTCTTCTCCATCCATGCGCGGTACTCTTCCACCGTCGCAAACGGTCCGTAGGACATATAGGTCCACGTCCGCCCGTCCGGGTCGAGTTGGCTGGCGGCGAACAGGTCCGCAACGTGCCGCTCCGGGTCGAGCGGCTCCAGACGGCACCAGCGCCCCTCCATGGGGGTGCGCGGCGGGTGGGGTGGAGGCGTCCAGTCGCCCACGGACGGCCCGATGGGCTGCCCGAACTCGTTGCGTCGTGGGGATTCTTCGCTCATAGTCGTGTCTTGCGGTTCTGTGCGGCGAGCCGAACGACCTCCTCGACACGCTTCTGCCGCGTCTCAGGCCGCTTTGCGCTCTCGATCCAGAACAGGTAGTTGCGGCGCGCGGAGCGGGGGAACGCCTCGAAGTTCGCGCGGGCCGTCTCGTTCGCGGCCAGCGCCACCTCCAGGTCCGGAGCGACGGTCAGCGCCTCCACGGCGTCCAGCGCCGTCCACGAGCCGTCTGCCTTCGCCGCCTCGATCTTCGCCAGCCCCGCCGCCGTCATGCGCCCGCTGGCGATCAGCTCCTCGATCTTCGCCTTGTTGATGCGCGACCAAACGCTCTTCGGCTTGCGCGGCGTGATGAGCTGCCGGTACCGCTGGGTGTCCAGCGACTGCTGCTTGCTGTCGATCCACCCGAAGCACAGGATCTCATCCACCACCTCGCTCCAGGAGAGGCTGGGCATCCCGCTGCTCTTCTTGTAGTAGATGACCCAGACCCCCGGCGCGGTCGCGTGGTTCTCCTCCAGCCACGCGCGCCACTCCTGGCGGTTGCGGGGATAGAACTCCGGCAGGTCCTCAATAGAGAGTTTCGGTTCTTTAGGCATGGCTACGCCGCCGCGCCCTTGCGCTGCTGCTGCGCTGCCTCTTCCAGGCCGTTGTCGGGTGGGGCGAGGTCGCGCGGGTCGATGGCGGCGCGTACCTCGGAGTAGTGCGGGCCGTCCGGGGGGGCGGGCACCCGGTCGAAGAACTCACCCTCCGCCTGCGGCTCGAAGGCAAACACGCGGGCGTCCTCGCCGCCATCCCAGGTCGCCTCGGGGACGAGGCGCAGGGCGGTGGCGCGCAGGCCCGCGAGCGGAACGCGCACGAGGCGCTGGTAGTTCTCGTCCGCGCGGTGGACCACGCTCCACCGGCCCGTGTCGTCCCGTGCTTCCAGGCGGAACGCCTTCACGAGCGAGCCGGGCACGGCGCGGCGGCCAGCGCTCTGCGGGTAAACGTGCGCCATGCGCTTGTCGTTGCTGAGGTCGCTGTCGAACACGAGGCGCGCCCCGGCCAGGGTAACAGCCTCGTTCCACGTGAACGTCACGCTGCCGCAGCCCGCGCGGCCCGTCCAGGCATGGCCCGCGTCCTCCCGGTCGCGGTCAATGCCGTCCAGCAGGAGCGGGGCATCGCGCCCATCGGCGGTGTCCAGGCGGGCGCGCAGGGCGAGGTCGGAGGCCGGGCGGGGGATGCCGGGCAGCCAGGCGTCGTCCTCCATCAGCGTCCGCTGCAGCTCCCGCAGCCGCGCACCGGACGACAGGGCGCGCGGCGCGCAGCCGTGGGCGACGCAGAGCGCGGCGGCAGTGCCCGCCGCCTGCCCCAGGAGGGCGCAGGTCGCCATGACGCGCGTGGAAGACAGCGCGGCGTGCGTCACCGAGATGTTCCGGCCCGCGAACAGCAGGTTGGCGACGTTCCGCGAGTACAGCGAACGGTAGGGGATGCCGTAGGGCGACGGCGCGGGGTGGTAGAGCGTCGGCTGACCCGGGTAGAGCAGGCCGGCCGGGTGGTGGTCGTCCATCGACCAGCCGCCGTAGGCGATAATATCCTCGAACCGGCCGCCGTCGCGCACGTCGTTCTGGGTCAGGATGTGGTCGCCCTCGTAGCGGCGGCTTTCCCGCTTGCCGGGCAGCGACCCCGCCCACTCCAGCGCCCAGTTCTCCGCCTGCGCCCGCTCCGGCGCGTGGTTCTTGATGTAGTCCCACACGCCGTACGCGATCCGCATCAGCTCGTCCCGAATCGCCTCGGCGTCCTTGATCGTGTCGTTGATGCCCCCGATCTCGATCCACCAGAAGTTCGCGCCGTTGACGCCGCGCATGCGGTGGGGCAGGTCCTCCGGCGACGTGAACTTGTAGGCCCAGCGCGGCGGGGTGAACGGCTGCGCCTCGTCGGTGCGGCGCATCTGGAGCAGCAGCGAGTTGCCCATCGTCTTGCGGTCGGCCTCGCGCGGCTCGATGTCCTCGTCGAACTCCGCCCGCGCCTCGCGCCCCACCCGGAACGCCGCCGGAGTGACCGCTGCCAGGATGCTGTCGCCCGAGCAGTCGATAAACTGCTTCGCCCGCACCGTATGCCACGTCTGTGACGTTCCCTGCCACGCCGTGACGCCCGCAATAACGTCGCCGTCCATCTCGGCGTCGGTGCAGGAGCAGTTCAAGAAGAGGGTCAGGTTCGGCTGGAAGCGCACCTTGCCGAACAGCACGGCGTCCCACACGGAGTAGTTCCGGGCGGCGTTAAGGCGCAGGTTTTCGAGCTGCAACTCCTCCAGGATGCCCGTCTCCTTGTTGTGCTTGCCGTGGGCGCCGCAGATCCACATCCGCACCTCACTGGAGGCGTTGCCCCCCAGCACGGGCCGGTCGTGGAGGAGCGCCGTTCTCGCCCCGTTGCGGGCGGCGGCCAGCGCCGCGCAGACACCTGCCATCCCCCCGCCAATCACGCAGACGTCGAATTCGTGTGTCTCTCGGTGCAACCGGTCGCTGCTCATCCGCCTCGTCGCCTTCCTCGTGGCTTTCTCGCCTTCCCCGTAGCTTTCGCGTGCGGTTATTGTTTCGGGCGGGAGGTGGGGTTTCCTGCCGGGGGGGCGGCCCTCGCCGCCGCCCCCTCCGGAGAGCCCTCACCCCCGTCCCCTCTCCCGCGGACGGTAGAGGGGACGGGGGTGAGGGCCCCTCCCAGGAAGGACAACCGACCGCCGCTGGGAAAACAAGGTGCGGAAAACGGCAAACGGAAGAAGGCAACGACAACATGCAAACACGCAAGATCGGCGCGCTGGACGTTTCGGTCGTCGGGCTCGGCTGCAACAACTTCGGCGGGCGCATCGATGAGGCGGCGACGCTGGCGGTGGTGGACGCCGCTCTGGAGAGCGGCATCAACTTCTTCGACACGGCGGACATTTACGGCGGGACGAAGAGCGAGGAGTTCCTGGGGCGGACCCTCGGCGCGCGGCGGGACGACATCCTGATCGCCACCAAGTTTGGCATTAAGATCGACGATGACCGGCCCGGCGGCGGGCACCCCGACTACATCCGGAAGGCCGCGGAGGACAGCCTGCGCCGACTGAACACGGATCGCATCGACCTGTACCAGATCCACCGGCCCGACCCCGAGGTGCCTATCGAGGACACGCTTGGCGCGCTGAACGAACTGGTGACGGCGGGCAAGGTGCGCGAGATCGGCTGCTCGAACTTCTCCGCGGAGCAGCTACGGGCCGCCGAAGCGGCGTCGCAGAACGGCGGGTTGGCGCGCTTCGTGAGTGTTCAGAACGAGTACAGCCTGCTCAAGCGTGCGCCCGAGGAGGACGGCGTCCTCGCCGAGTGCGAGCGGCTGAACCAGGGCTTCCTGCCCTACTTCCCGCTCGCCAGCGGCCTGCTCACAGGCAAGTACCGCAAGGGGCAGCCGGTGCCCGAGGGGACGCGCATCAAGGCCGACTCGAAGCAGCTGGCCGACGAGAACCTGGACCGGGTGGAGGCGCTGATCGCCTTCGCGGAGGCGCGCGGCCACACCATCCTCGAACTGGCCTTCTCCTGGCTCCTGGCGCACGGGGCCGTCGCCTCCGTGATCGCGGGCGCCACCAAGCCGGAGCAGGTCCGCGCGAACGTCGCCGCCGCCGATTGGGAACTCACCCCAGCAGAGATGAAGGAGATTGACGGGCTGCTCGCCCCATGACAAACGCCGGCGGGCGCGCCGCCGCAGCGGCGGGGAACAACGCGGCGTGGTGCGACACGGTCTGCCGGGCGCACGGCGCGCCCGGGGAGTTTCACGACGGCCTCTGCTGGGTGAACCGGTGGGAAACGCCGCCGTTCTACCCGAACGCGGTGACGCTGACGGGCGACCCGGGCGCGGCGCCGAAGCTGCTGGCGCTTCTGCGCGAACTGGAAGGCGCCGGGCTGGCGGGCGAATGGGCCGTGAAGGACAGCTTCCAAACGCTGGACCTCGCACCGCTGGGGTACCGGCCGCTGTTCGACGCCTCGTGGATCTTCCGCCCGGCGTCGCTGCCGCCCCCTGCGGGCGGTGGCCGCTGGGAGCGGGTGACGGAAGAAACGGAACTGGCGGCGTGGGAGGCGGCATGGCACGGCGAAAACATGCCGCCGCCGGGCGCGCCTCGTTTGTTCCCGCCCGCGTTGCTGGCGGACCCGGAGGTGGTCTTCCTGGCGGCCCGGGAGGCCGGGCGCGTAGTCGCGGGCGCCGTCGCGAACCGGGCGGCGGGCGTGGTCGGCCTGTCGAACGTCTTCACGCCGCCGGGGACCGACGGGGCCGGGTGGTGGGGGAGCCTGATCGCCGACGTCGCCCCGTGGTTCCCCGGGGTGGCGCTGGTGGGGTACGAGGCGGGAGACGATCTGGCGGCGCCACGGGCGTGCGGCTTCGAAACAGTCGGCCCGCTGCGCGTCTGGGTGAAAGAAAGCTATGCAGCAGCAGAACCGATGGGATGAACGGTACGGCGGCGAGGAGTACGTCTTCGGTACGGAGCCGAACGACTTTCTGAAAAGCGTGGCCGCGCGGATTCCGCGCGGGCGCGTGCTGTGCCTGGCGGACGGCGAAGGGCGCAACGGCGTGTTCCTGGCGGAGCAGGGATGCGACGTGGTCAGCGTGGATGCCTCCGCAGTGGGGCTGGAAAAGGCGCGGCGGCTGGCCGAAAGCCGGGGCGTGACTATCGAGACGGTGCAGGCGGACCTGGCGGACTACGAGATCGCGCCGGAAGCGTGGGACGGGGTGGTGTCTATCTTCTGCCACCTGCCGCCGGAGTTGCGGCGCTCGGTCCACCAGCGGGTGGTGGCCGGGCTGAAGCCGGGCGGGGCGTTCGTGCTGGAGGCGTACACCCCCGACCAACTGCGCTACGGGACGGGTGGCCCGCCCACCGCGGACCTCATGCCGACCCTCGCCGAACTCCGCGCGGAACTGGCCGGTTTGGCGTTCGAGCACGCTGCGGAGACCGAGCGGGCGGTGGTCGAGGGCGCGGGGCACACCGGCCTCGCCGCCGTCGTGCAGGTCTTCGCCGTAAAGCCCGCCCCCGCGGGCTGAGGCGGTCGGCCTCTACCGGTCGCGCTTCTGCGCGGCCTCCCACTGTCCGGCGCTCAGGCGGACGATGGGGTACTTGTCCTTGCGCACGTCGAAGTAGGGCGAGCGCTCGTAGAAGAACGCTAGCCGAGCGCGACGGTCGGCCGCGAACGCCGGGTCCTTCAGCCGCTCCTCGAATTCTGTCTTCAGCGCCGGGTCCGCCTCCAGCATCCGCCGCGCAATCGGCTCCATCGCGTACTCCTCGAAGTACTCTGGCGATGTGAAGATACCGTTGAAGAACCCCCACGACAGCAGCGAGTCCGGCGCGTCCGGCTCCAGCAGGTGCATCAGCAGCTTCGCCCGCGGCTGCGCCACCGGCACCAGCACCGTGCCCGCCGGGAGCGTCCGCCGCTCCTCGATGGCGACGGTGCGGTAGCGGGGCCGGAACCGCCCCTCGAACGGCGCCGGGGGGAACGCAACCTGCTCGAAGCAGTACGTGGCGAACGTGTCCGTGACGGGCGCGGGCAGCCGGACGTAGCGGATACCGTGCAGATCCAGGCGTTCGATAACCTCCGTGAACTGCGGCGGGATAGCGTAGGCGGCGGGCGCGGTAACGGTCAGGCCGGGCATAAACGTGTCCCGGATTGTGGTCACGGTGTCCTTCGCCTCGCGCGTCCAGGCGTGGACCGTCCCGCCCGTGATCGGGCTTTCGAACGGTGCATAGGTCAGGCCGCGAAAGGTGAAGGGCCGCGTCTCCGGCGTGAGACGGCTGGTGAGGACGACCGGATCACCCGGCCGGGTCGCCTCCGCGGCGCGGTCAGCGGCGCGCACCGCCTCCCGTAGTGCCTTGCCGTTTGCGCCGATAAAGGCGATCGTGCGGGCGTTGATGCTGTACGTCGCGGCGACGCGCTCCCCGTACGGCTTGAGCATATGCGTTTCCACCAGCATCGAGGCGCGGTTCCGCGCTGTCAGGTAGCCGTGCGTATAGCGCGGCTCGAAGTCCTGTACGGTCAGCCCCGCTTCCGGTCTGCCCGGGTGAGCCAGGCTGAAGTAGGGGGCGGTCAGGAAGCCGTCCTTCTCCACCGCCTCCGTCACCGCCGTCCACATCCCCTTTGCCCAGGCGGCAACACCCGAATCCAGGGACGGGGCGGTCGGCACGTCGAGCATCAGGCTGTAGCGCCAGTCGCCGCCGTCCGTAGTGTGGTTGTCGAACACGAAGTCCGGGTCCCACTCGCGCAGCAGGCGCAGCATCGCCCGCATCTCCACGGCATCCGCCTTGATATAGTCCCGGTTCAGGTTCAGGTTGACGGACGTAGAGCGCCAGCCCATCTCGCGCGGTCCGTTCTGGTTGATCCGGCTGTACGGCCCGAACCGCTCCTCATGGGCATCTACGCCAAACACGGGGATGAGAACGAGCGTCACGCCGTCCAGCAGCGTCTCCTGGGTCTTCGTTACCAGGATGTCGCGCGCCAGGATGAGGTCGGCGTCCTTGCCCTCGATCTCACCGCTGTGGATGCCGTTGTTCAGGAGCACGACGGGCTTGCCCGTCCGCCGTGCCGCCGCCGGGGTGAAAGCCCTGTCCTTGCTCAGCACTAGCGCGACCATCTCGCGCCCCTGCGGGCTTGTGCCGAAGCGTACCACCTTCGCATACGGCGACGCCTTCTCCAGCCGCCGGCAGAAGTCCAGCGCCTCGGCGTACCGCCCGGTCGCGTCGAAAGCCGTTCGCTCCGCTGTTAGCTCCCACCCCTTCGGCGCGGGCGCGAGCACAGGCGCGGGCCTGTCCGCCGCCTGCGCCGCAGCAGAAGCGGGCAGGGAAGCAAAAGCAGCAACGGCAGCAAGACACGACAGGCGGGGGGCAAGGGTGGACAAACGGAAGGCCATAGTGCAGCGGGTTCCTCCTGGGATACCGCACTATGCGCGAACGGCCGGCGTGGTTCCTCCTTGGCTATGCCGTATACCGCTGCCGCCGTGGCCCGTCGGATTGGTGCCGTGGACTGAAGTCCCGGCTTCCGTGATTCAAGCCCGCCTGCGCGGGCTAACGACAACGGGGGCGGCTACGGATTAAC
>CALEKU010000222.1 GCA_937902745.1 uncultured Armatimonadota bacterium
CTACACCAGTTGGAAGAGATGTACGCGTTCGCGGCCCGCCGTATCGAGCGCGCCGGGGGGAATCCCTGACGAGGCTCCGGGGCCCGAGGGCGCCAGACGGCAACGATACAAAGGGGGCTTCGACAGGAAGCAGGGAGGCGCGTGCGGACCGGCAACACCGCATCCGCCGACAGGAGCGCAGAAGCGCGTTAAAATGCCAAGTTCCATAGCCCGCACCTTTTCTCATTCGCTAACGAGCGGATCACGGTGCAGAGGCATGAGCCTGGGAGCCACGGAACAGGTGCGAGTTCTGAACCGTCCCGATGCCTAACAGGCAATCATGATGGTTGAGGGCCAGAACATACGATATTTCCTCGTCGGTCACATAAAATTCGAAGCCTGGGCAAGCTGCAAGGACCTTCGACAAGGACACTCCCTTTTGCAACAGAATTAACGAAGTGTCTTCTGTGTCATCAAAAAACAGCAGGTACGAATCCTCTGCTATCAAGCCGTCGATCTTGCTCCAGGCCAGCGGGTCGTAGACGGATCGGCAGTCGGAGAAGCGTTCCCAAAGGGGCGTTTCCCCGGGCACCGCGTATCGCTCGTTGACGACCGTCCGTGTTCTGGCCGCGTGCGCGTCCGGCAATACCGTGTAGGGAATGCCTGCATCCGTCAGGGCTTCGATGATCCACTCGGAAGGCTTTCGTATGGTACTCATGATTCCCTATAGCCTATCGAGACACCGCGTTCTGGACCTGGAGCCGTACATCATCTTTCCATGGGAACGGGTGCGCGCTTACTCGCCCTCGTCCTCCCTGTCAGGAGAGTAATGACGACGATGGTCTGCTCCCTGGCGAAAGAGTATCAATCTTCCACAATTCGGACACTCATAGAACCGAGACATGGAGCCCATGAGAGACGTCAGCAGTCTGTAGGACAGGTCAGGCTCCAACTCTGTGTCATCCCCTTGAAGGCGAAGATTCCCCGCCTGTACCTCTTTGAGGAGAGAGCTAAATGTGTTTTCGATGAATTCTAATAGCTCGCTCTCCTCCATAAAGTAACAGGTGTAAGGGTTGGGGAAGGTGCGAAGCTCTATGACCTGTTCGCACTTGCAGGAAATCGATGCCATCTTCTTGCCTCATCAAATGCGCTTCACTGCAGCCGCATAGTTGTTGCCGCAGGCACTCTCCCCGGAATCGTCCGAGGCAGCACGATTCGTTTTATTACGCGCACCATCCTTTGCGTGTCCGCGATGGTTGGCCGTGACCCGTCGAAGTGTAGTGTCATAGTATGAGCGTTAACCACGCTCAATTGAATCAGCACACTATTCTCCCCGTACAGCCAGATTACGCCTGTCTCCCCCGCTTCAACCTTCTGATCCAGAAAGGCGCAGACCGACTCGAATTCGCTGAGTTCAGCACGCAGCACGTCTCCCAGGGCCGAAACTTCGCTGTAGCGTTCGTAAGATATCGCCGGTCCCGTGTGCCAACCCGCTGAAAAAAGGCCGGGAAGAATGGTGCGGAAAGAGATCGGCGGGGCAAACTCAACGGAAACGGTGGAAACAGTGTTCATTATCGGATTCTCCTGCCCACGGGCGCCGGAATCGTTGGGCGCTGTTTAGCGTACAACTTTATGGCGCGTCGTTTCTACCGTTTATTCTGGAGCGGGAGGTTCTGGCCGTTCGCCGCTCGGACGCGCGGGTATGTACGCCTATGAGGGCGGGGACGCGCGGAGGGCCGAGGCGCCGCATTACTTCTATCGCAGGGGAGTGATATGCATGAAACTTGATCCGCTGAAGCTTGACCCGCCGATCGACCCGGAGCGCGACCACATTCTCGGGCCAGAGGACGCGGAGCTGACGCTGGTCGAATACGGCAGCTACGCCTGCCGACACTGTCTCGCGGTGCACTCGGTGATCCAGGGGCTGCGGAGCGAATTCGGCGACCGGATGCGGTACGTCTTCCGGCACCTGCCCGTCCCCGATAACGAGGACGCCGCCCGGGCCGCCGAGCTGACGCAGTTCGCCGCGGAGACCACCGGCCAGTTCTGGGAGGTCCACGACGCGGTGATGGAGCGGG
>CALEKU010000223.1 GCA_937902745.1 uncultured Armatimonadota bacterium
CTCTTAATCAGCGGGTCATAGGTTCGAGTCCTATACGACCCATCTGGGGCAGTCATTATCCCTTAGTGATAATGACTGCCCCTTTTGGTTTTTGTGCTGACATCTGGAAGGGGGAAGATAAAAAGACAGGGCGCTCGTAGGAGCGCCCTGTCCGGGGATTAGTTTCCGCCTACCAGCCGCCACGAAAGGCGCTCGTAGGTGCCGGTGGTGGGGAAGAAGGGGGGTGGGTTGGTCGCCAGGCGCGGGTCGTAGATGTAGTCCTTCTCGTACCCGGAGATCATGGCGCCCGTGCTGGAGTTGAATGTGCCCACTGCGCCGCGCTTCTTCTGGATGATTCCTCCCAGAACTTTCAGCTTGCCCGTGGGAGTCTTGCTGGAGTAGTTTTCGACACTGAAGCTGCCGTCGGATAGATTCTCTCCACCCGACATCGTGACGGCGTCGATCTCCAGGTTACTGGGGGCGTTCTTGTCGATGGTTGTGTTGCGCGCCACCAATCCCAGAGTCCCCGCGCGCAGGTTTACGGAGGCGGAGGGGTCCAGCGTCTTGTCCGGGCGGGTGCGGTAGACCAGGTTTCCCGTTATCTCAATGTTCTTGCCCGCGTTCACGTCCGTAGCGATGGTAAGCTCCGAGCGAACCGCGATCTCTCCGTTCACAACACGGTTGTCGGCGACCTCGCCCTGAAGCGAGGTGATGTTCCCGGTGCAGTAGATGACACCGGTTCCCAAACTGCTGGCCGACTTCGCGCTCCCGCTGCCGACCGGCCCCGTGGTCGTGATGGACTTGGTCGCGCGATTCATCGTGAGCTTCGTCACATTGGAACCCTGGGTAACCTCGATCACCTGGTCGCCCGAGGCGTTGACGGAGAGCTTGATCGCAGCGTCCCCGCGGATGTAGATGCCACCGTCATTGTCGGCGCGCAGATACACTCCGTTGCTGCCGGGGAAGCCCCCCGAAGCGCCCCACGCCGCGTTCCGCTGGACATCACTGGATGTGGGAAGCGGTATGTAGGGGACGCCGAGTTGGTACCCCTGGCTGCCGTTCTTGAACACCTTCTTGAACGTTGCCTCGTTCGTGGGAGCCGAGGGCGAGTAGTTGATGCTGGTCCCCACGGCGGTGAGCTTGTCCAGGAAGATGGGGGAAGAGCCGGTATAGGTGATGTTGAAGATAGTCCCGTTCGAGTTGTTGCTGTGCGCGGGTCCGTCTACCGTGTCGCCGGTCCTCCACTGGATCGGGCTGCCCGTGACGGTGAGTTCCTGGTCGGTGAAGTAGGCGTAGCGCCCGAACGAGGCCTGCTGTACGACGATCTCTACCTTCTTCCGCTCCTGCCGCACGATGCCTGTGCCGGTTACGCGGAACTTCTTCAGGTACGCCGTTTTGTTCGACTCGTACGGGGTGATGGTCACGGTGTAGGTGCCCTCACCCAGATTCTGCGCCCCGCCAAACGGCGTGATGTCGGTGGTGTCGGTCGGCGGATAGGCTTGCTTACGCAGCCACAGAACCCCCAACTCCGCGCCCGACTCCGCCAGATTGAAGGCGGCCGCCGCCGACCGCTGCTTGCGGTTCATGCGCACGGCGTCCCCGACCTGAGCGAGTATCAGAACCATCCCCGAGGTGAGGATGAACAGGGCGATCATGGTGGACAGGAGGGCGCTCCCGTCGAGCCGTCGCCTTAGCAGACCGCTCCTCATTGTCCGTTCCTCATGTACACGACGCGCTCCGACAACTCCGTCTGCTTGGTCCCCTGAGCGGCCTTGGACTCCACCGTCAGGCTGACCTCCACTCTTCCCGCCGCGTTCTCCAGGAAGCGTAGATCGCGTACCCCGCTGCGAAGGCGGCGAAGCGCGCCGGTCTGCTCCTGCCGCTGCCAGAGGACCGTTCCGGTGCGCGTGGTGCTGCCGGTGTTGTCCGACAGATAGTAGCGGGTCGGGTTGGCGGTGTCCGGGTTGAAGCGGTTGTACTCCCCCGTGGCGCTGACAACACGCGGCTTGGTGAGAAGCAGGCAGTTCCCCACGGTCCCCAGGGCGACCCGGGTCGTACCGTTGTAAATCGCAACGCTGGTCGCCTCTCGGAGGTCGCTCACAATCGCCTGCATCGCCAGATTAGCGTCGGTGTCGGCGTACACCTGGGCGCGCGCGTTCCCGACGGCGACCGTGGAGGTCATGAGCATTGAAACGGTCCCAAGCGTCAGGAGCGCGAAGATCAACGCCGCGACTATCGTCTCTACCAGGGTGTGGCCGGAGCGCGCGGCCCTGCCGCATGTGAGTTTCATGGCAGTGGTTCCGTTCATTGCGTGATCAGAGCGGTGAGGGACATCTCGCTGACCTCCGACCCGAAGGAGGTCTTCTTCCAGCGGACGGTAACCGTGACCTTTTTCGTCACCGAGCGGACATTCGAGATGGGCACCTCCGTCGTCGTGGGGGTGTCCACCCGGATCTCCGTGGTCGGACTGTCCAGGATGGAACGGACTCCGTCCACCCCCGTGAAGGAGTAGGGAGCCGAGGTAGGGGTGCTGTCGATGACCCCCGTGTTCTTCAGTTCCGTGTAGGTCAATCCGCCGTACCCGCGTGCCCGGAGCTGGTCGATCTTGTGCTGACACAGGTTCGCCGCCTGAGTGTACTGGCTGTTCATCCGAGAGGCTTTGCGGGAAACAGGAAGGGAGGTCGCAAAGACCAGGGACAGGAAGGCGAACACCATCAGGGCAATCATCACCTCGACCAGTGTGAAGCCCGCGCATCGCGTGCGAGCCCCGTACCGGGAGGCCACCCTTACCATTGTCATTCCGCTCTCTCCCACCATGTCGTACTTTCGCCGCGGGACGAAACCCGCCGGTTTTCATTATGGGCAGGAGGCGGTGAGGCGGGTAGTTAGTAGAACTACGTATCCCTTGTACGTACTCCTACGTAGTCCGGACGGGGCAGGCGCTCGGACCGGGCCGCAACACCCCCGGGGAAATCAGAGGTTCTGGAACTGATGGCTGAGCGACTCGAATCCCAGTTCCTCGAAGAAGCGGCACAGTGCAGCGGCGGAGGCGGCCCACACCGGCGTTGGTCGGGGTACCCGCGCCGCCTCCAGGTCGAAGGCTTGCGCCACTTCGGGGTCCCGGTGGAGCGTCACGAGGCGCCGCGACAGGGGCAGTACCGCCGTCCGCGCCTGCTCCAGCGCGGGGCGAAGACGCGCCGGCGCCCGATCCAGGTTCTGCAGAACGCCGTCCAGCGAGCCGAACTCCTGCAGCAGTTTCGCCGCCGTGCGCCCGCCGATACCCGGCACGCCCGGCACGTTGTCCACCGCGTCGCCGGTCAGTGCCAGCAGGTCCGGCACCTGCTCCGGCCTTACCCCGCGCTTCTCCCAGAGTTCGGCCCGCCCGAACTCGGCGCCGCTGTGGACGTCGAACAGGGTCACGGCCGGGCGGCCGTCCGGGCCGTCCCGCAGCAGCTGCTCCAGGTCCTTGTCACGCGAGACGATCCGCACCCGCAGGTCCGGCCTCTCCGCGAGCACCCGCTCGGTGAGAGTGGCGATGACGTCGTCGGCCTCCAGGCCCGCCTTCCCGATCATCGGGATGCCCAGCAGCTCCAGAAGCTCCAGAATGCGCGGTATCTGCGCGCTCAGTCCGTCCGGTGTCGCCCGGCGCGTCCCCTTGTAGCCCGGCACCTCTGGCACGGGCGTGTCGGCTGGCTTCTCCTCGGAAGGCGGCGACTCAAAGTAGCCGCGGTACAGTTCGTCGCGGAAGGTCTCGCCGGGGGCGTCCAGCGCCACCACGAGGTAGTCCGGGGCGAGCGTGCTGTAGAGCTTGTGGAGCATGCGGGCGAAGACGAAGACGGCCTGCGTCTCCTCGCCGGTGGTGGGGCTGTAGAAGGGGCGGCGGATGGCGTAGTACGCGCGGAAGATCGCCGCGTACCCGTCGATCAGGTAGAAGGTCTCCCCGCCCGGCGGCGCTGCCGCCGCTTCTGCTGTCATGGCACCTCAGAATACGCTCTGCGGACGCCCGTGACCTCCCAGCGTTCAGGGGAACAAGACAAGACAAAGGGCCGCGGGAAGGAGCGTTGCGCGCCCTTCCCGCGGCCCCGCGTATGATATGTCAGGCAGCGTCGGGTCGTGCAGGCAGGCGCCGTGCCCGGGAGCGCTCCTCGGTCGGGCGCCGCTGGTACAGGTAAATAAGCGCCGCGGACGCAAGGGCCGCCCCCAGCAGCGCCGGCACCATCACGGCCGTCCGGTTGTACTTCCACTCGGCCTTCCCGCCCCGCTCGACGAAGATGTTGGGGAAGTGCCCCCTTCCCACATCGCCCAGGAAGCCCTCCATAACGCTGATTCGGTCCGCCAGCATCAGCGGCAGCCAGTGTCCGAAGCTGGACTCACTATACTGGAAGGCGGCGCGGCGGAGCATGCCACTCAGCCCGGAGGGTGGGGTAGAGGTTCCGAACACGGCGCTGACGTTCGGGCGCTCGTTGGAGTGCAGGACTTCGACGGTGCGCGGCTGCAGCGGGGGGCGCTCCCAGCGGTAGCCTACGTGCTCCTCGCCGGTGCGCGTCCGCATCGGGTAGGTGGGGTCGTTCTTCGGATCGGCGTCTATTCCCCACCCCTTCACCTGCGCGGGGTCGATTATGGCTTGTTCCATCGTGTTTCTCTCCTTCTTCTCTCAGGCGCGGGCGGCCGGTGGGAGCAGCACCGGCTTGATGCAGTCATCCAGCTTTGCCGAGAACATCCGGTAAGCGTCCGACACATACTCCAGCGGGATGCGGTGGGTAATCAGGGCCTTCGGGTCCAGGATGCCGTTCTGGACGTGCTCGATCAGGCGCGGCAGAAGCCGCTTCACCGACGCCTGGTTCGCCCGGATGGTGATGCCCTTGTTCACCACATTGCCAATGGGCACGAGGGACTGAGTGGGGCCGTACACGCCGACAATGGAGACGATGCCGCCCTTCTTCACAGAGTTGATCGCCCAGTGCAGCGCGGGCGTCGCCCCGGCCACCAGCTTCATGCCGCGGCCGAGCAGGTTCTGCGCCGGGCTGCCGTTGGCCTCGGCGCCCACGGCGTCGATGCAGACGTCCGCGCCCAGCCAGTCGGTCGTCTTTTTCAGGAACAGCACCGGGTCGCCAATAGACCGGAAGTCATAAGCTTCGCAGGGGGCGTAGCGCCGCACAAAATCGAGACGGTAGTCGATCTGATCGATTACGATGACGCGGCCCGCCCCGAAGAGCCAGGCGCAACGGGCCGCCATGATGCCCACGGGACCGGCCCCGAAGACCACGACCGTGTCGCCGGGTTGGATGCCGCCCATCTCGGCGGCCTGGTACCCCGTGGGTACCACGTCGGTGAGCATCACCGCATCGTCCGGGTCCATGCCCTCCGGGATAACCACCGGCCCCACGTCTGCGTATGGGACGCGGACGTACTCGGCCTGCCCGCCGTCGTAGCCGCCCGCGGTGTGCGAGTAGCCGTAGATGCCCCCGACCGCGGTAGCCTCGGGGTTGGACTCGTGGCAGTTGCCGTAGAGCTCCTGCCGACAGAAGACGCACTTGCCGCAGGCGATGTTAAACGGCACCAGGACGTGGTCACCGACCTTGAGGTTTTCCACCTCCGGCCCCACCTGCTCCACCACCCCCGTGACTTCATGGCCAAAGGTCATTCCGACCCGGGTGTCCGGCACCGACCCGTTGTACAGATGCAGGTCGGAGCCGCAGATGCACGAGCGCGTGACCCGCACGATGGCATCCTGCGGATGCAGGATCTCGGGCACCGGTTTCTCATCGATCCGGACCCGCTGAGGCCCCCGGAAGTTCATCGCCAGCATGGATTCCACTCCTCCGTCGCCGCTGCCGTGCGGGTCCCCCCGGCGAGAACGTCCTCGCTCCCCTTTCACCGTCGGCGGCCTTCCCGGTCCCCACCGACGCAACGGCGCGCGTACGAGTTAGTATTTCTCCTCCGATCGTGAGAGATAAACGGGCTCACTGGCCCGGTCCCGTGCGCGCCGCCGTAGCGTCGTGTTTTCCTGTCAGGGAACTGGCGGACGGGGCGCCTCACCCAGCGCCGCCACATCGCGCTCCTGCTGCCCGGTTCCCGGGCGCGGGCGCGCGATCAGAGCGTAGAGGCGTTCGGACTCTCGGGTCAGGAGTGGCCCCAGAATCGCCAGCAGCAGCACGTAGAGCGCCGCGAACGGCTGCAGAAGGGGCATCAGCCCTCCCGCCTTGCCCAGGTTCGCCATGATAATCGAGAACTCGCCGCGCGACACGATGGTCATGCCCACAGTAAACGACTGCGCGGGAGTCAGGCCGGCGCTCCGACCCGCCAGCATGCCGGCGGCGACGTTGCCCGTGAGCGTCACCGCCACCGCCCCGAGCGCCACCCCCACCGCCCCGCCCAGCGTGAACGGGTCGATGCTCAGCCCGAAGCTGAAGAAGAAGAGCGCGCCGAAGAAGTCGCGGAACGGCAGGACAAGCCGCTCGATACGCTCGGAGTGGTCCGTCTCCGCCAGCACCAGACCGATGAGCAGCGCCCCGATGGCCTCGGCCACCCGCAGCGTCTCGGCCAGGCCGGAGAGCAGGAACAGAGCGGTGAAGACGATGAGCACGAACAGTTCGTTCGAGGCGATCGTCAGGCTACGGTTCAGCAGAGGCGTGGCGATGCGCCCCAGCACGATAAAGCCGAGGATGAAGCCCAGCGCGAGCGCCGCCGACAGCAGCACGCCCCCCACCGAGGTCGCCCCGCTCAGGACGATTCCCGACACCAGCGACAGGTAGACCGCCAGGAATACGTCCTCGAACATGATGATGCCGAGGATCATCTCCGTCTCGGGGTTGGCGGTGCGGCGCAGTTCAAACAGGACCTTGGCGACAATGGCGCTGGACGAGATGCTGATGATCCCCGCGGCCACCAGCACCTCCTTCACCGGCCACCCCATCAGAAACCCGAAGGCGAGCGCCGCGCTGAAGTTGATCCCGATGTAGAGCGAGCCTCCGATCGCGATTGAGCGCCCCGCCTGAATCAGGCGCGTGACCGAGAACTCCAGCCCCAGGTAGAACAGCAGAAACAGGACACCCATACGCCCGAGGAAGGCGATCAGGGGGGCGCTCTCGATGAAGCGGAAGTCGAAGACTCCGATCTTGGGCGCGTGCGGGCCGACTGCCATGCCCGCCAGAATCAGGAACGGGACGATGGAGAACTTCAGCCGGGCCGAGAGCAGGGCGGCGGCGGAGACGAGCGCGAGAGCCAGGCCGACCTGCAGGACGTGGTGGTCCATACGCTCACGTCCTCCCTTCCTGGAGGAGTCTCTTTAGCGCCGCGATGGTGCGGCGGTCCCCGGCCACGATCAGGGTCGCCCCGCGGTTGAGCCGCGTATCCGCCCCGGGGTTGATGGACTTGGCCCCGTTCTCCTCGATGATGGAGACGATGGAGGCACCGCTGACCGTGCGCACCATGAGGTCGCGGATGGTCTTGCCGATACAGGCGGCCCCATCCGGCAGCGTGTACCACTCCAGCACCAGGTCATCCAGCACGATCTCCGCGGTGGGCAGCGCCTTCGGCACGTAGGTCAGGCCCCCGACGATGCCCGCGACCTGGCGCGCTTCGCCATCCAGCAGGGTCAGGACGGAGGCGGGCCGGTCCATATTCTCGCGCGCGAAGTGGTAGAGTTCGCGCCGGCCGTCGTCGTGCAGGACGATGACGAGGCGGTCCCCGCTCGCGGTCTCGACCTGAAACTTACGCCCGACGCCGGGCAGCGTGGCTTCCCGAATAGTAGACATAGCAGAAATAGATCCTCTCAAGGCGCGGGCGGGGCGGGACGTCCTTATGCGTCCGGCCCCCTCCGCGACGTGTTATTGCCCCAGGAGCAGGGGGCGGACGCCGAAACGGACGAAGCCGACCGACAGCAGCCATACGGCGACAGCGGTCAGGGCGGCGCATCGCGCCACCGCCAGCGGTACCGGCGCACCGACTTTGCGGGCGAGGTTCCACGCGGCGAGCGGCAGGATGAGTGAGAACGGAATCACCACAGCGAAGTTCGCCATGGCTGCCTCCGTGACCTCAGCCGCGATCAAGACCGTGTCGGAAATCCCGCCGTCGGGCTCGCCGGGTCCGGTGGTGGCAGCAGCGTCCGCGGCGCGCGCGGCGTCCGCCACCTCCACGGCCTGCTGCACACAGGCGTGCCCGATGAAGAGCGATGTGACCGTGCCGAGCACGGCGGCCCGCAGGGCGACGGGGTTCGTTCGCGGCCGCGGCGTCTTCTCGGCCTGCCCCACTGTTGCGGCACTCTCTCTTCTTCTTCGTCCCGACAGAATACGCTCCTTGTTCATTCTTCTCCCTCTCCGCCCGCTGCGTGGCGGGCGGTCAGGCAGTCAGCGCCGCTTCGTCTTCGTCTTCCTCCTCCTCCCGACGGTAGCGGTGCTGGCGGACCTTCTCAATGTAGGCGTCCACCTCGGGGTCCGGCAGCCCCAGGCGGTCCAGCCCCTGTCGAATCATCTCCGTGCTCGCCTCGAACTCGGCGTGAATCACCGCGTCCGCACCGGCCCGGCGCAGTACCGGAATGTCGTAGCCCCGGTGGACACGCACCACTACGGGCAGATCCGGCGCCATCCGCTTCAGCAGACGCACCGCCATCTCCGAGGTGGCCGCCTCCGGCAGCGCGACAATCGCCAGCGCCGCGCCGGCGGGGTCCGCCTGCGCGAGCACCGTTTCACTGGTCACGTCGCCAAAGATCAGGTGGACCCACTCCTCGCCCCCGTTCTGGCGCAGGCGCGCAGCGGCGTTCACGTCGTAGTCCACAACCGTGTGGGGCACGTGCTTGGCTTTAAGCGCGTCCGAGACGTAGCGTCCCACACGCCCCGCTCCCAGAACCAGGACGCGGGGGCCGTCCTCCTCCTCTCCCTCCGTGGGCGCGTTCGCCGCCGCCGCACGCTCGGTCTGAACCGCTTCGGAGGCGAGGCGGGTGTAGCGCTGATCCAGGAGACGGGCCAGCGCAGGGCGGCGCATCATGGCGCGGTAGAGCCGGTCCCCGCCGCCGTAGACGAACGGTGCGAGCAGGATACTGACCAGCGCGGCAGCCAGGATAACCCCGGACACTTCCGGGCCGATCAGGCCGCGCGCGGCGCCCATGGTCGCCAGCACAAACGAGAACTCCCCGATCTGCGCCATCCCGAGCCCGGCCAGAATCACCGTCTTGCCCTGCCAGCCCAGATAGTGCAGGGGCGCCATCGAGACCAGCGACTTGCCGATCAGGATCGCCAGGACGACCGCGGTCACGATGCCCGCATGCGAGAGGACGAACTCCGGGTCGAGCATCATCCCGACCGAGACGAAGAAGAGCGAGGCGAAGACATCGCGGAGCGGGCGCACCTGGGAGAACACCTCATGGGCATAGCCCGACTCGGAGACGACGATGCCGGCCAGGAAGGCCCCGAGCGCCAGCCCCAGCCCCAGCCGCTCCGCGGAGAACGCGGCGACGGAGCACAAACAGATCACCCCGAGCAGGAAGAGTTCGCGCGAGCCGGTGCGGGCAACCCGCCCTAGCAGCGCGGGCACACCGCGCGTGGCCAGGAAAACGGTAGCCACCAGGAAGATGCCGGCCTTGAGAATCGCGACCCCGACCTCGGCGAGAGCCGCCATGGCGCCGTCCGCCTGCCCAAAGGCGGCCAGAGAGGGCAGCAGCGCAACCATGAGGACGGCCGACAGGTCCTCGACCACGGAGATGCCCATCATCACGGAGCCGTGCGCGCTGGCCAGTTCGCCGCGCTCCTCCAGGAGTTTGAGCATTACGGCGGTGGAGGTGAGCGAGAGCGCGCACCCCAGGAACAGGCCGCCGTACAGCCCCCAGCCAACGCAGAGGCCCAGCACAATGCCAATCAGGATGGTGCCGCCCACCTGCACCCCGCCCCCCACCAGAGCGGTACGGCGGACGTGCTTGAGTTCGTCCAGAGAGAACTGCACGCCCACAGCGAACATCAGAAGGACAATGCCCAGGTCCGCGACGGCCTTAACGGTCAGTTCGTCCGCGGAGAACCCGGGTGTGTGCGGCCCGACTACCAGGCCCGCCAGCAGGTAGCCCACCAGCACCGGCAGACGCAGCGCCCGGGCGAGCAGGCCGCCGCAGAAGGCGGCCACGAGGACCACCCCGATCTCCCCCAGGAACCCGAAGCCGTGGAGTCCCTGGAATTCCATGTGTTCGTTCATCAGGCGCCCCTCCTCTCCCCGCCGCGGAGGCAGCGGACAGGCAGCCGCAGCGGCAGCGGGGGCGGACCATGGACGCGGGGGGCGGCGTGCCAGGCCCAGCCGGGATGGAGGCGATGGCAGGAGAGCGCGCCGTTGGTTGGCTCGTGCCCGGGCAGGCACGAGCCGATCGGGCACGCGGCCGTACGCTGTTCCAATCTCATGGTTATCTCCTTTGTTGACCCTGGAAGCTCCCGGCGGCGCCCCGTATCCGGGCGCCCGGGAGGCGGTGAGCGTGAACGGCCCGCTCCCCCGGCCCGACAGAGATTCGAGCAGGGCGGCGCAGGCGTCAGGGAGGATTGCCGACATCAGCACGCAGCGAACGGGCGGGCGCCTACGAAGCAGGAGAAGATCGACGCTGCCAGCGGTGCAGCCGGGGGCGGATCTCTGCCGCTACGTCACGCGCAACCGCGCGGCGCGTGCGGGGGCCGTGGTAGAGTCGGCGGGTTTACAGGAGACGAACGGGAGGGTCGCGAGGCGAGGAGGGGGTGGAAGCGGGGCGAGAGCGGGCGAAGTCACCGGGCGGGCCGCGACGCGACAGCGCGGGCGCAAGGAGCGCCCGCGGCAGGCCCACCGCAGCGGTCAGGGCGCAGGGCGCCGCCTCATCCGGCGAACCTCCCCCAAACCGGAAGCCCTTCGTGGAGGTGACCTGGGACTGCTGGCGCTGATCTACCACCGCAACGTCCCGCGCGGCGTCGCGCTGGCGCAGGCGGGAGCCGCCCGCCCGGGTGGCCGACGGCGCGGCGAGACCCGGCGAGGCGGAGGACACGGCCAGGGACGCCGCGGCGGGGAAGCGGGGAGCAAAAGGGGAGGACGCGCGCGCACTGCGAGCAAACGGCGACAATAGCAGCATTATCGCCGTGAACAGCCACAACAGTACGGGGCGAATCCTGTGCATCGCCTTTCATTGTATCGTACGCGGGATGGCTCTCCCCCCTGCAGTGAGTCGCACAATCGGCGCTGGCAATATGTATACAGCATGTTTATTAACGTCTGTTACAATGGACGGCGATGGTGCGACGTTCCTCTGCGATTTGGGTGGTCCTCCTGTGGCTTTGCGCGCCCCCCCTCGCCCTCCTGTTGCCGGTGCGGACGGCAGCCGGGGCGGAGCGCGTTCTGCCCGGCGCTGCCCCTCGCAGAACCGCGCTCCGGCCGAGCGTGCCGGACCGGCATCGCCCCGCCCCGGCCATCCGCCGACGCGATACCCGGAACACCGATGTTGTCCGGATTCGCCCCCGCGCCCACGGCTTTTTCGCGCTGAAGCAGCGCAGGGGTGGGGGCGAGCGAGGCGATTCCAACAACTTCTCTGCGGATGCGGCCACCGCTGAGGGGAGCGCGCTCGCGCTCGCACCGCGCAGCGCCCTCACGGTGCCGGCGGCGCAGTCCGCCGCCGTCCGCGTTCCTCTTTTCCGCGCCTTCTTTACCGAGTCGGCGCCGCGCGCTCCCCCACCGGACCTTTTCCTGTAGAGCCTTCCCACCCGCCTGCGCAGCCGTCGAACGATGTGCTGCCCGGGCGGCTCGACGACAAACCACGGCGCCACCGGGTTGGGGCGCCGCGCTCGCGCACGCGCGGCTTTGACATATGCGCGCGTGACGCGCGCGCTTGCTTTCGGCAGGAACAGGAAACCGTCCATGAAGTTCGAGGAAGCGACAGAGCGCTACGAGGCGTGGCTCGGGAGTCACATGCAGCTGGACCCGGAAGGATTGGAGCGCAAGCACCACGAGATGGCGCGCGACCCGTTCCGTTTCTTCCGCGCCACCTTCTACCGGTGGGCGCAGATCTGGCCCGATGTGTGCTCCGACCTGGTGGACGCGCCGGAGGTGCTAGCGGTCGGCGACCTGCACGTGGAAAACTTCGGCACGTGGCGCGATGAGGAAGGACGCCTGGTGTGGGGCGTCAATGATTTCGATGAGGCGTGCGAGATCCCCTACACCAACGATCTGGTCCGCCTCGCAACCAGCGCGAAGCTGGCTATCGACCTGGATTACCTCCAGATCGGCTTCTCTGAGGCCTGCGCCGAGATCCTGCGCGGGTACCACGCCACGATAGAGCGCTGCCTGAAGGAGGGGCGCGAGAAGGTGCGCCCAATCGTGCTGGCCGAGCGCAACGAGTGGCTCTACGAGTTGGCCATCCGCCAGGTGGGCGACCCGGACGACTTCTGGCACAAGTTCGAGGACCCGAACAAGGTCCGGAACCTGAAGGAGGGGGAGATTCCGGATGAGGTCCGGGATGCGATGATGGAGTTGCTCCCCGGTGACGTTCAGGACCTTGGATATATTTCGTGGAACCGGCGCCATGCCGGCCTGGGAAGCCTGGGACGCCAGCGCTTCGTGGCGGTGGCGGAGTGGAAGGGCGGAAAGGTGGCGCGCGAGGCGAAGTCGCTGTGCCCGTCGGCCTGGCACTGGGCCGGCGGGCGCGAGGGCGGCCCCGTGCGCTATGAGGACGCTCTCGCCCGCGCGGTGCGCTGCCCGGACCCCTGTGTGCGGGTGCTGCGGCACCGCGACCTGAGCGGGGAGATGGAGGACATCTGGTTTGTGCGGCGACTCTCGGCGGACTGCATCAAGGTAGAGCTGGGGTCGGTCCCGGACAAGCTGGAAGACGAGCTGTTCCGCGCGATGGGCCGGGAAACCGCCAATATCCATATCGGCGCAGGCGAGGAGGCGCTGCGGGAGGTGTGGCGCGACCTGGATCGGCACGGCAGCAATTGGCTGCAGAAGTCAGCCGCCCGGATGGCGGAGGCGACCGAAGCCGAGTGGAAGGAGTGGGCGCTCCTCCAGGGCAGTAGCAACGGACGCCGGGGCCGCAGACGCCACTAAACCGTTCTCGTCACTCCCCCTGACGGCGACCCTCACAGGTTTCCGCCAGGGGGAGTTTTTTTAACCGATTCAAATCGCCTCCGCATTAGCACAGTGATTAGCGGCATTCTTCCCCTCGCATCCCGAACGCAGCTATCGTTCTGAACCACGTTCAATCGTCAGAAAACCCCCGCTTATTCGATTCTATTGCGGGGATTTTCTCGCGTATTGAGAGAGAGCAACAGGGGTGCTGTCTGTCTCCGCAGCGCCCATTTTAACCGATTCAAGTATTGACAGCATTCAGAGCGGCGGTTACAATGTCATCAACCAGCCAGGGAGCGGCGCCTGCTCCCGAACCCGAACAGGCACGGCCACTGTTGGCACAACGAACCACAATTCAAGATATTGCCCGGCATCTGGGCGTTTCCAAGGGCACCGTTTCCATGGCCCTGAACGACGCTCCCGGCGTAAACGAAGACACGCGGCGCCGCGTGAAGGAGTACGCTCGCCAGGTCCGCTACCTGCCCAACCAGCTCGCCCGAGCGATCAACACGGGGCGCAGCCATCTGGTGGCAGTCCTCCTTTCACGCCTGACCGACTCGTTCTACGAAGAGGTCGTCCAGGGCATCGAGAATGTCGCGGCGCAGAGGGGGTACGACATCATTGTCAGCTCCGTGGTTGGCGCCAGCGCCCGCTCCCTGAACCGTGATGCCGACGAGTTGGTTGACCGCCTTATCAGCCGTCAGGTGGACGGCGTGGTGGGCAGTGTCTACTCTCTTCCCGATTCCGCCCGGGCGCGGCTCAAAGATGCGGGCGTCCCCTTCCTGTTCCTGGGGCCGGACCCCGTGCCCGGCGAGGCGAGCCTGACGGTGGACAACCTGCTGGGCGGACGCATCGCCGCGGAGCATCTCTATGAGTTGGGGCACCGTCGCATCCTTTTCCTTACCGGCGACGAGCGCTTCGGAGAGTTGCGGGCGCAGGGCGCAGGAGAGTGGCTGGCGGAGCGCGGCGCAAGCCTGGAGGTCCGCCTGCTCGACGGCGACCCGGATATGGAGACGGCCTACTATGCGATGGCGACCCGCCTGCGCACCCGGCGCGACTTCACCGCGGTCTTCTGTGCGAGCGATCTGCTGGCCGTAGGGGTCTGCAAGGCACTCCAGGACGCAGGCGTTCGGGTGCCCAGTGAGATATCCGTGGTTGGCTTCGATGACCTGCGCTGGGCGAAGCTCATCACACCGTCGCTGACAACCGTACACCAGCCGCAGGTGTCGCAGGGGGAGGCGGCCATGCACCTCCTGATTCGGCGGATAGAAGGCGAGGTGGCGCCCAACCGGGTGCTGACGCCCCGCATCGTTGTGCGCGACTCCACCGGGCCCGCCCCGGAGATCACTCCCTCCTCGGAAAATGACAGGGGCGGAACGTTTTCCCCAGGATAAAACCGTATTTACTTTTAGAGGACGCGAGAAAAGGAACACACGCTCACAAGTTCACGCTGCCGTGACGCGCCGGGCCGCCTGATGAGGGCGCCGCAGCCGCAGTGATACTGCCACCGCCGCGCTTCCCGTTGCTTTTCGTTGCTTTTCGTTCGAAAGGAGTTTGAACATGGCATCACGCCGCCGAGAGGGCCTCGCTTCGGGCATGTCCTCCGGTCTCACCCCGGGGAAACGCTCTGCGTTTACCCTGATCGAACTGCTCGTCGTCATCGCGATCATCGCGATCCTCGCCGCGATCCTGTTCCCGGTGTTCGCCCAGGCACGCGAAAAGGCGCGCCAGACCGCCTGTCTGAACAACACCCGCCAGATCGGCGTCGGCGTCACGATGTACATGGAGGACTACGACGGCACGGCCTTCAACTGTCCCTACCCCGGTCCCAGCGCCGCCGCTTTCACGCCGACGATCTCGGTCTTCTGGACCGAGGTCATCATGCCGTACCTGAAGAACCAGCAGGTCTTCGCCTGCCCGTCCGCCGAGGGCACCACGGGCACCGCGGACTACCCGCCCGTCAACTACAACGTCAGCTACGGCCTGAATGAGCGCGTCCTCGCGCGCCTCCCCTGGGATGCGCCGGCAGACACCCCGGTGCCGGTCTCGGAGTCCATGCTGGACGCGCCCTCCCAGATCGGCATCATCGCCGACACCTGGACCGATCCCGCGGTTGGCTACGGCCAGATCTGGTCGTCGTTCGGCTGCTACGCGGACCTGGATAACAACGGCAAGCGCGAGATGTACTGGTGCTCCAGCAACCCGGCGACGCCCTGGTGGAACTACGGCTACCCGCGCCATGCGGGGGGCATAAATGTGGTGTTCTTCGACGGGCACGTCAAGTTCAGCGGCCCGCCCACCCGCAACCCGTCCGCGGTCGGCGACTACGACTACAACATCTACCGCAATGTCAAGGTGTGGGACGATGAGAAGTAAGAAGGCTCTCGGACTCCGCGCGTGGGCGTCCGCCTCGGCCCTGGCCCTGATGCTGCTGCCCCTGGCGCTCTGCGCCGCGGGATGTGGCAACAAGGCAACGGAGGACGGCGGAGCGGGCGGCAGCAAACCGTCCGCGCAGTCCACCCCCCCGCCGCCGGCGTTCAATTCGCAAGGCCAGCGGATGCAGCCGCCGCCGCCGGGCGGGCGCGTCCCGCCGCCGGGACCGGCCGCCGCGCCGCCGTCGCAGACCCCGTAACTCTCCCGTCCGGTCCGGCACCTTGCCGGACCGGACGCCCCGGACGATACTCCCCATGCTCAAGATTGCGGTGGTAGATCACCACCTGAACAACTTCCACGCCGACAAGTATTCCGAGTTGCTCCGTGGCCCGCTCGCGGGCGAGGAGGCCGCTCTCACTGTCGCCTACGAATCGCATCCGACCGGTGATGACTGGTGCGCCAAGCACGGTGTCCGCCGCGCCGACACGGTGGAGGAGGCGGTGCGCGAGGCCGATGCGGTGCTGCTCCTGGCGCCGAACGATGTGGACACGCACCCGGCGCTCGCCGCGAACGTCCTGCCGGCGGGCAAGCCCGTCTTCCTCGATAAGATGCTGGCCGCCGACACCAACGGCGCCCGCGAGATCGTAACGCTCGCGCGGCGGCACGGCGCTCCCATCTACTCCTGCTCCGCCCTACGCCACGCCCGCGAGGTGGAGGAGGCGCTTGCCCAGATCGCCCGCTCCGGCGAGACGGTCACCGAGGTGGTAGCCCGCGGCATGGGCAAGTGGGACCACTACGGGGTCCATACGGTCGCGATGGCGCTGCGCCTGATGGGCAGAGGATCGGCCGTCCGACGCGTTGCCGATTCGGGCTCCGACGCCGCCCGCTGGGTGACGCTGGACTTTGGCGGCGAACGCCGCGCCCACCTGGACGTGCGCGCAGCCGAGAACGAGTGGGAGGTGTTCTCCTGGACGTTCGCGGCGCGCACCGGGAACCGGTACGTCGCCGGTAAGGTGGCGGACTATGACGGCTTCTACCACGACCAGCTTAAGGCGGTGCTCGACTTCTTCCGCACAGGCGAACCGCCGGCCCCGCCCGAGGAGGCGCTGGACACGGTCGCGGTAATCGAGGGCGCGGAGCGCTCCCGCCGCGCGGACGGCGCCTGGATAAGCCTCGACGCAGCGTAGAAGCGGCGGATACGACACGGCATATACGAACACAGGTTTCACACGCACATGAACCGCAGCAAAAATCTGCCCGTTTTCGGGCGCAGCATTCAGGTGGACCCCGGCTTCTCCTACTACAAGGACCGCTCCCCGGAGAGCATCGCCTCCGAGATTCTGGTAAATGGCTACCGGATCGTCCGCTACGTCCTGACCGCCGAAAGCAGCTTCCAGCCGGCTCTGATGCGCGCCTTCCACAACGCGGGTATCGGCGTCTGGTTTGTCACCTTCTGCAACGGGAGCTACACCGCCAAGGACCTCCCGCCGGGCTGGGAGAAGTGGCGCATGGTCACGCGCACGGTTCTGGAGGGCAAGCAGCCGGACCCCGGCTTCCTCCACCTGTGCCTCAACAACCCCGAGTACCGCGCGTGGAAGAAGCGGGCGGTGGGCACTCTGCTGAAGGCGCAGCCGTTCCAGGGCGTGGACCTCGTGGAGCCGCACTGGCCCGAGTACCCGGGGCCGACCGCCCCCGCCTACGGCTGCTTCTGCGAGAGCTGCCGGGCGGCGTTCGTCCGCATGTACCCCGAGGAGAAGGAGGGTCTGCCCGACCTGCTGAACCCGGACGGCCCGCGCGGTGAGAAGGGCAACCCGGCGCTCTGGGAGAAGTGGATCGAATTCCGCACGAGGACCCAGACCGACTTCCTGAACGACCTGGTGAATGGCCCGGGCGGCATCCGCCGCAGCGCTCCCGGTGTGAAGGTGTGCGTGTGGACGCTGCCCCTGACGGAGCCGGGCGCAATAGAGCGGATGCGCCGGGACAGCGGGACGGATGCCACCCGCGTGGCGCGCATCGTGCGCCCGGACATCTACGGCTTCCAGACCCACTGGCCGGACTGGCTGCGCGCGGACCTGCAACCCGACTACCCCGAGAAGTTCCGCCCGTTCTTCGCCCAGGTGCGCGCGGTGGACCCGAAGATGCCCCTGCTGGTTCAGGCCGACACCGGCTCCGGCAAGGACAACCGCCGCTCCTGGAAGTGGATACGGGCGTTTGAGGACGCCTGCGAGCGGCTCGGCGTGACCAGCACGACCTGCTACGAGTACTTCATCGGGGACTACATCTACACCGACCCGCCGCGCATCGCACGGACGGAGCGCACTCCGGGCGGGGTCGCGCTGCACTTCACCAAGCGCCTGGCGCCGGAGGCCGCGGAGACGCGCCGCTACACCACGAGCGCGGGGCGGATCACCGGCTCGCGTCTGGACGGCAGCATCGTGCGGCTGGCGGTGGCGGGACTGCGGCCCGGCCAGAGCGTGAAAATCACGGCGCGGGATATCCCCGACGACGAATCGCGGCGGCTCTTCCATGACCGACCGCAGACACGGCTGCGTGAGCAAACGGTGACGTTCCGAGCATGAGACACCTCCTCGCACCGATGGAAGAGGCCCGGCGCGCCGCCGCGGAGCGCGTCCTCGCCCTCCAGGCGCCGGATGGGGCGCTACCGATGGGCGGCAGCGCGACCGGCACGCGCCTGGTGCCCTACTTCTCCCACCTCGGGGCCTATGGCCTGGTGGTCGCCGCGCGCGCCGAGAAGGACCCGGCGCGCCGGCGCCGCTGGCGTGAGGCCGCGCGCCGCTGGGCGCTGTGGTACGATGCCCACCGCAACCCGGATGGCACCGTCTACGACTTCGAGCGCGCCGGACCCGGCGCGCCCTGGAAGCCGACCGGTAAGTACGACTCCACCGACTCCTATGCGTCCACCTACCTGGAGCTGGTGGACGCCCTGCACCGGGGCGGGCCGGATCGCCCGTGGCTGCGCGGGCGCTACCCATTCGTCCGGCGCTCCGTGGACGCGATCCGCCTGACGCTCCAGAAGAACGGTCTGACCACCGCCCACCCGACGTGGCCCGTGATGTACACCATGGACAACGCCGAGGTGCTGCGCGGCCTGCGTGCCGCCGCAACGATCGCCCGCGCTCTGGACGAGACGGCGGACGCCCGCACCTGGGACGCGATGGCCGACCGGACGCAAAGCGCGATTGCGCGCGACCTCTGGGACGAAAAGGCCGGATGCTACATCGTGGGCCTGCAGACCGATGGCGGTAGGATGACCGGCGGCCTCGTGAAGTGGTATCCGGATGTCATGGCGAATCTGATGGCCGTCGGGTGGCTGCCCGGCGACGAGCCGTTCGGCGCACGGCACCGCGCACTCTACCGCCGACTGACCGCGGAAACGGTGGTGCGCGCAGACGCGGGTATCCCGGCCCGCGGTGCCACGCTGCCGGACGAGGAGCGGCTGGGAAGGCTGACGTGGTGGGGCTATGCAGTCCGCGCGATGGGCGACCGGCCACGGCTGGAGACCATCCGCGCGGAACTGGCCGCCCAGCTGCTCCCCTTCCCGGCCGCCGGTGAGGATACGGCCCAGCGATTCCCGAACCCGGCCACGCTTGGCGCCGCCTGCCGCTTGCTGACGGAGAACGGCGAGTGAGCAGTAACCCCCTGGTTACCCGGCGCGACCTGCTGCGGGCGGCGCTGCTTCCTGCCGGGGCGGCGGCGCTCGCGGCGAGCGGCTGCGGCCGCGGGCTACAGCGCACGGCCGACGGGCGGCGCGAGGTGGTCTACTGGACCGGCTGGAGCGGCGCGGAGCTGGCCGAGCAGGAGAAGCTCGTGGCCCAGTTCAACCGCGAGAACCCGCGCGTGCGCTGCCGCATCCTGACCCAGTTCGGGCAGTCCGGCTATCAGAAGGTGCGCATCGCGTTCGCGGGCGGCGCCACGCCGGATGTCATGTCCACGGTCTGGGCGGAGGAGCTGGCGGGCTACGCCCTGCGCGGCGTCCTCACGCCCCTGGACGACTACCTGAAGCGCTCCGGGCGCGACCTGGACGCCGAGTTCACCCCGGGCGTTGCGCGGATGCTGCGAGTAGGCGGTCAGACGTACGGCCTCGCCGTCACCACGAATACAGCCTTCATCGCCTACAACCGGAGCATCTTCCGGGAGGTCGGCCTGGACCCGGATCGCCCGCCCACCACCACCGAGGAGCTGGACCGGGCCGCGAAGCTTTGTACGGAATACGAGGCAAACGGCAGCTTCCGCCGCTACGGCTTCCGGCCCGGCAGCCTGCAGCTCTGGGCCTACGTCTTCGGCGGGCAGTGGTATGACGTGGCATCGGGCACGGTCACGGCCGCGCACCCCGGCAACCTCGCCGCGCTCACCTGGCTTCAGTCGTACGCACGGGAGTACGACCTGCGGCGGATGCAGGCGTTTCAGACCACGTTCGGCAGCGACCAGACCCCGAGTGGTCCGTTCTTCGTCGGCAAGATCGCCATGTGGCAGACCGGGGAGTGGGCGCAGGAGTTCATCCGGCGCTACGCACCAAACCTGGATTGGGGCTGGTTCGCCCTGCCCCCGCCCGCGGACGGCACCGGGCGTACGAATGTCACCCCGGCCGGTGGCAGCGTCTTCGTCATCCCCAAGGCGTGCCCGGACAAGGAAGCCGCTTGGGAGTTCCTGAACTGGCTGACCTCGCCCGGCCCGGTGGCGCAGTTCTGCAAGGGCGTCCATAACGTCCCGCCGCTGATCGCTGCCGCCGAGGTGGACCCGTACTTCCACACCGACCCGCTGTACCGCTTCTGCGTCCCCATTGCGCAGGGTGAGAACGCGTTTGGCCCGCCGCCCACCCCGGTCTGGCCGACCTACAGCCGTGAGATCGGACGGGTGGAGGAGAAGGTGATGCTGGGCGGAGCGGACCCGAAGCAGGCGCTGGAGGAGTTGCAGCG
>CALEKU010000224.1 GCA_937902745.1 uncultured Armatimonadota bacterium
CGCGGAGGCGGGCTTGAATCACGGAAGCCGGGACTTCAGTCCACGGCGACCACACCGGCCACACCGGCCACGGCGACCTGCCGATGCCGACCCGACCTAAATGGTCTTGCCGAACGACTCGGCTTCCTTCTCGTACGTCTCGAACGGGTTCTTCAGGTCCAGGTGCCGGTTCTTCGCCAGGTACACCAGGTCCCAGTCGATCACGTAGTCCCGAGATTTCGAGGCGATCAGCTTATTGATGATCTGCGCGCGCGCCTTCGCCCGGGTGTTCTGCGGCGGCTCCACCACCGCCGCGGCGATCTCCGCGTGCGGGATAAGCCGCTCCATCTCGCCCTGCTCCTCCAGCGCATAGAACAGGCTCTGCGCCGGGTTCACGTTGTGGTACTCGATGTCGAGGCTCTGCAGCACCTCGTCCTGCCACGACACGCCCTCAGAATCGATGAACTCCTGGTAGATCTTGCGCTTGGCGACCCAGTCCAGCTTCTTGTACAGAGACATCGGGTCCTTCTCTAGCGCGTCCAGCGTCGACTCCCACTCGCGCAGGACCCAGTCCATCTGCTCGTCGGTGCCAGCCAACCGCTTCTGCGCCGCTGCCAGGTAGATGCGCTGCAGGTCGATGGCGCTGATCGTGCCGCCCGACTTGCGCTTGACCTGCCACTTCCAGGTGGGGTCACGCGACACCGAGCGCAGCGTCTCCAGCGGGTCGCGAATCTCCACCTCGGTGCCCAGCAGGCCGTCCTCCACCAGCGTCAGCGCGGCGGATGTGGTACCGACCTTGAGCGCCGTGGCGTAGTCGCTCATGTTGCCCTCGCCGTACAGGATGTGCAGGCGGTGCAGGTTCGAGAAGTTGTAGTACGAATCCCACTTCGGGTTGATGATGGCCCGGTTGAACCGCACCCGCGAGGAGATGGTCTTGACGATGTGGTCGGCGCGCTGGCTGAGCTGGAAGTCGATGGTCGGATCGATCTCGACGCCGTAGAAGTTGCTCACCCACTGATAGTCCACGTCGTAGTCGGAGATCGTCATCACCGAGTTCTTCATGGACGAGAAGTTCAGCCGGTGCCCGCCCACGCGCCCGACCCCCGCGAAGATCTGCCGCGTGACCAGGAAGGGGAGCAGGTAGTTGAACGAGGCGCGGAAGAAGTCCTCGTCCTGCATCTCCACGAGGTAGTTCTCGTGGCAGCCGAACGTGTGTCCGCCGTAGTGGTCCACGCTGTTATTGTGGAACGACGCGACATCCGCCAGGCCAAGGTCGTTCAACAGGCCCTGGACGATCCACTGGCCGGCCTTGTAGTAGCGGCAGGCGTCGAAGATGTCCGTGCACTCGGGGGTGGCGTACTCCTCGTGGTCGCCGACCGCGTCGATGTACAGGCGGCCGCCGTTGATGAGAAAGCCGCCGCTTCGAGCCGGTTCGAACGAGTAGTCGCGGGCGTGCAGGTCAATCAGGCCCCACTTCTTCTGATAGAAGCAGTGATTCTTGACCTCCTCGACCACCCGTTCGGGGGTCCCGGCCTTTTCGTCGCGCACGAGACAGCCGAACTCCGTTTCGATTCCGAAGATGCGTCGCTCCATGGAGATTCCTTGCCGGCAGGGCGCACGGCACACCAGCGGCCGTGCTGTATAGCCTGTTGTACCACGCAATACGGACCTTAGAACGCACGGCGCGCAGCAGGCAGTTCAAAAAACGCCGCCCCTCCGCCGTCACGCCGTGGGGCGCGCGGGGAGGGGCCGGCAATAACGAACCGATGTACCGGTTACTGGTACGCTTCCAGAACGGGCGCGAGTTCCTTCTCGTCGAGCAGGCGGAACTTGGACTCGCGCGTGGTGTTGCGGCTGAGGATGCCCGCCTCCACCTTCGCCCCGTCCTTCAGCGCCTCGCGCAGCGCGACCGCCGGGTCGTCAGACACCGGCGGCGCATCGCCGCCGTCGCCGTTTTCGCCGCCCTCGCGGAGCGGGTCGAACTCCTCGTCGTCCTCGGCGCTCTTCGGGGACAAGCGCGCCCGGGCGGTGCCCCAGGCGTTCAGCGCGGCGCGCAAGGCCTCGTCCAGGGTTTTCGGGGCCGCCTCCGCCAGCACGGCCTCCGCCTGCTCCTCGGCGTAGGGAGTGCCGGCGACGACCGCGTGCCGGTTGTGCGGCGCGAACTCACCGTCGTACCCCATCACGAAGAAGTGATCCTCGTCCGGCGTGCGGTTCATCTCGGCGAAGACGATGCGCAGGGTGAGCGGGATGGCGCTCTGGTCGTTATACACCCGCTTGATCGCCGGCGACAGGGCGAAGCCAACGAGCCGCTGGATCGAGACGTCGTCCGGCGAGCGCTCGAAGCCCTCACGGTGCGCCGTGTCGATCGCCGCGATGCGCAGGGACTCGATATCGCTCTGCTTACCCAGCGCCCCGAGCATCAGCCGGTCGTACACCTCGTAGACCTTGCGCTGCTGACCCGGGCGCAGGCTGAGCATCAGGATGCCGTCGTCATAGGACACCGCGACCACCGGGGAGCCATCCTTGAGGCGGTCCTCGACGTACTCGTTGCGCTGCTGGAGCGACTGGTTCCAATCGTACAGGCTGTAAGACATGATCGTGTTCTAATGGTCCCGTTCTAACGCCCCGAAGGACTGACGGCGAGCGGGTCGCGGCTGAGGATCTCGTTCACGACCGTTCGCAGGGTCTCCTCGTCCACGTCCTCGATGCCCTCGCGCGTGATGGTCTTGGCGACCGGCAGCACCTTGCCCGCGCCGCCCGTGGCGGCGTCCAGGTCCGCCGCAATCTCCAGCAGCGTGAGCGCCTCGCGCAGCGCCGTATCGCGGTCCATGTCGCGGAACGGCCCCTTGGTCTTGGTGATGTATTCGAAGACGCCGCGAATCTGCGTGGACCCGGACCCGGCCGCTCCGTACTCGCCGGTCTCGAAGCGGGCGCCGCCCGCGTCGTAGAAGAAGATGCGGCCTTCGTCGCGCTCACGGTCGTACGTCGAGAGGACCGGAATCACGGCGCCGATGCCCTGCAGGGCGGCCATCTGGTTGCCCGCGATGACCTTGCCCAGTTCGCTGAGCTTGCCGTCCAGGCTCATCGGCTGGAGCTGCGAGCGCTCATAGTACTTGAACGCGTGCCGCAGGTAGCGGGTAATCTCCATCGCCTTGGAGAACGACCCCGAGATCGCCATCAGGGTGTAGTCGTCCAGCGCGAGGATCTTCTCCGCCTTGTCGTACATGATGGCGAAGCCGCCGGTCGCACGGCGGTCGCCGACGTTGATGACGCCGTCGCGGTACTTCACCGCGATGACGGTGGTGCCGTGGATATTCGTCTGCGCCAGCCCGTCGCCGGGGGAGGTGGTCCCGCCCGGAGAAGCAAACGCCGGACGCACCGCGGCGTCCGGCGCGACAGGGCTGCGCCAGCCGACGAGCGCGGCGAAGTCGCCGCGCCCCTCGCCAGGGTTCGAAAGCATAGGGCTTCCTTCTATTTCGGTCGGTGTCGTGTGAATGGTGCGGTCAAAGGCGCGCGCGGCTACTCGCCGGAGCGCTGCCGATACCGCTTCGCCTGGTTCGGATCAACGCGCTTCATCCGGTCGAGGATGTTGCGCGACTCCGGGCGCTTCACGTCAGGCTTGCTCGGGCCGTCTCCCTCGCCGCCCTGCTTGCGCAGCGGGTCGGCGGTCGGCATCGGCCGTGTCAGTCGGTCATCCAGGCGGATTTCCTGCATCGTCTCTCTCCTTACGATTCCCTAACGGGAATACGCGCGTCCGGGTGCGCGGGGTTTCCGTTAAACGAGGGCCGCTCCCGCTGTGGCGGCCGTTTCATCGTCGCTTACGTCGGTGTCGTTCACACCCGCGGTGCCCGCCTCGCGCTCCAGCCGCTCCAAAGCGGCCACGAACGCAGCGGGGGTCCGGGCCGGCTCCAGCGCCTCGCGCACCGTCGCCGGGTCCAGGTCCTGTACCTGCGCCATGCGGATGCCCACCGTCTGACCGCCGCCGTCGTCCAGCAGCATCCGGCTCCACGTGACGGACTTCACCGCCTCGTGGAAGCGGCGCACCGCCATCCCGCGCACTACGGCGCGGGGCGAACCGGCGGGCGGCTCCTCGGCGGCGCGGGCCACCTCGTCCTCGGTCACCAGGCGGCGCACCTCACCCGCCTGCTCCAGGCCCAGGTAAAGCCCCGCCTCCGGGTCTACATTATGATATTCCAGGTCGATGCTCTGGAGTGCCGGATCGCCCCAGGCCAGCCCTTCGGCCTCTCGGTACTGCTCCACCAGGGCGCGTTTCGCCGCCCAGTCCAGCGTGTCGGAGAGCGACAGCGGGTCGGACTCCAGCCGGTCCAGCACCGCCTCCCACTCCGCCAGAACCAGGTCCGTCTCCTCCGAAAGGCCTGCCAGCCGCTCCTTTGCCGCTGCCAGGTAGACCCGCTGTATGTCAACGGCGCCGATCGTGCCGCCGCCCAGCGCCTGCGCCCGCTCGACGCGCCACTTCAGCGACGGGTCCCGGGAGACCTGCTTGATCGCGACCACCGGGTCGCGCAGGTCCACGCCCTCCGGCAGCCACCCCGTCTCCAGAAGGCGCAGCACCAGCAGCGTGGTACCCACCTTGAGCAGGGAGGCTATCTCGCAGAAGTTCGCGTCCCCGCAGATCACGTGGAAGCGCCGGTAGCGCCGCGCATCGGCGTGCGGCTCATCCCGCGTGTTTATGATCGGGCGGTTGTAGAGGGTATCGACGCTCGCGATGGTCGTAAAAAAGTCCGCCCGCTGCGAGAGCTGATAGTGGACGCCCTCCGGCGCGGGCGCGACGTTCTCCACGCCGACTTTGCCGGCTCCCGCGAAGATCTGCCGGCTCACATGAAAGGGCAGCATCCCCCGGAGGAGGTTCTCAAACGGCAGGTCCCGCTGCACCAGATACGACTCGTGCGTACCGTAGGACGCGCCGTGGAAATCGGTGTTGTTCTTATACAGAGCCACCAGCACGCCGCCGTTGCGCGCCATGCGCCGCTCCGCGCACCGCTGCACGATGCGCTCCCCGGCGCGGTCGTTGGCGATGAGTTCGCGCAGGCTGGTGCACTCAGGGGTGCTGTACTCCGGGTGCCCGTGGTCGTTGTAAAGACGCGCGCCGTTCGGGAGGACGCGGTCGCTGCGCACCTCGATGTCGCTCAGGTGCGTCTTACCCGACTGCTCGAACTGCGCGTCGTTCGGATCGACCGAGAGGTGGTCCACGGTGAAGCCGCGCATATCGCGCCGGGGGTGCTCGTGCTTGTAGTCCCAGCCGGTTGCCACCGGGCCGGGGGCCGCCTTGACGAGGTAGGTGGCCTCAGCCACCAGGTCCTGCGCGCCCTTGCCCTCGACGTAGATTCCGTATTCCGTTTCGAGTCCGATCATCTGGGTGTATTGTACCCCCGGTCGAGGGAGCCCCGTCCCGCTCTTTCAGGCAGGTCAGCCCGGCCACCCCCAGGAGGGCGGCCGGGCAAGCGACTCAGCGGGCGTTTGGGTTGACGATGGTGACGGTGCCTTCCTTGAACGTCACCTCGTAGCCATAGGCGTTGTAGAAGAAGTCGTAGGGCACGTACAGGACGTCATCCTCAATGAACGTCGGCGCGGTCAGCGTCACCGCCTTACCAGAGACGTCCACCGCGGTGGTGTTCGGGGTGACCGTGGCGACCCAGGGAGAGATGGTGGCGGTAGCGGTCTTCGTGGCGTTGTCGTAGGAGACGGTGCCTCCCAGAGCCTGGACCACCTCCCGCAGCGGGACGTAGTGCTTGCCGTCCTTGAGGAACGGTTCCGTGCTCAGGTTCGTCTCCTGGCCGAGAATCACATACGGCATGTTGGATATATCCTTTCGGCAGTTGATGTTGACTGTGGGGCGGGCCGCGGCGGTTGTACGGCCGCGGCCGGCGGCCATCCCCCTTTACCGTACCCGAAATGCGTCCAAACTCGGGAGCGGTACTCCAGGACCGATGGTCGGAAGTGTCGCCGGGTCAATACGCGCCACGGCCTCCGTCAGCAGGGCGCGCAGCCGCGGGCCGGCTGCGCGCATCTCGCTCTCCACCTCCTCATGTGTCAGCGGCGTTTCGGACAGGCCCGCTCCCGGGTTGGTGACAAGCGAAATGCCGGCGTAGTGCAGCCCCGCTTCGCGCGCCAGTGTCGCCTCCGGTACGCCCGTCATACCGACCACATCTGCCCCCCAGGCGGCGAAGAGCCGCACCTCGGCCGGTGTTTCGTACCGCGGGCCGTCGTTGCACAGGTAGGTTCCCGTCGGGCGTACCGCCGTGCCGAGAAGCGCCGCCGCCTCCAGAACCGCGCCGCGCACAGCGTCGGAGTAGGGGCGGGTGAAGTCCGCGTGGATCACCTGACCGTTCTCGCCATCGAAGAAGGTCTTGCCGGTCCGGTCGCGGGTGAAGTCGATCAGGTCGTCGAGGAGCAGGAGATCACCGGGGCGCAGGTCGGTCCGAAGGCCGCCGACCGCGGTGGTCGCGAGCACCGCGCGGACGTTCAGCGCGGCCAGCGCGGCGATGTTGGCGCGGTAGTTGATGCGGTGCGGCGGGAGCCGGTGGCCCGCGCCGTGGCGCGCCAGGAAGGCCACGTCGCGGCCGCGCAGGCGGCCCAGGCGCGCGGCGCCCTCGCCCCACGGTGTGGGGACGGTGACGACCTCCGCCTCTCCTTCCAACGCGAAGTCCCCGACCCCGGTGCCACCAATGATGGCGATGCGTTGCAGATCACTTTTTTCCATTTGGCTATCACTTTGCGGGGCGGAAGGGCGTAACTCCTTCCGCTTTTGAGGGCCGAATAACATTATGTTATTCGGTCTACGCAAGGTACACTAACGTCGAATTTCGGTGCGGCGGGGGCGGCGGCAATGGGGCCGACGGAACGGCGCGCAGGACGACGGGGGCGCCGCCGTCCGCCGGAAGAACCAGCGAGGATGTGACATGGCGGAACTGAGTATAGAGACGCGCACGGCGAACAACATACCGATCATTGACCTGCGAGGCGAGGTGGACTCCTACAACTCCCCGACGCTACGCGAGCGCATGATCGGTCTGATTGAGGCCGGGAACGCAAATTTGATCCTGAATATGCGCGGCGTGGACTATATCGACTCCACAGGACTCGGAACCCTCGTGGTTGGTCTGAAGCGGGCTACGGAGCGGGGTGGGGGCATCCGGATCATCTGCAGCAACGAGCAGATCCTCAAGGTCTTTTCGATGACGGGACTGGTGAAGGTCTTCTCCATCTTCGACGACGAGGACGCCGCACTCTCGGCGTAATCTTTGATACGGTGCCGCCCGCCGGGCAGGGATTCGGCGCGTAGGCGGTGAAATAAAGCCGCGTATTGCCGGCGGGCGCTGCCGCGCCGCCATCGTGCCGGCCCGTCTCGGGTACGGCAAACGAGTGGTGGCCGCCCTACCCGCCGCCGCGCGGAAGTCCCCGCAGCAGTTACCTCCCGCATCGCCGCGGAAGTCGCTACCGTCCGCGCGGCACGTCTCAGGGCTCTCGACGCTCGAACATCTGTCAGACATTCCTGGAGGTTCCTTCCGGTGCGAATTTCACGGACCGATTTTTTGCGCATTCTGCTCCCCGGAGTCGTTGCTGCCGCATGTCTTCTGGGCAGCACGGGCTGTAAGCCCGCAGAGGACGGGGGCGGCACCGCCGGAGGCGGGAGCTCGGCGTCGGCGAGCGGGGACGAGATCAAAGTCGGGGTGTACGTCTCCCTGACGGGGGATACGTCCACCTTCGGCACTCAGAGCCGCGACGGCATCCAGTTTGCGGTGGACGAGCTCAACGCCGCCGGGGGCGTCCTGGGCAAGAAGATCGTGCTCGACATCCAGGACGACCAGAGCCGCCCGGATGAGGCGAAGACGGTCGCGACCAAGTTTGCCTCCGACCCGAAGATTGTTGCAGTCATCGGTGAGGTCGCCTCCACGCTCTCGAAGAATGCGGCCCCGGTGTTGCAGCGCGCGCAGATCCCCATGATCTCCCCGTCCTCCACCAACCCGGACGTTACCAAGATCGGCGACTACATCTTCCGTGTCTGCTTTATCGACCCGTTCCAGGGCTACGTTATGGCGAAGTTCGCCCGCGAGAACCTGAAACTCAGCAACGTGGCCGTCATGCGCGACCAGGCCAATGACTACTCGGTCGGCCTCGCGGATGTCTTCAAGCGTGAGTTCCAGAAGATGGGCGGCAAAATCACCGCGGACGTCTCCTACAGCGCCAAGGACTCTGACTTCCGCTCGCAGTTGACCCAGGTCAAGGGTGCGGATGCCATCTTCATCCCGGGCTACTACGGCGAGGTCGGTACCATCGCCCGGCAGGCCCGTGAGCAGGGCATCAACGTTCCCCTGCTCGGCGGCGACGGCTGGGACTCGGATAAGCTGGTCGCGGGCGCGGGCGGGCCGGGCAAGGCGCTGGAGGGCTGCTACTTCTCGACGCACTACAGCAAGGATGCCAAGGAGCCGCGTGTTCAGGAGTTCGTCCGGGCGTATACGGAGAAGAAGGGCGTTCCCCCGGCTAGCCTCGTGGCGCAGGGCTACGACGCGATGATGATTCTGGCGGACGCCATCAAGCGCGCCGGTGGCGCGGACCGCGCCAAGGTGCGCGATGCTCTGGCCCAGACCAAGAACTATCCGGCGGTAACCGGGGACATCACGATCGACGAGCAGCGCAACGCCACCAAGTCGGCGGTAGTCCTCCAGGTCAAGGGGGACGAGTTCCAGTTCGTCACCACGGTCTCCCCGACCGGGGGCGGTGACGCCGCCGCGGGCGAATCCGCGGCGACCACGGCGAAGGCGGAGTAAGGGGCGAAAAGAAAACAGCCACAGGATGGACCAGATCCTTCAGCAGCTCATCAATGGCGTTCAACTGGGCAGCATCTACGCCCTGATCGCCCTCGGCTACACGATGGTGTATGGCGTTCTGCGCCTCATCAACTTCGCCCACGGCGATGTGTTCATGGTGGGGGCCTTCGTGGGGTTTTACTCCGCGAAGGCCCTCAAAGTGGCTGAGCAGCCTACGTTTGTCGGGGCGCTCGCGACCCTGCTGCCTGTGCTGCTCATCGCAATGGCAGCCTGCTCCGTCCTGGGGCTGTGCATCGAGCGGCTGGCCTACCGGCCACTGCGCCGTGCACCCCGCCTCACCGCGCTCATCACTGCAATCGGGGTTTCGCTCTTCCTGGTCAACGGTTGCCAGCTCCTCTTCGGCGCAGACCCCAAGTTCTTCCCGCAGGTCACGCCTACGGGGGAGGCAGCGACGATCCGGATGGGGAATATCACCATCTCCAAGGACCAGATGGTGATGGTGGTCGCGGCCGCGCTCCTGATGGCGGTGCTGACGTACATCGTGAACTACACCCGCATGGGCAAGGCGATGCGTGCCGTATCGTTCGATGCGGACGCAGCCGCGCTCATGGGGATCAACATCGACCGCGTCATCTCGTTCACGTTTGGCCTGGGGGCGGCGCTGGCGGGCGCGGGCGGTGTCCTCTTCGCCGCACTCACCTACGCCAAGATCCTGCCTATCATGGGGATTCAGATGGGGCTCAAGGCGTTCGTCGCTGCGGTGGTCGGCGGGATTGGCTCCATCCCCGGCGCCATGCTCGGCGGGATGCTGATGGGAGTGGCCGAGTCATTGGTGAAGGGGTCGCCCTCCTGGGGGGGCTTCGAGCCCTCACGCTTCGCGGACGCCGTAGCGTTCATCCTGCTGATTATCGTGCTGCTGCTGCGCCCGGCCGGCCTCCTGGGGCGGTATGCCCCGGAGAAGGTGTGAGGGGAGGACAGGCCACATGATCTTCCTCAAGCGCGCCGCCGGCATCGCCCTGACCCTGGCGGTTCTCCTCATTCTGTCGTTCGTCCTGCCCGCACGTCTGCAGGATGTCGTCTTCCGCGTCGTGATGCTGTCGGGCATCGCCATCATCATGGCGGTCTCCCTGAACCTCATCAACGGGTTCACCGGGCAGTTCTCAATCGGGCACGCCGGCTTCCAGGCCGTCGGCGCCTACGTGGCTGCGGCGCTCACGGTCTACGGGCACCAGCGCCTGTTCCCATTCCTGCCGCAGGACGGCAACCTGCCTGCCACCTTCTCCGGCTTCCTGACCGGCGCCCCCGCGATGCTGGCCGCCATGCTCGTGGGCGGACTCGTCGCGGCGGTGATCGGATTTGTGGTGGGACAGCCCTCGCTCCGGCTTCGGGGGGACTATCTGGCCATCGTCACCCTCGGCTTCGGGGAGATTATCCGCGTCGTCGTGGAGAATACCGACGCCGTGGGCGGGCCGCGCGGCTTTACCGGCAACATCGACGCCGGAATCTCGATTCCGGGAATTGCATCCTTCTTCTGGGTGTATCTTACGGTAGTAGTGGTGATCCTGGTCGCCCGCAACCTGCGCTTCTCTGTGGAGGGGCTGAAGTACCTCTCCGTCCGCGAGGACGAGATCGCCGCGCAGGCGATGGGGGTGGACACCACGCGGGTCAAGGTAAGCGCGTTCGTACTGGGCGCGTTCTTCGCCGGAGTGGCCGGGGCGCTCTATGCCCACTACGAACAGAGCGTCCTGCCGACCTCGTTCGGGTTCATCCGGTCGTTCGACTTTGTGACCATGGTGGTTCTGGGGGGACTGGGCTCCATCTCGGGCTCTGTCCTCGCCGCGGTGCTGCTGACGGCGCTGCCGGAACTGCTCCGCTCCTCGCTGGGGCAACTCGGGGCAGAGTTCAACCAGTACCGCCTGGTCGCTTATGCGCTGCTGCTGATTGTGCTGATGTTAGTACGCCCACAGGGCATTTTCGGTCGGGGTGAGATCGATTTCGGGAAATTCTTCCGGCGCAGGCGGACGGCCGCCGTGACCGCACTGGAGAACGAGGGGAGATAGAAATGAAGGGCAGTACATGGATCGAGAAAATCGGGTGGCAGTCTTCATCGACTTTGAAAATATCAAGAGGGCGGTCGATGACTTTTTCATAAACGAGCGGGTCGATTTAAAGCGGATTCTGGAAGAGATTCAGCGGGTTGCAGACGGGCGTATCGTCATTAAGCGTGCCTACGCAGACTGGGGACAGTTTAAGGATTATCGGTCGGACCTTTTGGACAATGCGACGGAGCCTGTCCAGACGTTCGCGCTGACCTACAAGGGCAAGAACGGCGCCGACATCAAAATCGCTATCGACGTCATGGACGTGGTACTCCGGCAGGGCGACATCACGCATGTGGCTCTGGTCTCGGGCGACTCAGACTTCACGCCCCTGGTGTCCAAGATGCGGGAGTTTGGCCGCATGGTCATCGGCGTTGGAGTGCGCTCCAACACGTCGAACTACCTCGCGAAGGCGTGCGACACCTTCTGCTACTACGATGACATCCGCGCGGCGGGCAGTAACTCCCTGCCTGAGCGCTCCGTCCCCTCTACCCCCATGGACCCGGTCGCGCTTCTGGCAACGGCGCTGGCAGCGATGGGAAACCGCCCGGTCACCGGCGCCGCCCTCAAGACCCAGATGCGGCGCATCGACCCGATGTTCGACGAAACGCGGCACGGGCATACCTCGTTCCTGGACTTCCTCCGGGCGCACGACGATATTCTCGACCTCCACAAGCCGGCGGTGGGCGACGTAACCATCGCACCCAAGGGCCGCCTGGCCGAAACCGGGGTAGGGCACGACGGCGTTCCGGTCGGGAACGGCCACAGCAGCGGAGGGCATTCGTCCCCGCCGCCATCTTCCTATTCCACCTCCACGGCCCAACCGGTTACCGAGGAGGATCGGCTGCGGCTCTGGCTCCGGGAGAACAACTTCAGGCACGTTCCGTCCGCCGAGCGCCACCAGATCATCCGGGTCATGTACGACGTCTTCACCGACCCGGCCGGGAGCGACCTGTCGCTCAAGGAGGCGAAGGACCAACTGCACGCCTGGTTTGAGGAGAACCGTCCGTCCGTGCCCTGGGAATCGATCAACTCCACGGTCTATCATCTGTTCTATACCTGGTGCTTCTCGTTCGACCGGACGGACAGCGACGAGAATAAGCTGCTCTGGGATCGTCGCACGAGCCTGCACACCGAGATCAATAGCGCGGACGATCTGATCCAGCGGTGCGAGCGCGGCGTGGTGCAGAAGGTCTGGCAGCGCGACCGCGGCGAGATCGACGTGGACGCGCTCAACGATTGGCTCTACGACGGCGATCCGGAGATGCGCGCGCATGTGGAGGAGCTCGTTCGCTCCGTCGCAGCGTCTATGGCGGTGGGAGTTGGTAGTGGTACGGGGGGGAGCAGCGGGCGCCTGTTCTGAGGTGACCGCCCCCGCCGCCACTTCTCCCGGTGGGAACCCCGCCGCTTCGATGCCCGGTACGGTGGGTATAGCAAGGCTGCCGAAGGGCTGACTTTCCGGCAAGGAGATAACCGAAACGATGAGCGCGGGCGCGGCGTGGAACTTCTGGAAGACTGTGCAGACCGTTTCCCCGAGAGCGGTCGAGGACGAGGCGAACGCGCTCTTCAAGCTGGCGGTCGTCGGCAACCCGGAGGCCCGGCGGCGGGTCCGGGAGGCGTTCCTCACGGAGCGGGCGACGGACGAAGAGCGGGAGGAGGCGGCGGCATATCTGCGGGAGTTCGACGAGGCGCCCGATGCCGACACGGCCCGTGCCTACGCCTTCACGCTCTACCCTCCGGACGACCCCGCCCAGCCCCTCGGGGCGCGGGGCGAGAACTCCGTTCCCCTGTCCGGCACGGTGGAGCAGGTGGCCGCGCAGATGATCGAGCAGAAGCCCACGCTGACCGTGGCGCTTGCCCGCCGCTTCCCGCTCTTCCGCCAGCCCGCCGCGAACAAGATCATCCGCGAGACCGCCAAGGTGAACGCCGGGGTGGCGCTGGTCTCTGCGTTGCCCGGTGTTCTGCCCATCTCCGCCATCTTCCTGCCAGCCAGCTCCGTGGCGGACGTCATCCTGCTGACCAAGAACCAGGTCGTGATGATTATGCGGATTGCTGCGGCCCACGGCCGCAAGCCCGCTTATACCAAGCAGATAAAGGAGCTCATCGGCACCGTGGGCGCGGCCCTCGGCTGGCGCACCCTGGTGCGCGAGGTCGCTGGTCTGGTGCCCGCCGGGGTCGGCGTAGCCATCAAGGCGTCTATCGCCTACTCAGGTACCGTAGCGGCGGGCAAGGCGGCGTACTGGTTCTACCACACGGGCAAGAAGCCGACTCCGGAGGCCATCCGCACCGCCTTCGACGAGAGCAAGGACGAGGCCAAGCGCGCGGTAAAGGATCTGCGGGGGAACGAGCCAGCGGGTGAACCGGTGGGGGAGCCCGCCGACGCCCCGGCAGTTCAGTAGTTCTTGTACTCCTGGAACTTCGGCAGCGCGTCGATGCGCTCCAGCGACTCGTGGAAGCGCGTGTCCCTGCCGAGGATCTTGATGCCCTCGCTCTCGGACTCGCGCTTCACAAGGTGCTGATCCGCTGTGTACCAGTCGGTCCACGTGGTCGACGCCTGCGCCAGGTCACTCCACTTCTCGAACTCTACACGTATGGCGTCGAACTTCCCGGTGGGCACCCGCACCGTTTCGTAGCCCTTGACCGTGTACCGGACGCGTCCCGTAGTGCGGGTTTGCCCGGTCATGGGGTCGAGAAGCGCCACCTCGCCCGAATCATAGGTCTGACCCGGTACCAGCGGTACGCGCATTTCCGGGATGAGGCAGGAGGTGAGCAGGTGGGAAAGGTGCTCCCCCTGTCGCGGCCCCTGCCAGCGCAGCGTCCCCGACGCGTCCTGCGTGAAGAGGTGCTGGGCAGTCTTCGTTTCGATCTTCTGCTCGCGCGGGGGCAGGTGCAGCCGCCGCTCCGTACGGCTGCGCCGGGCGCGGTGCAGGTGCGTCTCCGTGTACGTCACGAGGAGTCGGTTGCTGCCCTTGCGGTTCACTCGCACGGTCAGGTAGGTGTTCGTGTCCGACTCCAGGGGGCCGACGCCGGCATGCACGACATAATGAAAGGTGTCGCCGCTCTGCAGGGGGCGGAGAGTTACCGGGGCGCCCGGGCGTACCTTGCTGCCCGCGGACGCTTTGCTCCCGCAGCCCGTTGCCGCGACGACCATCCCCGCCAGAAGGATCAGTAATGCCAGAAGCTTCCCGCGCGATACCGTCCCAGCCGGGAAGAGGGTTTGTGTCTCCATGCTCGGTCAGACACGGCGCGTACCCGACCGGTTGCTGCCGGCTCCTGAGGAAAACTTCACACCCGGCCGGTACGGACCAGTGTGAAGTTTTCCTCAGGACTGTTTCGGACCCTGTCCCTATCCGGTCGCGTTCGCGCCATGGTCGGTAAGCGCCTTCTAGCGGTTTCCGGCAGCAAAGCGAACGTTCTGCAGGACGCGTAGCTGGTACATGGTCAGGCCGATGAGCAGGGCTGCCATGAGGATGGCCGCGGCAGTGGCGTACCCGAACTTCAGGTACATGAACGCGTTGTACCAGATCTCCAGGCCGATGGTGTAGGTGGCATTGTCCGGGCCGCCGCCGGTCTGCACCAGAATCGGCTCCATGACCTTGAACGCCGTGACGGTCGCACCCACCAGGTTGATGATGATGAGCGGCGAGAGCGTCGGCAGCGTGATGCGGAAGATCTTCGAGAAGAAGCCCGCCCCGTCGATGTCCGCCGCCTCGTACATCTCGTCCGGGATACTCTGGAGCGCGGCCAGGTAGATGACGCTACCCGGTCCAGCGCCCGCCCACACAAGTGGCAGGACTACCGCGAACATGGCCTGGTTCGGGTCCTGGAGCCACTTCTGCGGCTCCACTCCGAAAAACCCGAGGAGATAGTTCGCCAGACCGTCGATCTTCCAGAACTGCGCCCACAGCATCGCCACGACAATGCTCGTGGTGACGGCGGGCAGGTAGTACAGGACCCGGAACAGGACCTTCCCCCACGGAATCTCGTTCAGCAGCAGGGCGATGATGATGGGCAGGAAGAACCCGAGCCCGAGCAGCCAGATGGTGAAGTAGAAGGCGTTGATGAGGCCGATACGGAAGGTCTCCTGTCCCACTGCCTCGATGAAGTTGTCCAGCCCGATCCAGTGTGACCCGCCCAGGATGCGATACTCCTGGAAGGCCATCAGCATGCCGCGCAGCAGCGGGAAGTAGGCCCACACGGCGACGCTGAGGACGGCAGGGGCCATGAACGCCCACGCGGACAGGTGGGTGCGCAGCGGCAGACGTGCGGCCACAGACCCGGGCAGCGGAGTTGCGTAGCCGCCGGATGCCTGTGCGGCGCGCCTCCGGGCGCCGTCCCGCAGGGCGCGGCCGATGTTCATGGCAATGAAGCCAGCGATAGCCGTGGCGACCACCGCGAAGATGCCCCAGGCAATCAGGCGCTTGCGCTGCATCTCCTCCGGCGGGGTGTAGTTCAGCAGCTTGGTGTTGATCTTCTCGACAGCCGTGTCGAGGATCTGCTTTGCATCCCGCTCGGGGTAGAGGATGGACTGGTCGAGCGGCTCGTTCATGAGCTGGTAGATGAACGCCATGTTCGGGCCGTTCGGCTCCGGCTTGCCCGTCTTGAAGAGAGACTCGTTCGCCTCCATCCACGGGCGCTGCGCCGGGGTGATGAACTCCGAATACCCCCACTTCTCCAGTTCGTTGGGATTTACGAGCTGCGCGAGGCCGTTCTCGACGTAGGCCGTGGTCCGGATCTGGGCGGCCTCTTCGCTCGCCATGTAGCGAATGAACTCCCAGCACGCGGCGAGCTTCTTCGGGTCCTTGACCGCCGAGTTGATGCCCCACATCCCCGCGTTAATCTCGTTCGCGGTGATGCCCGATGGCCCCTTGGGCATGATGGCGACGCCCAGCAGCGACGGATTCAGGTCGTACTGGTTCATGTTCGCCACATCGTCGCTCTGGTAGGCGAACCACATGCCGATCTTGCCGGCGGAGATGTCCTGGCGCAGGGTGGTGGAGCGGGTGGCGACGCCTATGCGCTTCTTACCGCTGGCGTCCGTCCACTCTCCAATCAGCAGCTTGCGGTAGAACTCCAGCGCCTCGACGCCCGGCTGTGAGTTGAAGGCCGCCAGGTGCAGACCGGATTTCGGGTCTGGTAGAGCCACCTCGCCGCCCGCCTGCCACAGGAAGTTGATCCACCAGTACGACTCGGTGCCCTGGGCGAAGATGAACCCCCACTGGCCCTTTTCGTGGTCTGTGAGTGCCTTCGCGTACTCGTAGAACTGGTTCCAGTCGGTCGGGGGCTTGTTCGGGTTCAGGCCAGCCGCGCGGAATAGATCCTTGCGGTAGTAGAGCGCCTGGACGTACTGGGCGTAGGGGATTGTGTAGATCGAGTTGTCAACATACAGCTCCTGCTTGATGCGCGGCTGCACCCGGTCCATCACATCCGGGTTCTGGGCGATCAGGTCGTCCAGCGGGCGCAGGAAGCCCTGGGTGACATAGTTGCGCAGCTGCCGGAAGTTGACATACACCACGTCTGGCGCGGTGCCTCCCGCAAAGGCGAGCAGGATGCCCGACTCGGCCGCCTGACCCTGGATGCGCAGGCTGGAGTAGCGCTGGAGTCGGATGTTGGGATACTTCTTCGAAAACTGGTCGAAGACCACGCGGCGGGCGCGCTCGGCAGGGGAGGTGGCGTTCGGCGCGGGAATGCCCCACGCCGGGTTTGCGCCGCCGACCACCACGGTCACCGGCTCCCCGTCACCGCCCTCCGGAGCGGTCTGCGCCCGCGCATCAGGGGATGGGGCGAGAAGCAGACTGGTCAGGGCAGCCAGTAGCAGGAAGAAGGCACGGGAACGCCGGGCGGCGAGGAGCGGGCGAAGCATATCGAATTGTACGGGCGGGTAGGAGCGTCGTCAAGAAGCGCCGCTGCCCCGGGCGCCTCCCTCGCGCAGGAGGCGACACTGATTGATGATCTCGTGCGCCGCTTCCACATCGCGCCACTCACCGATCTGGACCTGCTTCTCCTCCAGGGTCTTGTAGACCTCGAAGAAGTGCTCGATCTCCTTGAGGATGTGTTCGGCGACGTGGCCGAGGCGGCGGACGCCGTGGTAGCGCGGGTCGTGCGAGACGCGGGCGAGAATCTTTTCGTCCGGCCCCTTGTCGTCCTGCATGATGAGGACGCCGAGGGGGCGGCAGGTGACCACGCAGCCGGTGAACGTCGGGTGCGAACTGATGACGAGGACGTCCAGGGGGTCGCCGTCCTGGGCAAGCGTTTCCGGTATCCAGCCGTAGTCGAACGGGTAGAACAGCGGCGAGTACAGCGGGCGGTCCAGGCGGAAGACGCCAAGTTCCTTGTCGTACTCATACTTGTTGGAAGACCCGCGCGGGATCTCAATCACCGCGTTCAACTCTTCGGGGGCGTTCTCGCCAATGGGGAGGGTGCGATAGGGCATCCGGCTGACCTCGTTGTACTCTTCGCTATTCGGAGACCGTGCCCACGATGTCGCGGACGTCCGTGAAGCCGTTTTCTGCGAGATAGGCGGCGATGCCCTCCGAGATCTCGACCGCGGCGTTCGGGTTGATGAAGTTAACCGTGCCGACGGCAACGGCGCTGGCGCCAGCGAGCAGGAACTCCACGGCGTCCGTAGCGTTCATGATGCCCCCCATCCCGATGATGGGGATGTTCACGGTCTGGGCGCAGCGCCAGACGTGGAACAGGGCAATGGGCTTGATGGCCGGTCCCGACAGACCGCCGGTGCGGTTGGCAAGGCGGAACCGGCGTGTGCGCGCGTCGATGCTGGTGCCAATCACCGTGTTAATCATCGAGAGCGCGTCCGCGCCAGCCTCCTCGGCAGCCTTCGCGATCGGACGCATGTCGGTGACGTTGGGGGAGAGCTTGGCGATCAAGGGCAACTCCGTCGCGCGGCGACAGGCCGTTACCACCTCGGCGGCGCTCTTCGGGTCCGTGGCGAAGTCCAGGCCGTGCGCTACGTTCGGGCAGGAGATATTCAGCTCGAACGCGTCCGCGGCGCCCGCCTCGCTGATGCGGCGCACCACGTAGGCAAAGTCGTCCGGGTTCTCCCCGGGCACATTCACGATGACCGGCACGTCGTACCGGCGCAGGAAGGCGACCTTCTCCTCCAGGTAGTTGTCCACACCGCCGTTCTGGAGCCCGATAGCGTTCAGCAGACCGGCGGGTGTCTCCACCATGCGCACCGGCGGATTGCCAATGCGCGGCTTCGTGGTGGTCGCCTTCACCGTGATTGCGCCGAGCTTGGTCAGGTCCACCAGGTCCGCCGTCTCGGAGCCAAAGCCAAAGGTCCCCGAGCCGGTGGTCACCGGGGTTCGCATGGTAAGCGAGCCGATCTTGACGCTTAGGTTCGGTTCGATCATGCCGACCACGAGATCTCCCGCGCCTCGAACACCGGACCCTCAACACAGCCGCGCACGTAGGTCCCATCCGGCTTGCCCACAGCGCAGCCCATGCAGATGCCCATACCGCAGGGCATGAACACCTCCATGGTGACCTGGCAGGGGACATTTCGCTCCATCGCCATCTGCGCCACGGCGCGCATCATGGCGGCAGGGCCGCACGTGTAAACGGTGGTCGGTACGTCCTCGTTCAGCATCTCCTCCAGAACCCCGGTCACGCGCCCGTGGAAGCCGCAGGTGCCGTCGTCCGTGCAGGGGCGCAGGATGACCCCGATCTCGTCCAATCCCTCCGTCCCGACCAGTAGCTCCCGCGTGCGCGCGCCGTCCACCAGGACGACATGGGCGTCCCTGTCTGCGGCTATGAGCTTACGGGCGAAGAACGCCAGCGGTGGAACGCCGTACCCGCCGCCCACCAGGATGTGCCGCGCGCCGGGGCGCGGGTCGGGGGTGTAGGAGCGGCCGCCGAGCGGGCCGATAAGGTCGAGCGTGTCACCGAGGGCGTACTGCGCCATCGCCCGGGACGTGGGACCGTGCAGACTGAAGAGGATGGATGCCTCTCCGGTCGCCGGATCGGCGTTGAAGACCGAGAACGGGCGGCGCAGGAGCTGCGCGCCGGTATCCGCCGCAACCACGATAAACTGACCCGGCTGGGCGGTCGCCGCCAACTCGGGCGCCGAGAAGGTGAGTACGTGGTGGCCGGGGGCCGCGAGGCGTTCGTTGCGGAGAACCGGGGCTAAGACTCTTCGGATCACGGCGCGCGGGCGTCTTTCGTGCCGCTCACAAAAGCGCGGGTGCGGCAGGGAAAGTATACCGGCTGCGAACGGCCACTGTCAATCCGCGCGCCCGGGCGCGGCGCGGGCGTGGTGGACGCTACCGGCGCTGCCCGGTAGACTGCAGGCATGGCGACGCACGCGCAGCAGCCCCTCCGACACGTCATCATCGGGACCGCAGGACACGTAGACCACGGCAAGACGACGCTTATCCGCGCCCTCACGGGCATCGAGACGGACCGGCTCGCAGAGGAGAAGGCGCGGGGTATGACCATCGACCTCGGCTTCGCCTTTCTGGACCTGCCCGGCACCGAGGCGCCGATTCGCGCGGGCATTGTAGACGTGCCCGGCCATGAGCGCTTCGTGAAGAACATGCTGGCGGGTGCGGGCGGGGTGGATGTCGCCCTGCTTGTGGTCGCCGCGGATGAGGGGCCGATGCCCCAGACCCGCGAGCACCTCGATATCCTCACCGTGCTCGGCGTCTCCCGCGGTGTCGTTGCCCTGACCAAGGCTGACCTGGCCGATGACGAACTGCGCGAGCTCGCCGCCGAGACCGCCCGCGAGGTGCTGACCGGCACGCCGCTGGAGGGCGCACCGTTGGTGGCGCTCAGCGCCGAGACGGGGGAGGGACTGGATACGCTTCGGGCGGCGCTCGCCCGCGCCGCAGCGGACGTCCCGCCGCGCGACCCCCGCCCGCCGTTCCGCCTGCCCGTGGACCGCGTGTTCTCGCTGCCCGGCGTTGGGACCGTGGTCACGGGCACGCTGCTCGCGGGCACCCTGCGGGTCGGCGATGCCGTGAGCGTGCAGCCGCAGGGGCTCGCCACGAAGGCGCGCACGCTCCAGTCGCACAGTGCGCGCGTCGAGGTCGCGGAGCCGGGTATGCGCGTGGCGGTGAACCTGCCTGGAATCGAGGTGGGGCAGGTGGAGCGCGGGGCGGTTCTGTGTCCCCCCGGCGCCCTCGCCGCGACCACTCTGATCGATGTTCGCCTGTCGCTGCTCCCGAACGCTCCGCGCCCGCTGAAGCATCGGGAGCGCGTGCGCGTCCACCTGGGGACCGGCGAGGTTTTGGCCCGCGCCCTGCTCCTGGAAGGGGCGGAGGTGGCGCCGGGCATAGAGGGGGCAGCGGTGCAGCTTCTGTGCGAGACGCCCGCCGCCCCCGCACGCGGGGAGCGGTTCGTGGTGCGGACCTACTCGCCCGCCCGCGCCATCGGAGGCGGTACGGTGCGTGACCCTGCGCCCGCGCGCCGCTACCGCCGGGGAGACGCCACCGCGCTGGCTCTGTTTGAGGCTAAGGAGGAAGATACGGTGCAGAGCGTTTACGCCGCGCTGGCCGCACGCCACGCAGACTTTTCGGTGGCGGAGATCGCTGCCGCCGCGGGACTGGAACCGGACGTTGCCACTGTCGCGCTGGAGTCGCTGGTGGACGAGGGGCGGGCCGAGGTGCTGACGGACGGCCGCTACCTGTCGGATGTTGCCGCGCGCCGCCTGTCCGACACGGCCCGGCGAATTGTGTCTCAGTACCACCGACAGAACCCCTACCGCAAAGCGATGCCGCGCGAAGGGCTGCGCGCTCCGCTCGCGAAGGCCGCCACAGTGCGCGACTTTAACGCGCTGCTTGCCTGGCTTGTCGCGCAGGGAGTCGTGGTAAACGAGGGCGCGCTGGGGGTGCGCCTGCCGGAGCACGAGGTTACCCTATCGCCGAAGTGGCAGGCTGCGGCCGACGAGATGCTGGCAGTGTTCGACAGCGCCGGTCTGCAGCCGCCCTCGCCGGGTAACTTCCAGGCGAACTACCCGAACGATGTAAATGTGGTCACCATCCTGAACGTACTGACGGAGCAGGGCAGGCTCTTCCGCATCGGCGACGACCTCTATATATCAGCCGGCGCAATGGACGCAGCGAAGCAGATGATTCGAAAGCTGGCCGAAACGCCGGAGGGGGTCAGCGTGGGCACCCTGCGCGACGCCACCGGCTCCTCCCGCAAGGTAATCCTGCCGCTCCTGGAGTATCTGGACGCCCAGCGGTTTACCCGGCGCGTGGGGGATGTCCGCGTCCTCGCCGAAGGATCCGGGCCCGATGCCGGATGAGGCGCGGGATGCAGACGGCCGCCCGCCTCTCGCTGCGATTCTCTGCCTGACTGCGGGCTTCCTGTGTATCGCTGCGGCGGCGCTGCTGCTGATACTGCGCCCGCGGCCGGTCGAAGAGGCGGCCGCACCGACTCCCCCGAGTCCGGGGTTCGACGCCCGCACACGCGCGGTTGTGCCGCCCGTCCCGCAGAGCCCCGCCCCGGCGGAGCCGGAGTCATCGCCGCGGGCGCTCTACGGGCTGTCCGCCGTGGTCGGCGGGCTCGGGCTGGCGCTGGATTTGGTTGGGGGGACGCTGCTCCTGATGCGGCGAGGCCGGCGGAAGCGGCGCAAGGCAACAGGAAGTCGGCAGCGCCGCAGACCCCGATAGCCGATAGCGCGCCCAGGCAGTCCGTGAGACTCAGGCGTTGCCGGTTTCCTGCGTCCGCCACCAGCCAAGCGTATCGGCCAGGGTCTGTTCAATGGGGATCTGGGGGCGCCAACCGGTGAGCGCCGTGAGGCGCGCCGGGTCGCCGACGCACTCGGGGAGGTCGGACGGGCGCATGCGGTTCGGGTCCTGCTCCACGGAAACCTCCGCAGAGGCGTGGGCCACCAGCATATCCAGGAGCGCACGGATAGCGATGTCGCTGCCGGAGCACACGTTCACCGTGGTGATCGGGTCCGCCAGCGCCGCCTCGCAGAGAAGCAGACGGTAGGCGCGCACCACGTCCCGGACATCCAGAAAGTCGCGGCGGGCATCGAGGTTGCCCACCCGCACCACAGGCGGCTCCAGGCCAGCCTCGATGCGCGCAAGCTGCCGTGCGAACGCTGGAACCACGAAGTCCGTGGTCTGATGCGGACCGGTGTGGTTGAACGAGCGGGTGATGACGAGCGTCAGATTGTCGCCGCCAGAGGCGCGGAACGCGGCCACATCGCGCTCCATCTCCGCCTTGGATTCTGCGTACGCGCCCGCAGGCGCCACCGGGTCGTCCTCCCGCGCGGGGCGGCCAGGGCGGGTGGCGCCATAGACGTAGCCGGACGAGGCAAGCAGGGCGCGGCAGGGGCGACCGGCGTCTGCCAGGGTCTGCAGGAGCGTTCGGGTCGCTCCTACATTCACGCGCCGGATGGTGTCGGCGTCCCCGCCCGCCGCCGAGGCGAAACCTGCCAGGTGGAACACCCGGTCCGGCTCCGCCGCGTCCACAACCGCGGCGACCTCGGCGGGGACGGTGAGATCGCAGGGCAGCAGCGTCACCGCCGGCGGCGGAGGGGCCGCCGGCGCGTGGCCGTGGGTGGTCCCGAACAGGCGCGCGCCCGGGTAGGCGGCGCTCAACTCCTGGGCCAGCCACCCGCCCACGAACCCGGTCGCTCCGGTTATCAGGATGCGCTGATGCTGCTGCTCCGACACAGGCTCTCCTTTTACTTGGTCGCGATCGGGGCGAGGCGCGCCAGATCGGCGTCCACCATCATGTGCACCAGTTCGGTGAACGAGGTCTTCGGGACCCAGCCGAGCTTCTCCTTCGCCTTGGAGCAGTCGCCGATCAGCAGGTCCACCTCCGCCGGGCGGATAAAGGCGGGGTCGATGACCACGTACTTTTCCCAGTCCAGGTCCACGCGGGCAAAGGCGGTCTCCACGAGCTCACGTACCGTGTGCGTCTCGCCCGTAGCGATCACGTAGTCCTCGGCCTCGTCCTGCTGGAGCATGAGCCACATCGCCTCGACGTAGTCGCCGGCAAAGCCCCAGTCGCGCTTGGCGTCCAGGTTGCCCATCCGCAGCTCCTTCGCCAGGCCCAGCTTGATCCGCGCCACGCCGTCGGTCACCTTGCGCGTCACGAACTCCAGGCCGCGGCGGGGAGACTCATGGTTGAAGAGGATGCCGGAGACGGCGAAGAGGTCGTAGGACTCGCGGTAGTTGACGGTGATGTAGTGACCGTAGACCTTGGCGACGCCGTACGGGGAACGGGGGTAGAACGGCGTGTTCTCCGACTGCGGCACCTCCAGCACCTTGCCAAACATCTCCGAGGAGGAGGCCTGGTAAAAGCGGATGGTCGGGTCCACGGCACGCACGGCCTCCAGCATCCGGGTAACGCCCATCGCGGTGAACTCACCGGTCAGGACGGGCTGGAGCCAGGACGTCGGGACGAACGACTGCGCCGCCAGGTTATAGACCTCCTGGGGCTGCGCCTTCTTCAGAGCCTCGATGAGCGAGTACTGGTCCAGCAGGTCGGCCTGGATCAGCTCAATGCGGCCCGTCAGGTGCGCGATGCGCTCGAAGTTCTCCGTGCTGGCGCGGCGGACCACGCCGTAGACCTTGTAACCCTTGCTCAGAAGCAGTTCGGCGAGGTACGAACCGTCCTGACCGGTGATGCCGGTGATAAGAGCCGATTTCTGAGTGGCGTTTTCGGACAAGTATTCACTCCTGTTAGGAAAGTCAGATGGATTCCGCAAAGCGGCTCTCGTACCGCTTGAAGACGACGTAGCCAACCACAAAGAAGAACACAGCCTGCGCCGCCGCCAGACCGACGTACGGCAGCAGTGGCGCGAGTTCGCCGGTCTGCGGGAAGGTTGCCCGGCGGGCCGCTTCCACGATGGTTGCCAAAGGGTTCAGCAGGTAGAACCGTTGCCAGTTGCCGGGGATGATCTCCAGTGGGTAGAAGTTCGGAACCAGATAGACCCACAGGCTCAGCGTGAGCGTCACGATGTAGCGAACATCCCTGAGAAAAAGATTGGCACACGCACAGAGCATCCCAAGGCCGAAAGTGTACAAAAGCTGGATCAGCAGCAGGGGCAGGATCAGGAGCGCGCCCGCGGAGGGCTTTGCCGGGAACAGCAGCAGTAGCGGGATGAGACCCACCAGGCCGAACCCGAAGTCCACAAGCTTGCCCAGCACCCCCGCGATGGGGAACACCTCGCGCGGGAAGTATACCTTGGTGATGAGGTTCATGTGCATCACCAGGCTTTCGGTGGCCTGGAGGATACCGGTGTGGAACAGGTTCCAGAACAGCAGCCCGAAGTAGGCGTAGATCGGGAACGGGATGTTGCCGCTCTTCTGTTTCAGGAAGGTGCCGAACACCAACCAGTAGATGAGCGCGACCACCAGCGGGTTGGTGATAGCCCACGCGTACCCCAGGAGGGACTGCTTGTAGCGCGTTTTGACGTCCCGAAGGACGAGATTCTCCACCAACTCCCGGTGGGTGGTGACACTGGCAAACACGGACGATGAGGACACGGCGAGCGACTGGTTCCTTTACGGCGCGGCACGCGCACGAACTCGCTCCCTCGCGAGGTGCCCGGCGAACGGCGGAGCGGCGGGCCAGACCATTATACACCACCGCTCCCCGCGCGAAACGTGACCTGCCCCGGTGGCGCTATGGCGTACCGTACAACCGGTCGCCGAAGTCGCCGAGGCCGGGCAGGATGTACTTCTGAGCGTTCAACGCGCGGTCCAGCGCGCCCGCGACGATGCGTACGTCCGGATGCTGGGCGTTTACCAGAGCGACGCCCTCCGGGGCGGCGACAACGCACACCAGGCGGATGTCTTTGGCGCCCGCCTCCTTCACCGCGTCCAGCGCCTGGCACGCCGAGCCGCCGGTCGCCAGCATGGGGTCCACCACCAGCACGACCCGATCGCGGATGCGGGGCAGCTTCTGGTAGTAGGGGGAGGCGACTGCGGTCGTTTCGTCGCGCGCCAGGCCGATGTAGCCCACCGAAACGTCCGGGAACAGTTCCACAATCGCCGGGAGCATCCCGAGGCCCGCGCGCAGGATCGGGACCACGACAAGGCCCGTCGCCAGGACATCCCCCTGAACGACCTCCAGCGGAGTGGCGACTTCTTCGCTCCGCACCGGCAGGTCGCGGGTCGCCTCCAGCGCAAGTACCGTGGTCAGGTGGTTCGCGATGGTGCGGAAGAGCGCCGGCTTCGTGGAGGCGTCGCGCAGATGGGTGACCAGGTGCCGGGCGAGCGGGTGGGAAACAACGTCAATCTGCAGGTCGGAAGCGGAGTTCTCGGGCGAGTCGGCCAAGGAAACATCTCCTGGTGTCAGTGTGGGCGCCGGTGCGCGCGGTCAGCACGCGAAGCGTGCGTCGAGCCGGACGACGCTCCGGGTCTGCTCCGTGACGCGGGTCTCTTCGGACTGCACCAGCCCCACCACCCAGAGTACAGCGTCATCGGCGCTGCGTACCACGAGCGGTGCGCGGGCGCGCAGCGGCTCAGGCCACCCGGCTTCCTGCATCACGTCCCGCACCTTCCGCGTCTTCCCGTTCATGCCCAGCGGAGCGATGCGATCGCCCGCTCGCGCGGGCCGAATCGCCAGAGCCGGGTCGGTTGCCATTGTACCACAGCAGGCGCGCGCGTCGAAGACCACGGTGTACGGGTCTGCCGAGGGCGGGAGCGGCGCGGCCGGCTCCAGAGCGCACGCCAGCCACAGGTGCGCGGGCGCCACAAAGGTGCGGCCCGGTATCGAGAGTGCCGTACAGTAGGCGGCGGGCGGCAAGACGGGGTCTGTCGGGAGCATTTCCAGCGTCAAAAGCCCACCGGAAACGCATGCGCGCACGCCACCCGGCAGGTCGTGTGCCCCCGCCCCCGACAGAACCGCCCCTTCCACGAGGGACACGAACGCCGCGGTGGCGCCTTCTTCGCGACTCGTCGCGTCGGAGCCGTCCTCCGTGTCGTATGCGGCATGCACGGCGCGCAGGAGGGCACGGCGGCGCAGGGCCGGGTCCGCGCCCGCCAGTTCCGTGGCGTCCAGCTGGACCGAGAGCCCGGGCCAACAGCGGCGCAGGGCGCGGGACCACAGGGCATCCGCGAGGCGGTTCAGCAGGGCGGCGTCCGCGGCGGCGTGCGCCGCAAGGCGCGTCAGAGCGTCGGTCAGCCGCGGGTTGAACTCCCGCGCCAGATCCGGCAGGCGGCGGCGCATCCGGCCGCGGGAGTAGCGGTCTTTATCGTTGGAGGGGTCGCGGCGCGGGGAGACGCCGCGCTCGGCGCAGTACGCCTCCACCTCTGCGCGGCGGACCGAGAGCATCGGGCGTGCCAGCAGGAGACCGGGCGCCAGTTCGCGGGTCGGGGGAATTCCGGCGAGGCCATCCACGCTCGTGCCGCGCAGCGCCCGCAGCAGCACCGTCTCCGCCTGGTCGTCGGCTGTGTGCGCCGTCGCGATCACATTCGCGCCCAGTTCCCGCGCCGCGGCCTCCAGGAAGGCGTACCGATCGCTTCGCGCAGCGGCATTGGGTGACCGCCCGCCCGGGGCGACGGCTCCGAGTCCGATCAGGCACGGCAGGTGCAGGCGGGCGGTGGCCAGGTCCGCCGAGAAGGCGGCGTCCGCGTCTGCATCCTCCCCGCGCAGTCCGTGGTGGAAGTGGGCGGCGCCTACGGGGCGTGGGAGCAGGCCCGCCTCGGCGGCCTCGCACAGGGCCAGGAGGAGAGCGCAGGAGTCTGGACCTCCCGAAAGGGCGACGAGGACGCGGGCCCCGCTTCCGCGTCCGAACACCAGACGGGCCGCCGCGGATTCCGCGGCGGCCCGTACCAGGGGATGCATCGCGAAGGGGGCGGCGGCAGCGGCAGCGCTCAGCGTGCCGCGTTCGCGCCGCCGCGCGCCGCTGCTGCAGGCGTCGGCAGGATCGTCGGGTCAACCACGGCCGGCGATGCCTCTCCGGCAGTGGGAGTAGCCGGTGTGATGAGGATACCGGACGCCGAGGAGGTGACAGTGAGGCCCAGGGGGCTCAGGTGGCGCCGCAGCGCCTGCGAGGCCGTTTCGCCCCGGGCGTAGATCGCCACCCGCACGTCCTCGGGCACATCTTCCAGCGTCACCGGGCGCCCGTAGCGCGCCGCGATCTCACGCGCGGCGTCCACCACGGTCATCTCCGGGAGGCCGAACGCCTGGTGGCTGTCCGCCCCCTGACCGTCCGCCGCCTCATTCACTGGCACGAACAGGTGCTTGGTGTGCCGCTGTCCCTCGCCGGTCCACTGCACGAACAGGTTCAGGGTGGGGCCGCCATGCGCCGCCGAGAGGGGAACGCGCAGCACCTGCGGCGTCGCGCCGGTGAGCAGGAAGCGCGTCACGCTCGCCGCGTCGCCCATGGTCTGGACGCGCACCGTGCCCTTGCTTGCATTCTGAAGCCAGAAGGTGAAGTCGGCAACCGTGCCCTGGTCCTGCACCGGCGTTTCCGTGCGTGAGACCACGAGCTGAGGCGTTTTTTCCGCGGCGTCCGATGCCGCGTACTCGCCCCGGTGGGGCAGGATCAGCGGAGCCGCCGCCCCCGGGCGCCCGATACCGGCCGTCACCGTGGTCGGGAGTCCCCGCCGGGACTCGTCGCCGATATTCGCGCCGTTCAGTTGGAAGAGGCCGACTGCCGCCGCCGCGGTCGCCAGCGCGCCGCCGAGCGCCCAGCGGGTCTGCGGGCTGAAAAGACGCTCCCATGTCCCGGGGCGAGCGGCGCCGCTGCTATGGTAGGCGCGGCGCCCGCCGCTGCTGCTCTGGCGCTCGATCGCCCCCACCACGTTGTCGCGGAAGAACATCGGTGGTTCGGGGGAGGGCAGGACGTTCAACTCCCGCCAGAGGCCGCGCAGTACGGATTCGTCTCTGCGGCAGGCCGCGCAGACTTCGGCGTGCTCGCGCATCGCCGCCAATTCCGCTGACGGAAGGCCGCCCTCGATGTAGTCCGACGCCAGTTCGCGCCACCGGGTGCAATTCATGACTGTTCCTGCTGCCTCCGCGCGCCCTGCGCCCCCCTGGGAGCGAGAGCAGCACGGCCGCCGTTCCGTAATCCTGTTGTCTTGCGTCCGCTTATCACTGCGTCGTGTATGTCTACGCCGATGCGCTCGAATATGTGGCCGCAAATGCGCCTGATGTCGAACTTCGGCGTTTCATTTACTTCGGACTCTCCTCCACGCCGAAAAGTTCCGCCGCCGGAAGAAGCCGATCTCGCAGGGCAAGGCGCGCCCGGTTAAGACGGGATTTGACGGTTCCCATGGGGCACTGGGTAATCTCCGCGATCTCCTCATAGGAGAGGCCCTGGGTGTGGTACAGCACGACCATCACCCGCTGCTCGTCGGGCAGCGTGTTGATGGCCTGCTCCAGGACTTTGCGCCGCTCGTCGCCCTCCGCCATGTCCTGGGGGCCGGGAGCGGGGTCTTCAAACTGGCGCGTGACCGTGGACTCGTCCAGGGTCAGCGCCTCTTCCAGGGAGCGGTGCGGTCGCGCCCGCTTGCGTTTGCGGTCGTCCAGAAAGACGTTGGTAACGATGCGGTAAAGCCAGGTGGAGAACGCTGAGTCGCCGCGGAAGGATTTCAGGTTGTTCCAGGCACGCACGAACGCCTCCTGGGCAATATCGGAGGCGTCGTCGTACGAACCGGAAAGGCGGTAGGCGGTGCTGAAGACGTTCTTCTCGTACTGGCGCACGAGCAGGTCAAAGGCGTCCAGGTCGCCCCGCCGGCTTCGCTCGATCAGGCGGCGCTCCTCCAGGGAGTGCGCGCCGCCGGTTCCGGCGCTCGCGCTTCCTGTCGTGGCCTCGCCGCCGCGCTTGCGGAAGAACATGGATTCGTGGTCCTATCGGCCGTTTGGTGGGCCTATCAGAGCATCACAGACGCCGGACTGCGCTCGCGACGGGCGGGCGGGATATCCAGGTCGTGGAAGGACGGGCCACCCGCCTGTGCGGTGGCGATGGCCCGCTCCTCCTCGGCCGTGAGCGGCAACGGGGATGTCCCGTGCATCACGGGCTTGGCGTAAAGGCGCATATCGTTGCGGGCGTGCAGCGCGGAGACGACCACGCCGCTCCCCTCCGCATCCAGGACCGCCATTGAGAAGCTCTGCCGCCCCCCGATATCCGAGAAGGCATCGTAGCGGACTACGCTCACCCGCTGCAGCGTCTCTTTGAGGCCCGCCGCATTCCGGTCGCCGGCCGTGGAGGCGCGCTCTACCTGAGCCCGCAGCGTCGCCATCTCATCGGCATGCGCCAGGAGCATCTGCTCCAGGTTACCGCCATCGGACGCGCGCAGAAGGCGCCGTTGGCGCCTGCCCACCTGCGCTTGCCGTACCAGAAGGCCCAGCACCAGAAGCAGGAGGAGGAGGTACGCCCCGGCGGCGACAGCCAGAGCCAGCGCGGGTTCGCGCCGGACGAAGTCGAGCGCGGGGGCCAGCGCCTCGTTGAATCGGTCCATCTCGCCTTCTATATTACACCCTCACGACTCGCGTGGGAACGTTGCAGAAATGGAATTAGTAAGGGAACAGACGATGTTCGATTATACTGTATTGTTTCGTTTCCGTATTACTACGGAGGCACCCTTAAATTCCAGCAGCAATGCGCCCATAATAAGGGAAGAAGCGACGGGCGTGGTCATCCATACCCGGTGAGGATTCGTGAGGAATGTCAGCCGAGAGCCTGCCACTCGATAAAATCCGGACCAATCCCAATCAGCCGCGGCGGACGTTCTACCAGGAGTCCCTGGAAGAACTGGCAGCGTCCATCAAGGAGCGTGGGGTCCTGCAGCCCATTATGGTCCGCCCGATGAGCGGGCCGAACGCCGGGCTGTATGAGATCGTGATGGGGGAGCGACGCTTCCGCGCCAGTAAGATGGCGGGGTTGACGCACATCCCGGCGGTCGTAAAGAACCTGACGGACGAGGAGGCTGCCGCAGACTCACTGCTGGAGAACCTTCAGCGCGAGGACATGAACGCGATCGAGCGGGCGCGCGCCATGCAAAGCCTGCTTCAGTTCATGAGCTACGAGAAGGTCTCCAAGACGCTGGGTGTCTCCGAGACCACCATACGCCGCTCGCTGGAACTGCTTGAGCTGCCCCCCGCCATCCAGCAGGAGTTGATCACGCGCCCGGGAGCGGGCGAGGGTGCCTTCAACGAAGGGCACGCCCGCGCGCTGCTCCCGATGAACGACGACCCGCAGAGCCAGTTGCGGCTTGCCCAGAAGGTGAAGCAGGAGAAGCTCAACATCTCCGACCTGGACAAGATCGTCACCGCCATCCGCCAGTTCCCGCAGAAGAAGGAGGCGTTCCTGCGTGTCCCTGTCAGCGTGACCGAGCAGATTATGCGCAGTCTCGGGTCGCGTGAGGAGCGCAAGAAGCCGTATCGCGCACAGACCGCTGACCAGCACCTCAAGGCCATCGAGAAGGCCTCTGTGGCGCTGGGGGAACTGCTGGACGACCGGATCGGTGAGTTCCTTTCCGCGGAGCTGATGAATCAGCTTCTGGCGACCACCGCTGACCTGGAGCGAGAGATCCAGAACTTCAACACGAAGGTCCGCGAGGCTCTCGCCAACAAAGACTTCGGGTTCCGCGAAGTCTACATCCACTGCCCGCTGTGTGGGCGCGTGGAACTGATCGGTTCCCTGCGCTGCTCCGTCTGCTGGACGATCCTGCGGCGCTGCTACGACTGCGGCAACTACGACCGTGCGTACGAGAAGTGTGGGATCACCGGGGCCCAGATCGTGATCGCGGAGGCCGAAAACCCCAAAGATCACTCGAAGTCCTACAAGTGTCCGATGTACAAGCCCAAGTTCGAGGCGCAGGCCATCAAGTTGAAAATGGCCGCGTAACAAACAGAGAGAACGATTTATCGTGTCCTCGTGCAGGTAGTCGGGGTCCCCAAAGGGGACCCCGCTCCTGTTTTAGGGAGGCGTCGGGTTGCCGGTGATAGGGCCGTCCAGATGGATGTTGACGAACTCCGGCAGTTTCGGGTCGTGCCCAGCGCGCACGAGTACGTCACGTACCCGGCGCACCAGGGCGGTTTCGTCGTGGCTCCAGAGCCCCCCGTGGTCCGAATCCGACAGGTCATCAATGTAGCGTTCCAGAAGTTCGTGGAGCGTCATCGCCAGTTCTCGTTCAAGGGATGTCGCTGCCAACGCGGCGGGAGCGGGCGTCGTCGTATCCATGCCCTGGTCCTTTCCAAGGTGCGAAAAAAAAGTCGTGAAAATTATCCAGCACCTGGTTTATTACCCCCTCATGGCGTGGGTAAACACGAGAACAGGGGAGGTATGTCTCTTCCCTCAGCCGTAGCCGCGCGGCGCCCTCTCCTCCTCTTTCTGAACGCCCTCGATGGCGTCGGATAAAGCGGTGTGTTTCTCGTGCTACGGTGACAGGCCGACCCGGTGACGGGCGGCCTGTTCCGTTTTTCGGGCGCTCTCCTACCGACGGAACACCAGGCAGTAGCTGTGGTCGTACCCAAAGCCGTAGCCGCCTTCCCAGCCGACCACGATCTCTCCCGCGAACGTCAGAACCTCGGAGACCACGGCCGCGATGTCCCAGGCCAGCATCGTCACGCCGCCGTTCGCGGCGCCCCGGTTCAGGTTGGACGCCTCAATTACCACCGTCGCCCCGGGCCGCATACGCGCCGCGACCTGCGCATACACCGCCCGCAGGTCGGTCAGGTAGGTGTCGTAACCCTGTCCCTCGACCGTATAGTTGGTCAGAGGGTCTTCTACGTCTCCCCGCCTCATGTAGGGCGGGGACGTAAGCGAGAAGTCGAACGGCGGGATACCCGGGTACTCCGCGAGACGGCGGGAGTCACCGTGTATCAGGTTCTGCGGGCGCTCCAACCGGGAGCGGATGTACGCCGCGCGCCGTTCGTCCCACTCGATGCCGTACGCCACCCGCCCCATCGCCTCAGCGACCCGCAGGGTCGTGCCGAACCCGGCGAACGGGTCGAAGACCACATCGCCCGCCTGCGTGAACTCCGCGAGCAGGCGTCGGGCGAGGGCGGGCGCGAACCGGACGTCTGGGCCGTCGAACCCCACCGGGAACGACTCCTCGTGGACGTTGGGCAGGACGACGAAGGTGCGCACCGTCTGCCTACCCCGTGCCTTCCGGTGTCGCGGCGGGGGAAGGGGCAGGGCGTGGGCGTGGCCCCGGCGCCAACTCGCCCCAGGCGGTGGTTTCGTACATGCCGCTGCTACTCCCCCTCTTCTTCCTCGTCCGTGCCCTCGTTCGGGTGGAAGTGCTGCATCGGGAAGGCACGCTTCGGGTAGCGGGAGTGCCAGACCGCCCGGGCTACCGTCTCCGCGTCCGCGCGGTCCACATCCGACCAGTCCAGGCGGTCGGACGCCTCCGCGAGCCGCTTCGCCTCCGGGTCGTGCTTCAGCGCCTGCGGGTCCGGGTTCATCTCGTCCAGCGGGATGCGGTTCGGCAGGTGGGTGAACGGCGTCAGGTCCGCGTTCGCCGTGAAGCAGGCCGTCATCGGGGTCGCCGTGCGGTCGAAGCGGTTCATCGGCGGCAGCCCGAGCACCAGCCCGATGGTTCGCAGGAACGACGTGTGGTTATACGTCTCCGAGACCGTCACCCCGCGCTTTGTGTAGGGCGAGATGCAGAACGCCGTAGTGCGGTGCCCGTCCACGTGGTCCAGGCCAAGCTGCGAGTCATCCTCGATCACCAGAATCAGCATCTCGGGCCAGAACTTCGACTTTGTTAGCCGCTCCACGATGCGCCCGAGCGCCAGGTCGTTGTCCGCCACGGTCGCGCGCGGGGTGGGCGTTCCCGGTCGCGTTCCCATTGTGTGGTCGTTCGGCAGGAGCATAATGCACAGGTCGGGCATCTTCCCCTCCTTCTCGAACCGGTCCACATCCGCGATAAACTGGTCTGCTCGCCACTGGTCGGGCACCGTGGATGGGAACCCGATGTAGTAGGGATGCAGGAGCGGCTTCAGGGCGGCGTTGTCCGTGTCCGCAGTGATCTCGAAGTTCGGCATGCCCTTCTGGTAGTCCGCCCAGAGCTCCGGCCACGTGCCGCGCTTGCCTGTCACTTTATGGCGCACCGTGGGCTTGTTCACGAACTCGCCGTAGACGCGCACCGTCTTCTTCTTCGCCACGGCCGAGGTCCACAGGAACCCCTCGGGCGAGTAGGCGAGGGGATCGCCGCCGTCGTAGGGGTAGGAGCGGGTGTGCGCCGCGTAGTTCTGCTCAACGTAGCCGTTCGCGACGGACGACACGGTCCACTGGTGCCCGTCCGCCGAGTTGGTGCCGCTGGTGTATGTGTTGTCCAGCAATACGAACTGGCGGGCGAGCGCGTGGTGGTTCGGGCTCACCTCCTCGCCGAAGAGGCACAAACTCTTGTCGCCGTTGCCCTCCGGCATGTCGCCCATCAGACTGTCGTAGGTCTGATTCTCCTTGATGATGTAGACCACGTGCTTGAAGACGCTCGGCTCGCCCACCCGCTCCGGCACCGGCACGGGATTTACGCCGGGGCGTGGCGTCTGTGGCGTCGCGGACATCCCCCAGCGGTTGTTCTCAGCGACCCGGCGGCTGTGCGCCTTCAAGGTGCTCCCCTCCGCCAGTACGTCGGGAGAAAGGAACTGCACCGTGCCCACAGTGCCGTAGACGCTTATGGCCCTGCCGGCCCGCTTCACGCGGGACCCGAATCCCTTGGTGCTGCCGACATACACGCGCCCGCCCCGTTCGTCCAGAGCAATCGGGAACCAACCCGTCGGCACCCAGCCCTCGATCTTACGCTCGGCGGTGTCGATTATGGCCAGAGCGTTCGCGCCGCCGCAGGCCACGTAGAGCGTCTTGCCATCCTCGCTCAGAGCGACGTCGGTCGGTATCTGCCCGAAGCCGGGGTCCTCCTTCGGGCGCAGGGGGATGACGGCCGGGCGTCCCGCCCCGCGTGGGTAGACCAGCAGGGTGTCGTCGTCCGACGCGGCTACGTAGAGCGTGCCGTCTGCGGCAACGGCCATGCCCGACGGCTGCCGTCCGGCCGCCAGCGTGGCGCGGACCGTCCCGGTGGCGGTATCGATGACACTGACGCTGCCGCTCACCGCCGCGTCAGTCTTCGGATGGATGCGCACGGGTGTCCCTGCCGACAGAGCGCTCGGCTCGCCCTCCTTCGCGGCGGCCCCGCCCCGGTTCGCCACGTACAGGGTCTTGCCGTCCGGCGCGAGGGTCAGGTGGTAGGGGGCCACGCCGACAACGATGCTCTGAACCACCTTGCCCACGGTCAGGTCCAGCAGCGCGACGGCGTTGCGGATGCCGAGCCCCACGTAGAGCGTCTTGCCGTCCGGCGCGAGGGCAAGGCCCGTCACCTGCGGGTCGCCCGTCGCGCGCCCGCGCCCCTGAGTCCCCGCCGCCACGTCCGGCTCACCCGGAGGCGCGACCACATCAATGGTGTAGGTCGCCTCCTGCTTCCAGGTCGCTCCATCGGCGACCAGCTTCGCCACGCGCCCGGTGGTCATGCTGGCGTAGAGCGTGCGGCCGTCCGGCGCCCAGACCAGGCCGAGCGGGCCGATCTCCATGCGCACCGTCCCACGCTCCTCGCCCGTGGCCGCGTCATAGAAGACAACGCGCCCCTGCGCCAGAACCGCCAGCGTCTTGCCATCCGGCGAAAGGGCCACATCCTTGGGCCGCGCGCCGCTCAGCGTCTTCACGGTCCCGGCAGGCGTTACCAACTGGTTTGAGGCCACCAGTGCGCCCGCGCCGTCCGCAAGCTCCCCCACGGGCTGCTGAGGGAAGGCACGGGGCCAGAGCAGAGCGGCGCCGCTGCCGGCCACAGCGAGTGTGACGAGGCCGGCGAGGGCCAGGCGGCCAGTAAGAGGGGAAGAGGAAGGGGAAGCGCGCATGGGCTCGGGTTCTCCATGGGGTCGTTGGCCAGCCGGAGCGGCCGGAAGGGACGACGATGTCTTCCTTTGGTCTGCCACGCCCCCGCCGGAATCCTGCCTGCGCGCCCCAATCTTTTTTCACAAAGGAACTGCCGGCCGGTCCGGATAAGAATACCGCCATGAGTGAGAAAGTCGTGACCTTCGGCGAGGTGATGCTTCGCCTGTCTCCCCCCGGCCACCTGCGCCTGCTTCAGACCGTCAGTCTGGACATGACCTTCGGGGGCGCAGAGGTAAATGTCGCCGTTTCCCTGGCCATGCTCGGCATGGATGCTGCGTTCGTGACGCGCCTGCCGAAGAACGACGTCGCGCAGGCCTGCGTCAACCAGATCCGCGGCCTTGGCGTGGACACATCGAAGATTCTGCGCGGCGGCGATCGCATGGGCGTTTACTTTGTGGAGAAGGGCGCCGCACAGCGCGCCTCCACCGTTCTCTACGACCGCGCGCACAGCGCCATCGCCGAGATCGACCCCGCCGAACTGGACTGGGACGCCATCTTCGAGGGCGCCAAGGCGTTCCACTTCACCGGCATCACGCCGGCCCTTTCGGACAGCGCCGCGCAGGCGGCGCGGGAGGGCGCACAGCGGGCGAAGGCGCGGGGCCTGATGGTCTCCTGCGATCTGAACTACCGCAAGAAGCTCTGGAGCCAGGAGAAGGCGGGGCGGGTGATGGGCGAGATCCTGCCCTTCGTGGACCTGTGCATCGCCAACGAAGAGGACGCCGAAACGGTCTTCGGCATCAAGGCCGAGGGCAGCGACCTGACCGGTGGCGTGATCGACCACGGGCGGTACGAGGACGTGGCAAAGAAGCTCATCGAGCGCTTCCCGAACCTGAAGGGCGTGGCCGTCACCCTGCGGGAGTCGTTCTCCGCCTCCCGCAACGGCTGGTCCGGCATGCTCTACTGGGATGGCCAGGCGCACTTCTCCCGCCGCTACGAGATCGATGTGGTAGACCGCGTGGGCGGTGGCGACTCGTTCGGTGCCGGCCTGATCTACTCCCTGGTGAAGGGGAAGGCGCCGCAGGAGGCCATCGAGTTCGCCGTTGCGGCATCCTGCCTGAAACACTCCATCCCCGGCGACTACAACTACATCCGCTTGAACGAGGTAGAGACCCTGCTCGCGGGCGACGCTTCCGGGCGCGTCCAGCGGTAGGCGATCCGCCCCATCGGAGGGGAACATGGCAAAACGGAACTTGGGAACGCGCGGCGGACTGGCGACGATGGCTGTGGCAATCCTCGCCCTGTCCGCAGGGTGCGGCGGCGGCGGTGGCGGTGGTTCGGAGCCCGGCACCGTGGCGGAGTTCCTGCGGGCGCAGTCCCTCCCGATGATGCAGGCGCCGCAGGTGACGAACGTCGGCGACGACGCGGAACTGTTCTCGGTAGCCTTCGGCGAGGCGGAGGACTGCCCGAGTGGCTGCGTCTACTCCGGGGGGATCGGCCTGCGCCGCGGCGGGAAGGTGGGCTGGCTGCGCTTCGACGACCTGCGGAAGGTGGACGACTCCGGTACGCCGCTGTACGACCTGGACGACTCCGACGCCGCGCTCTTCGCCCCCGGGTTCCGCGAGTCCCTGCGCGCCCTGCGTGACGAACCGCGCGGGCCGTTCGGTGGGCACTACGAGGCCTTTCTGGACCTCCTGGCGCGCGACAGTGAGACCCCCGGGGACATCCTCGCCGGGCTCGTGGACGGTCTGAGCGAGGCGAACTACCTCCGCGCGCGTCTCCTGGTGAACAACCCCGCTGTGCGGGCCGACCGGGGGCTGCTGGTCAGGCTCGCCAACCTGCCCGTGCAACCCCCCGTCCACGACGGGCGTGACCTGTTCCAGGACGTTCGCGAGCAGGCGGCTGCAGCGGCGGCCTTGCTGCCGTAACCTCTTTTATCCGTAACGGTCCGGGTTCAGCAGGGTGAGGTCGATCTCCGGGCGTTCGTCCGACAGGAGGCTGGCGACGAGCTTTCCGGTCACCGGGGCGAGGCTGAGGCCCATCATGGCGTGCCCGGTCGCGGCGATAACGTTCGGCCAGCGTCGGAACCGGCCGAGATAGGGCAGGCCGTCCGGGGAGCAGGGGCGCAGACCCGTCCACACCGGTACATCGTCGAAGTCCTCGGGCCGAAAATCCGGGAAGTAGCGCGGCACGGACTCGATGATGCCTTGTACACGCTCCGGGCGCACCGTCTCGTCCATGCCCGCGATCTCCATGGTGCCGCCGAAGCGCAACGACTTGCCCATCGGCGTCACTGCCACGCGCGCTTCGGTCAGGATGGAGCAGAGGCACGGCTGCTGCCGCGGCGCCGTCAGGGTCAGGCTGTAGCCCTTGCCCGCCTGCATGGGCAGACGCAGGCTCAGACCACGCGCCAGTGTGTGCGACCACGAACCGCCTGCCAGAACGAACTCGTCCCCGGTCACATCCCCGTGCGGCGTGCGCGCCGCCGTGACGCGCCCCGTCCGTCCATGGTGGTCCGTGCGCCATCCCGTCACCTCGCTGGAGAAGCGGATCTCCACATCGGACCGGCTCACCAACTCCTCGGTGAGGCGCGCAACAAACGCCTGGGGGGACAGGTGGCAGTCCAGCGGGAAGTGGACGCCCCCAGCGACATCCATGCGGACACCGGGGTCCAGGCGCGCGAGTTCGTCCGGTGTCAGGACCTCGGCGGGCATGCCGAGCGCGCGGGCCGCCTCCGCCGTCTTCGCCTCCTCGTCCAGCGCGTGCCGGGTCTTGCACAGCATGAGCAGACCGCGGCGAGTCAGGCCGAAACTCTCCTCCCCGAAGCGCGCCGCCAGGTCCTCATAGGCAGCACGGCTGGCAAGGTTCAGGTCGCGCAGCAGCGGCGCGGAGCGCGCCACATGCCCGGCATTGGCCGCCCGCGCGAACCGTACGCCCCAGGCGAGCAGGTCGGGGTCCAGGCGGGGGCGGACATAGAACGGACTCTTCGGGTCGCGCATCATCCGCAGACCCAGCGCCACCATGCCCGGCGCCGCCAGGGGGATGAAGTGGCTGGGCACGACCATCCCGGCGTTACCAAGCGAGCAGGCGTTATGGTCCGGGGCGCCGCGCTCCAGCACCGTGACCGCGTGCCCCCGCTCGGCCGCGTACCAGGCGGCCGAAAGCCCGATTACCCCGCCGCCGACGATCACGACGCGCTTACCGCCAACGGTGCCGCTGCTCACCGCGCCGGGCCTCCGGTCCGCGGCGGCATAGCGGGCGACGGATAGGTCGGAAACGGGGAGGGCACGGTGAGGAAGACGCCGCGCCGGACGGCGGGAAACATACGCGACTCCTTAGTGGCGGGGTATGAGTGGTTGCTACATCATAGCGCAGGAAACGCGGGAGGGAAAGCGACCAGGGCAGCACGACGGCGGAAGAAGGGAGGGCGGCCTGGGGGCGCGAATAACTACGGCAACATGGAGAAGCAGAAAATACTTGAGCGGATGGTCCATCCCGGCGTCGTGGCAGTTATTCGGGCGGACTCGTCCGCGCAACTGATGGATGTGGCGAAGGCGCTGGAGGCGGGGGGCGTGACGGCGATGGAGGTGACGATGACGACCCCCAACGCCATCGACGTCATCCGTGCAGTGCGCGCGGAGATGGGCGATCGGGTGCTGATGGGCGTCGGCACTGTGCTGGACACGGAAACCTGCCGCGCGGCGCTGCTTGCGGGCGCGCAGTTCGTCGTCACCCCGGTCATGAAGCCGGATGTGATTCAGCTCTGCAATCGCTACAGCGTCCCCATCGTCGCCGGGGCCTACACGCCCACAGAGGCGCTGGCGGCGCACGAGGCAGGCGCCGACTTCATCAAGATCTTCCCCGCCGATGGCCTCGGCCCCGGCTACATCAAAGCTCTCAAGGCCCCGCTGCCGCAGCTCCAGATCATCCCGACGGGCGGGGTGGATATCCACACCGCGGGCGACTTCATCCGGGCCGGGTGCGCGGCCGTGGCCGCCGGAGGCAGCCTGGTCAGCAAAGAGGTCCTCAAGTCCGGTGACTGGGCGAAGCTCAGCGACACCGCGCGGGCGTTCGTGAAAGCCGTGGCCGATGCGCGGTCGTAGACCTGAGGGGGCGGAGGAGGCGGCGGCGCTTTGAAGATCGCGCGTGTTCGCACCTACCGGCTCGCCTGCCCGCTGCCCGAGATCCTGGGGCATGCCCAGGGGCGCTTCGACTCCCGACAGGCGCTCGTGGTCCAGATCGTCACGGACGACGGACTGGAGGGGTGGGGGGAGTGCGCCGGCCCCGCCGCCGTGTCGCAGGCGGCCATCACGACCTTCTACGGCCCGCGCCTCATCGGCATGGACCCGATGCAGACTGATGCCGTCTGGCACACGCTCTGGCGGGCATCCATGGACTATGCCCGCCGCGGCATGATGATGTCCGCCATCTCGGGCATCGACATGGCTCTGTGGGACCTCAAAGGCCGCGCGCTCGGCCGCTCCGTCTCCGAACTGATGGGCGGGCGCGTGCGCGAGCGGGTGCCCTGCTATGTCGCGGGTCTGTACTACCGGGACCTGCCGGAGGCGGATGTCATCCCCGCGCTGATCGACGAGGCGCACGAGTACGTCGAGCAGGGGTTCCGGGCCATCAAGATACAGATCGGGCGCAACATCCCCTTCGACATCGGGCTGATCCGCGGGCTGCGCCGGGCGCTGCCCAGCACGCCGTTCATCGCGGACGCCCGCCACGCCTACGACCTGCCCGAGGCCGTGGTGATTGGGCGCGTGCTGGAGGAGACCAACTTCAACCTGTTCGAGGAGCCGCTGCTGCCGGAGCATGGCGATGCGTACCGCCATCTCGCGGCCACGGTGCGCGTTCCGCTCGCCACGGGCAAGCGTGAGCAGACCCGGTGGGGCTTCCAGAGCCTGCTGGCATCCGGAGGCGTCCACGTGGTCCTGCCCGACCTCGCCTACTGCGGCGGGCCCTCGGAGGCGATGCGTATCCGGGCCATCGCAGGCAGCCACGGGGTGAACGTCATCCCGCACACGGCCTCCACCATGCTTTCGCAGGCGGCGGCCATCCACTTCCTCGCCTCCGACTTCCGGCACCCCGGGCGCGCGGAGTCGTCTGTGGGCTATCTGGAATGGGAGGCGCCGGATGCCAACCCCATCCGCGACGCCCTGTTCTCGCAGCCGGTGGCCTTCGAGGGAGGTGTCGCTCGCGTCCCGAGTGGCCCCGGCCTCGGGGTGACCATCGACCGCGAGATCATGCGTATCTTCACCATGGAGTCCCAGGAGATCGGGGAGAACCTGCGGTGACAGCGCGCCGGCAGACGATCCCCGTGGAGTACCGCGAGCCGGCACAGCGCCTCCTCGACGCCGCCGGAGCGACGCGTACGGCCTACCAGCGACTTGGCTACCTGTGTGACCGGATCGGCCACCGGCTTTCCGGCTCTCCCGCGCTGGACGCCGCGATCCGCTGGGCCGTGGGCGAAATGAAGGGCGACGGCTTTGACGCCGTGCGCGCGGAGCGGGTGATGGTGCCTCACTGGGTTCGGGGACGCGAGAGCGCCGAACTGGTCGTGCCCGAGAAGCGCCCGCTCGTGATGCTGGGCCTGGGGATGAGCGTCGGCACCGGGCCGCGCGGCGTCGAGGCGGACGTTACTGTGGTCACCTCGTTTGAGGAGCTGGACGCCCTTCCCGCCGAAAAGGTACGGGGGCGGATTGTCTGCTTCAACGCTCCCTTCACCTCCTACGGCCAGACCGTGCGCTACCGCACGCAGGGCGCGTCCGCCGCCGCCAGAAAGGGCGCCGTGGCCGTCCTCGTCCGCTCTATCGGCCCGGTCAGCCTGCGCACCCCGCACACCGGTACACTCCGCTACGCTGACGACGCCCCGAAGATACCCGCTGCCGCCCTGACCATCGAGGATGCCGAGATGCTCGCGCGGATGCAGGCGCGTGGCGAGCGCATCCGCGTACGCCTGACGATGGAGGCGAAACAACTGCCGGACGCCCCGTCCGCGAACGTGGTTGCGGACCTGCGCGGGCGCGAGAAGCCCGACGAGATCGTGCTGCTGGGCGGGCACCTGGACTCCTGGGACGTGGGGCAGGGGGCGCACGACGACGGCGGCGGCTGCCTCGCCGCCTGGGAGGCGGTCCGCCTGCTCAAGGCGCTGGACCTGCGCCCCCGCCGCACCGTGCGCGTGGTCCTGTTCACGAACGAGGAGAACGGCACCCGCGGCGGCACCGGCTACCGGGACGCCCACGCGGGCGAACTCGACAAGCACGTCCTCGCCGTGGAGTCCGACAGCGGTGTGACGCAGCCCGTCGGCTTCGGCGTCAGCGGGGGAGGCGAGCGGGCGCTCGGTATCGCTCGAAAGGTCGGCGCGCTGCTGGAGCCCATCGGCGCGGGCCGTATCACCGAGGGCGGGGGCGGCGCAGACATCAGCCCCCTGATGGAGCGCGGTGTCATCGGGATGGGCCTCACCGTCGATTCGTCGCGCTACTTCGACATCCACCACACCCCCGCCGACACCTTCGACAAGATCGACCCCGTGATGCTCAACCGGTGCGTCGCCGCTATGGCTGTCATGGCCTACGTTGTCGCGGACCTTCCCGAACGTCTCGACGGAAAGTAATTACCCTGGCTCTGGAGTACACCCACCCCCGGCGCTCGTTCCTCGCGCCACCCCCTCCCTCGGCGGCGCAGCCGCATTGGAGCGGCGCTGCGCGCCCGAAGGAGGGGGAGTGTGGGAGAACCGCAGCCCCGTTGCCGCCGTGGACTGAAGTCTCGGCTACCGTTAAGAAGCCCGCCTCCGCGGGCTAACGACAACGGGGGCGGCTACGGATTAACCGTAACAGCCCCTGGCACCGTTTCTCCCCCTCTCCTCCCCGTCCGGGGCGGACCGCAGCGACGGGAGAGGGGCACCCAGAGGGTACCCGGGGGTGAGGGATCCGGAGGCAGAACCGGTCAACGAAAGGACCTCGAAAGGCAAGGAGGCTGCACCGCAATGAGGATTCTCTACATTGACATCGACTCGCTGCGGCCCGACCACCTGGGCTGCTACGGGTACCACCGGAACACGTCCCCGAACATCGACCGTGTGGCGGCGCAGGGCGTCCGGTTCGAGAACGTGTACGTCACCGACGCCCCCTGCCTGCCCTCGCGCACGGCGCTCTGGAGCGGGCGGCACGGCGTCCACACCGGCGTTATCAACCACGGCGGGGCGCAGGCGGACCCGTTCAATGAGGGCGCCGGACGCGGGTTCCGCTCCCGCCTCGGCGGCACGAACTGGATGACCTGCCTGCGAAATGCCGGGCTGAGGACCACGACCATCTCTCCCTTCGGCGAGCGGCACTCCGCCTGGCACTGGTACGCCGGATTCAACGAGGTGCACAACACCGGCAAGGGCGGGATGGAGACCGCCGACGAGGTATGGCCGGTCGCCGAGAAGTGGCTGAAGGACAACGCCGCCGCGGACGACTGGTTCCTGCACCTGAACCTGTGGGACCCGCACACGCCCTATCGCGCGCCGGACGCCATGATCGACTCCTTCGCGCACGAGCCGCTGCCGTCCTGGCTGACCGAGGAGGTGCGCCAGCAGCACTGGGCGGGCTGCGGGCCGCACTCGGCGCGCGAGATTATCGGATTCGACGGCCGGCCGAACCCACGCTTTCCGCGCCAGCCCCACCAAGCCGATTCCATGAACGCCGTCCGTGCCATGTTCGACGGCTACGACGCGGGTGTGCGCTGGGCGGACGAGCACGTGGGGCGGGTGCTGAACGCGCTCGCGGACGCCGGGGTGCTGGACGAGACGGTCATCCTGATCTCCAGCGACCACGGCGAGAATCTGGGCGAGCTGAACATCTACGGCGACCACCAGACCGCCGACCATATTACCACGCGCGTCCCCCTGATCGTCCGCTGGCCCGGTGTCTCAGGCGGGCAGGCGGGCCGGGCGGACACCGCGCTCCACTACCACTTCGACTGGGCCGCGACGCTGATAGAGCTCGCGGGCGGCAAGGTGCCGCCGGTCTGGGACGGGCAGGGGTTCACGGAAGCGTTCCAGGCGGGCCGCAGCGAGGGACGGGAGTATCTGGTTGTGTCGCAGGGAGCGTGGTCCTGTCAGCGGTCGGTACGGTGGGGGAACCACCTCTGCATCCGCTCCTACCACGACGGCTACCACGGCTTCCCGGACGTGATGCTCTTCAACGTGGCCGAGGACCCGCACGAGCAGCGCGACCTCGCCGAAAGCCACCCCGAACTCGTCCGCGAGGCGATGGCGCACCTCGATGCCTGGCATGGGGAGATGATGCGCACGGCCACCACGGGCGAAGACCCTATGTGGACCGTAATTCGCGAGGGCGGCCCGCTCCACACCCGCGGCGCCCTGCCCGCCTACCTCGCCCGCCTGCGCGACACGGAGCGCGCCCACTGGGCCGACCTTCTCGCCGCCCGCCACCCCACCGAGGCAACGTGACAAGCAAAACCCCCTCTCCTGGGATCGGGAGAGGGGGCTGGGTGTGAGGGCAGGAATGAGGGCAGCCGCTGCTACGCCACCACGGTGTCGCGCAGGCGGTTGCCGATCTCGCTGCGGCGCAGCTTCTGCAGCGCGCCCGCCTCGATCTGGCGCGCCCGCTCGCGGGAAAGGCGCAGCTCCTTGCCGACCTGCTCCAGCGTCATAGGCGCCTCCGCCTCTTCGGACAGGCCATAGCGCAGCTCCAGCACCTCCCGCTCGCGCGGGGTGAGCTGCTTCAGCGCGCGGCTGATCTCCTCGCGCAGCGCGCGGCGGAAGACCCGCGCGGAAGGCAGGGTGGCGTCCTCGGCCGGGAGCAGGTCGCCCAGGCGCGTGGTCGAGTCGCCCGCCGGGGCGTCCAGGCTCATCGGCTCCGGCGTCTCCGCCTCCAGCAGTGTCTCTACCTTGTCCACCGGCAGGCCCACCTCATGGGCGATCTCGCCCGCGGTAGGGGTGCGGTTCAGGCGCGTGGCCAGCATCTCGCGGGTCCGCTTGATCTTGCCCAGGCTCTCGATGGCGTGGCTGGGCAGGCGGATGGTGCGCCCCTGGTTCTCCACCGCGCGCCCGAGCGCCTGGCGGATCCAGTGCGTCGCATAGGTCGAGAACCGGAAGCCGCGGCGGTAGTCGAACTTGTCCACCGCGTGGATCAGGCCCAGCGTCCCCTCCTGAATGAGGTCTTCCATCGCGATACCACGGTTCTGGTACTTCTTGGCGATAGAGGTCACCAGGCGCAGGTTGGCGTTGACCAGCACCTCGCGGGCACGCTCACCCTCGCCACCGCCGCGCTCCACGCGCCGCGCCAGCTTGCGCTCCTGCTCCATGGTGAGGAGCGGCGCGCTGCTGGTGCCCGTGCGGTCCGAGAAGTACTGCTCGAACTCCGCGATGTCGAAGTCGTCCGCAACGTCCTCGTCCTCGTCAGCGTCCTCGTCCCGCTTGCGCGGGGCGGTCGCGAAAGTGCCCTTGCCGCCGGCGAGGTCCTCGCGCGACTCGGCCCGCGGCAGCAGGTTCTCGGTCAGATCCTCGCTCTTCAAGGCTTCTGGCGTAGTGGTGTTCATATCTTCTTCCTGACGCGGACTTCCGTTGCTATCCCCGGCCTGTCCCGCCCCATATCCCATTTCCATCACGTAACTCACATTCCCAAATGCGCCTTTTAATAACGCTAGAATCGGCTTGCGGGTTCCCTATCGTTCTCGATATAATGTCTGTTAAAGCGGATTCGAGAACGCGGAACGCATACACCGGAACCATCCGGACCCGGACTCGCAGCCGTCATACGCCCGCCCGCCAGGCGTTCACACACGTTCGTGCGCTCTCGCGCACGGCAAACGGGGCGCGGGCGTACTCTCTCGCTCGCCACACGCGTCCCCCTCCCGCCCTAGCCTTATATACGTAAACGCGGGGCCGCTTGCACCGGGCATTATTCCCGGCTTTACCGGCCGCAACCGCGACATACGGCGGGCACGCATCCCTAACTATTCCTGCGTTAGGACGGCCATTCCTCCCCGGTCGTTCCCCATTTTTCGCCGCATTTGCCCCGGGTAGAACAGACGGCCCCCGACATGGTCTGTCGGGAGCCGCCCTGCTTCCGCCACCGTCCGCACGTACTGCGGAAGGTAGCTGCATTCTTCGTGCCGCGCGGGACTCAGGAGCGCAAAGGCGTGTCGCGCTCCGTGCTCAGACGCGCTCGCCGGAAGCGCACATTGCGAAACCGGTCACGCGAAACCGGCTCCGGCAGGCGGAAGGCGGATGCCACGCCTTCGTCCATGCCCGCGGCGCTCATCATCGCCGGCGTCTCATCCACGTCAAACCGGGCCGCCGGGGCGTCCTCCGCTGTGCTCAGGGAGGCATCAAACTCGCGGTCCTGGCGCGTGGCGCTCAACTGCTGCTGCCCCTTCAGCAGGGCGCTGATCGCCTCCTGCTGGATCAGGCTATCCAACTCGCCCTGGTCCAGCCAGAAGCCACCGCACTGCTGGCAGTGGTCCAACTCGACCCCCTGGCGCTCCACCGCCCGAAGCGGCTCTCCGCAAAGCGGACATAACATCATGTGACTGCTCCTCGCTTCCAAAGGCCCATTAAACAACGTCTGCTTGCTGTTGCCGCTACTCTGCGCGCTGATGATTCTATCGCGCGGCCCCGGCGCCTCTGCTAAAGGGGGGCTGCTCACACGTTTCGTCATCCACTATGAAGAACCCGAGAAGGGCGAGATAGTTGCAACGAAACAGAACAAATTCCCCCGTCTTTCTACTAAAGACGGGGGAGGGGGAGCGGAAGCGGAAAGTGGCGCAGAATTAGCCCGCGCGCCGCACGATGGTGCGACGCCGGACGCCACCCTTCTTGCCAGCCGCGGACGGGACGGTGGGGGAGAGCGGAGCGCCGTGGGACTCCGTCGCGTCGGCATCCTCGGGGGTAATTCCGAGCAGGCGCAGCACGGCGTCCTCCTGCATGAAGGGCGGCAGCTCGTCCATCTCGGCGGCGGAAAGGGTGTCCGGGGACTCGTCGGTCGCTTCTCCCGTCTCCGCGGCGGCGAAGAAGGCCACGATCTGGTCCAGCATCTCGGCCTTGGATCGGCACATCTCCTCGGCCTGGTTCCGCTTGCGGGCGGTGGCCTTCAGAAGCTGACGCCGCTCCTCGATCTGCTGCTCCAGCGACGCGATCTCCGCCTCCACGATCTCGCGGTGCGAGGCGACCTCATCGCCCAACTCCTCCAGGAAGTGGTCCAGGGTCTCGCGCTTGGCCATGGCGTCGGCGGAGATGGACTCGGGCGTCGCGCCGATCGTGGGGCCAATGGCATCCAGCGTTGCCTTGACGGTCAGGCGCTTCACACGCAGCGGTAGGTCACGGGGCATCGTGGAGAGCATCGTCAGCGCCTGCTCTGCCGTGAACTTGGGGGAGTTCACGCCGAAGTGCCGGAAAACCCCTTCGAAATCGACATCGCCTTCGTCGTTCACGAACTCCGTGACGAACACGACATCCTGAACCACATCCGTTTCGGCGTCCTCGGCAGCTTCCGCCGCCTCTTCCGCCGCCGCCGCCGCTTCCATCATCTCTACGGCCTGCTGCTGCTGCGCCGCGCTGATTTCGGCGACGGTCTCAGCCGTTCGGGCCTCCAGACCGGCCGGATCCACCCACGAGGGAGTCTCCGGTCGTTCCGGCGTCGGGTCGAGCGGCGGCTCTTCTCGAGAGCCGTTTTTCTGCGAGGACGCCGCGGAGGCGTTGTCCTCTGCCTCTGTACGGGCGATCTCGATGAAGTTCGCCGCGACGACATCCCTCAGCTTTTTGGCAAAACCCACGACTCAACCCCTCCTGGCCGCTGGCAACCGCAGGTACGGCAGGCGCCCTTTAGGACGACTGCATAAATTATACCGTAAGCGCCCCTCGCCAGAATAATTATGGTCTTTAGGGGCGTGTCCGTGTAGGCCAGGCGTACAGGATTTGCCAGGGCGATGGCCCGACGCCGCGATTACGGGCGGATCAGAAGTATCTGCGATGGGTGCGCGACCTCCACTTCGGGGCGGCCCTCATACGCGATGAACGGCCCGGAGACGACTACCTGCCGCCCCTCCAGCGCCTTCAGATCGGGGAAGGTGTCGAGGTGTGGCCGGGAGATGACCACCGAGGCTGCCTGTCGGTAATCCGCCGCGAAGTTGAGGATGCGGATTCCGCCGCTTCGGGAGGTGAAGACCCGGGTCACCGTGCCGGTGATCGCGCCGGTCTGCCCGACGTGCGCACGGGCGCCTTCCAGGTCGCTCGCCGGGATGGCCCGTTGGACCTCCGGCGCGTCCGCGGCGACCATGCGAAACCCGGCCGTGGCCGCAGGGGGCAGGGGAGCGGCGATGGCCACGTTGGTGCCGCCTGGGATGCGCGCACGCTCCCGGCTGCGCGTGGCGTCTGCGGACGGCTCGGGGGCGCCCGGCCGGCCCGCCGTGGCGTAGAGGGCGCCGCAGACCGCGGAGAAGATCAGTACCCAGCCGAGGGGGCGAATCTCGATGCGTGTCATGTTCCCGCGTTCCCTTCGCTCGTGCTTCCCGGCCCGCCTGCGCCGCCGCTGGCGCGGCCGAGCGTCGCTTCCGGAAAGCAGAAACGGGAGGAAGGGGGGCGTTACGACAGGGAAAAACACGGACGGGCGGACGCCCCATTGCGCCCGCCCGTCCGTGTCGCACCTTCCCGCCGCGCGGGAGGAGGTTACGCTGCCATCTTCAGTTTCATGCTCTGAGGCGTGAACTTGGGCTTGTAGAACTGGCACTTGTAGGAGGGGGAGTACTCTTTCGGGCTTTCCGCCTCGGCCAGTTCGACATCCTTGTTCAGCTTGCTGCAGCGCTCGAACGCCTTGTCGTAGTTGCCGCAGTCCACGCACCGGCGCAGGATGGTCCAGCAGGTGGAGCAGCGCAGCGACCCGATCAGCTCGATACGGCCGCAGAGCGGGCAGTGGATGTAGACCTCGCTGAAGCCGTAGTCCTTGTTCTCCAGCGCCTCGCGCACTTTATGGGTGAAGACCTCCATCTGGCGGGTGGCCTGGGCCGTGGTCGCCAGGAGCTGGTTCATCTCCTCGGTGGTGAGGTACTCCACGATCCGGTCGTCCATCAGGTCTATCAGGTTCGTCACCTGCTTGTCGATGGCCTTGAGGTGCTCCTTGGCGGTCTGGGTTTTGTAGGGCTTCTTGCGCTCCTCCCGCGCCGAAAGCGACCGGATCATCTGGTCGGCCACGCTCGGGGAGACGTGCAGGAAGACCTCTTTCTTGTTGGGATACTTCTGGATCGCGGTGATAAGCTGCTCCAGCGCGTTCACGCTCAGCTTATCCTTCTTGACCTTGAGCACCAGCCGCATCTGGGTGGCGGGGTCATCGTTCATGGCGATCAGAGCGCGGGCGTGCCCCTCGTTGAACTGCCCTGCACCGCTCCCGGGGCGCTCGATCAGCTCACCCTGGATATGGGGTGGCAGCTCCAGAAGCTCCAGCAGACGGCGGATGGTGGTTTCGGAGACGCCGAGGGTCTTTCCGGCCTTCTCGTAGGTCATGAACTGGAGGAGCTTCTGGACCGCGCGGGCCTTCTCCACCGGGTTCATGTCTTCGCGCTGGTAGTTTTCCAGCAGCGCGTCCGCCGCAGCGTCCTCGTCCGAAAGATCCTTAACGACCGCCGGCATGTGCGTCAGCCCGGCCATCTTGCTGGCGCGGTACCGGCGCTCACCCATGACGATCTCGTAGGTACCGGCGCGGTCACCCTGGAGGGGGCGCACGACGATTGGCTGCAGGACCCCGCGCTCCTTAATGGAAGCTGCCAGCTCCTCAAGCGTCTCCTGATAAAAAGTCTTTCTTGGCTGGTCTTCTGCGGGCCGTATCTTGTCGATAGGCAGGTTCTGGAAAGCCATGTACGGTTCTTCCTCGCCGGAATTGAATCTGGTGGGGTGCCGCGCCGCGTGCGAACCCCTTCTAAAGATTGTTGCCCTTTTTTCGCTGAATGTTCCCGGTAAACATAACGGTACGCTTGTCTGCTGCAGGTGCCTATAAATCAACGTGCGTACTCGCCGCCATGAGGGCTCTGCAGATACTGTGCCAAGAACGCTTCCGAATACCAGGTGCGCTGCGGCGGGATGACAGTTTTCGAAGAGCGGACGGCGCTCGGGCATCGGATTGTTCTACGAATGTCCACCTACTCCCTGTTTTTTTACTGTAACCAGGCAAGGGGTCGGACTCTGGCATAACACGTGCATTCTGTGCTTGCGGGCAATCCGTCATGATTCTTCCACGCCAGTATTGGCGTCGATATTCCGATACTATTTTCGGGACCGTTCCAGTACAATTATAATATTATTCGCTTCGCGGCCGTTCGACTCTAGGGAGTAGGCACCGCCGCCAGCGATAGGAACGGTCCGAGGGGGACTCCATGCATGCGGCGCGGTGAGGTAGGCCGGGACACGCAGTTCGGCATTTTCCATATGAGTTTTCGCGAGAGGATTTTCTGCACGGGAGAATCGAGATGCGGATCATAACCATCGCCCAGCAAAAGGGCGGCGTCGGAAAGACCACGAGCACGGTCAACATCGCGGCAGCGATAGCGCTCAAGGGTATGCGCGTCCTGGCCGTTGATGCCGACCCTCAGGGGTCGATGACGCTGGCGCTGGGCACGGACCCGAACGAAGTCGAGATGACCATCGGGGACGCCATGCTTTCCGGCCTGCCGGTACCGACCCAGCCGACCCAGGTTCCGGGTCTGGACCTGTGTCCGGCGTCGCGGCTTCTGGCCGACACGGAGTTCCTCCTGGTGCCTAAGACCGGTCGGGAGCGGTTTATGGCCCGCGCGTTCGAGGAGCTTCGCGGTGAGTACGACTGGGTAATCGTGGACGCGCCGCCCTCGCTGGGGCTGATCACGATCAACTCGCTGGTCGCTTCGCAGTACCTCTTCGTCCCGGTCACCCCCGCGCTCCTCTCCGCTGCCGGTCTGCGCGACCTGCTGCAGACGGTCGAGGAGGTGCGCCAGGGCGGCCTGAACCCCAAACTCATGCTGGGGGGAATCTTCGTGACGTTCGCGGACTCGCGCACCATCGCGGCCAAGCGGACCGAGGGCGAACTTCGCGAAGACCTGGGCGACCTCATCATGGAGACCACTATCGGACGGCGTATTGCGCATGAATATGCGGCTCAGGCAGGGCTTCCGGTTATCATTGCGGACCCCAACAGCCAGGCCGCGCAGGAGTACCGCGCTCTGGTTGAGGAGGTAATGCAACGTGCCAATAAGTAGCAAGCCGACAGGCAAGCCGCATCGTCGAGTGCTGCTGACGCAGCCGAGCGCGGTCGTGGACGCCACTGCCCAGGAGGCCATGAGCGGCGGCGTGGCGGGCGAGCCGGGCGCGGGCGCCGGCGCGAACGACTCCAGCCGCCCCGTCCGCGTGGTGGCCTACCTGACCAACGACGAAGCCCAGCAGCTGGATGGCGTGTGGCTCCAGATGCGCACCCTGGGCATCCGGCCCTCCAAGGCGGACATCGTGCGCGCCGCCCTGACGCTCGCGATGGACAATACGGAAGCACTCGGCGTCCGCCTCACAGCGCAGCTCAGCGGCAAGTAAAGCCGCCGCCGCGCGCGGACGGCAAGAATCCGCCGGACGGCCCCGGGAGTTTCCTCTCCCGGGGCCGTCGGCGTATTTGCTTGTCGCAGACGCACCGAATACAAAGCGCGGGAGCGCCGTCCCTCCTATCGAGGGACGGCGCTCCCGCGCGTTTGTCTGTCTGCCGGCGCCGCGCTAGGCGGCCAGGGACGCCGTAGAGAGGACCTTCTCGACGGGCTTGGGGCGGAGCGAGGCGGCGTCGGCCTCCCCGCGGGGCGCGCCCTCGTGCGCGTCGCCCGCCTGCGCGTTGGAGCTGTCCGCCGCGGCTTCGGCTTCCATCGCGGCTTCGCTGGCGCGCCGCGCCCGCGCGGAGGCCGCCCGGGAGGGGCGCCGCTTCCGCCCCGACTGCTTCGAACCCTTCGCCGCGGCGATCGCCTGCTCCAGAAGGTGCAGTTGCCCCTCCGGGTCGCGTTCCCAGTCCAGCGACCACAGCCGGTACAGGTTCCAGCCGCGCTCGGTCAGCATCTCGGCGCACAGGCGGTCCCGGTGGCGCGCCGTTTCCGCGCTGGCGTACATCGCGCTGTCGCACTCGATCCCGATCAGGTACCGGTCCGGGTGTGCCGGGTCGATCACGGCCAGGTCCACCCGGTAGTCCGACTGGCCGACCTGGTGACGGACGATATGGCCGCGTGCGGTGAGCGCCGCCGCCACCACCTGCTCCAGCTTGCCAGGACGTGCCCCGGCCTCTTCGGATTCCAGGGGCGTCTCGGTCGCTTCCAGAGTCGCGTTCGCGTTCTGCGTCTCCCGCGCAGCGAAGCTGACAAATGCACGCAGGAACCGTACCCCGGGGGCCTCGCCACCCTCCCGTCCCTCCGGCAGCGCAGCAGCCGACTCCTCCGGGCTGCTCAGCGCGTCCAGAACCAGCATCCGGTCGCGGGCGCGCGTCGTAGCCACATTCAGAAGCCGCTCGCCCCCGGGGAGCGTCAGCGGAACGCAGCGGTTCGGGTCGCCGCTGGCGCAGAAGACGATCAGGTCGCGCTCATCGCCTTGCACGTTCTCGATGGTTTTGACGAAGAACCCTTCGATCTCGCCATCCGCATCCGGCACGACCAGATCGGGGTCTTCGGCCTTGCGCCGGGCCAACTCCTTCTGAACGGCCTCGCACTCAAAGTCGTCCAGCACAATCACCCCTGCGGTGTGCTCCGGGTGCGCGTGGGTGTACTCCAGCACCCGGTCGACCACCGTCGCGGCGACCACCGACGGGTCGGAGATGGACTCATGCCGCACGGCCGAGCCGACCGTCGCCGCGGGGAAGGCCACCAGCTCCGGATAGAAGTAGCGGCGCGAGAAGGCGATCAGGGATTCGTTGCGGCTGCGGTAGTGCCAGTTCAGCACGTGCAGGCCGAAGTGAGGCGACTGCTTGTCCGCTACGGCGCTGGCCCTGTCGAGAATGCTCTCGAAGGACTTTTCGCTGTCCGCGTTCAGCGCCATCGGCGGAATCTGCTTGGGGTCACCAGCGATGATGACCTGACGTCCGCGCAGCACCGCGCCGATAGCCTCTTCCGTGGCGATCTGCGACGCATCATCGAAGACGATGACGTCGAACTGAAGCGCCTCCGCCTCCAGGAAGTGCCGCACCGAGAGCGGGTTCATCATGACCACAGGCTTCAGAGTGAAAAGAAGCTTCGGGATCTCCGCCAGAAGCCGTCGTACCTCACCCGTGCGCCGCCGCGCGAGCTGCCCCTTGAGCGTCTTGATCTCTTCCGGGAACTGCTTGGGTGAGCGGCCGCGCGTGATCTCTTTGATCTGGGCGGGCACAGCGTCCATCTGGCGGCGGTCCAGCTCGCGGAACCGCTCCACGGCCTTGTGGTGCTCTGCGCCGTTGAACTCGGCGAGCGGGGCGATGTCCGCGGTCACGGCGCGCAGCCAGGCGCGGTGGAAGCCCACGCGAAACGCCGGAAGCAGCGTATCGGCCGTGAGCCCGTGCGCCACGGCGGCGTCGAAGAACCCCGCCAGGCCGATCTCGGCGCAGCGGTCGCGCACCGCCTGCGCGGCGATGCCCTCTTTCAGGCTGTTCAGGCTGTCCAGGCGGGTCCGCGCCCACTCGCGCATCGCCGCCAGTGGGGCGGCGCTGAGCGGCTCCCCGTCTGCGACAAGGTGCTCGGCGCGGAACAGCGTGCCCAGGCTATCGAGCGCAGGTTGGAGCGCTTCGCGCTCGGTCGCGACCGCGACCCGTGCTTCGGCGAGCGCCGCGCGCCGCGGGGCGTCCAGCCCGGCGGTAAGCAGAGCGATCAGGGACTCGGGCAGGGGGGAGTCGGGGAAGCGACCGCGGACGCGGCCTGCCGATTCGAGCAGCTCCTCCAGAACGCCCCAGTCGGAGTCCAGGCCGTTGTACGCGGCGCCGTAGAGCGGGCGCATCGCCTCGGACTCGGCGTGGAAGGAGGCTCCCCGGGTCGCAAGCCGGCTGGCGCTCTCCAGGGCCGCCACCGCCTCCCGGGCAGTGATGGGCTCGTCGCCGCGGCGCAGCGCCGCGACGGAGCGGTACGCCTCATGATAGGCGGAGAGGGACGCCCGCTGAGCGTCGGACCAGTCCGCGATCTCCAGAAGGGGCGTCTGCGGCGCCGGAATGGCGTTCTGCGAGGCGACGAGGCGGGTAAGGCGCTCCCACGCATCGCGCAGCTCCGCCATCAGGGCGCTGGTCTGCGCATGCACCTCGGCAAGCTCGGGCAGGTCGGTGTCGCCCAGCAGCATCAGGGCGATGAGCGCGGGCGGGACATGCCCGGTCCCGAACTCACTGGCTAGAAGGCTGGCACGGTACAGCAGGTCGCGCAGATTCTCCCAGTCCGTGTCCGCACCCCGGTAGTAGGCACCGAATGCGTTCGACAGCCGCTCGTCGTTCTGGTCGCACCACGCCGCCAGCTCCCGCACCTCCTTCGCGAGCTGGAAGTCCTGGGCGAAGTCGCGGTCTTTGAGAGAGAACTGCGGCTTCAGCACCGCGCGGACGATCTTCTGGTCCCGGGCCGCCGCGGGGCTCAGCAGGCGCGCCAGGCCCGTCTTGGGAGCGATAAGGTTCGGCAGGAGCGCATCGAAGTCGAGCGTCAGCACCTCCTCGGTGTAGACCGCAAAGAGCTCCGCCGCCTTGCGCTCATAGCGCGTCCAGTAGTCCCAACCGTCCGCAAGCTGGCTCACCAGGCGCTCCGACGCACCCGGCGCGAACCAGCCGACGCACGGATTGGGCAGGTCAATGGCCCGCTGCAGGATGCGGAGCAGGCGCACCCGCCCCTCCGGCGACTCATCCAGAGGGATGCCGCTCCGCTCCGAGAGCGTTACCAGGTTCTCATGCAGCAGGCGCGAGTCCTGACCGATCTCCTCCAGCACGGCGTTTATGGCGTCAAACTCCGCCACGGCCCGCTCGCGCCAGTCCGCGCCCAGAAGCGCCTCCAGCGACGGGTCGCCCGGGTCGGACAGGCGGCGCGTGATGTCCGCCAGCGGCAGATCGAGCAGCGCCTCATCGTAATCCTGCGTGAGTACCGCCCGCGCCGCGCTGAACGCCTCGTAGCGCTGCCGGAAGTCCACGACATGCTCGCGCAGCGCCGCGGGCGCGTCGGTGGTCAGCCAGTTGCGGGGCAGGGGAGTCTCCAGCCCGCACAGGTCCTCCGCCAATCCGAGCAACTGGTCCAGGTCCGCCAGGCGCTGCGGGGCGGGCTGGTTGCCGCAGAGCCCCGCGACCTCGGCGCCTCGCGCCTCCAACTGCTCGGCGCGCTCCGCCAGCGTCATCAGCGCGACGAAGACATCGTCTTCCAGGTTCGGACGCGTGGTGTCGGCGAGCGCGCCCGCCCATAGCAGGCTGCCTGCCCCCGGCGCGCCCGCGTCGCTGTTGCCACGGAAGGCGGGCTCCTGGGCCAGCAGGGCGACGCTCTCCTCCATACGGCCGTACTGCTCGGCGGTCGTCGCCGCCGGGTTGTCCACCGGGAAGGAGAATGCCGTCGGGATGCGGGACAGATCCTCGCCCGCAATCACGCCCACCGCCTCATAGGGGGTCAGGCCCAGCGGCTCACGCTTCCGGTGCATCTCGTGGGCGAGCGTGTTCAGACGCTGGCGCAGACGCGCCGCCTCTTCGCGCTCCTTCTGCCGGTTCGCCCGCGCAGCCGCGCCCGACCCGCCCGCGGAGCGGGGGGTGGAGAGAGCATGGTCGAGCTGCTGGAGAATGTCGCGCTTGCTGGTCTTCAGGCTGTGTGCCACCAGGCACAGATCACCCAGGCCGCGCTCCGCGAGTCGCTGGTAGACGGCGTCCAGGGAGGCCATGCGGCCGGAGACGAGCAGCACGCTCTTGCCGGCGGCCACGCACTCGCCGATGATATTCGTGATGGTCTGGGTCTTACCGGTACCGGGCGGTCCCTGAAGGACGAGGTTCTGACCGCGCGCCGCCGCGACGATGGCCCGCTGCTGGGCCGGGTCGGCGTCGAGCATCTGGTACTCGCCCTCGGCGAAGTCGCTCTGATCTATCTCCGACAGCGGCGGCACAGGCACGGCCGGCAGCGCCTGGATCGCCTCCGGCTCACCCGAGAGCGCTGCCACCAGGGGGTGCTGCTCCGCGCGCGCCTCCTGGGCCACCAGGTCTTCATACAGGCGCAGTTTCAGGAGCGGGAACCGGCTCAGCGCGGACATCTCCTCCACGCGCCAGCCGTCGCGCCCTTCGATCAGGTCGGAGATGCCGCGCAGGTACGCGGAGGGCACCAGATAGCGCTCATCCGGGGCGGCCGGCAGGTTCAGGCCCACGTCCTCCCGCGCCAGGCGTAGCCGGAGGATGGGGTTCACTTCGACCGGCTCTTCCATCGCCTGAAGCGTATAGCCGGTCCCCTCCGCGTGCGGCTCCAGGCTCACCGGCACAATCAGGAGCGGAGAGCGGACGTCCGTGTCCGAGTCGGGCTCGTGCCACGCCAGCACGCCGAAGGCAAGGTACAGGACGTTGATGTCCTGGCCCTGCAGCAGCGCCGCCGCCTGCAGGTGGAGGTGGTGCAGCTTCTCCATCATCGCCGCGCGCCCCGGGTAGTTACCCGCTTCGCGCAGCACGGTCCGGTCCACGCCTTTGTGGGAGATGTCCCAGATTTGGAAGGGCTTGCGCCGGCGAATCAGCACGTCGAACATGTCGTTCGCGGCGGCGAGGTCTACCGCGTCGTTGGGAGGGAGGGCGACCAGAGGGTTCCGCGCCGAAAGATCAAGGAGCGCGGACTTCCATGCGGCGATGGTGCTGTGAATGCGTTCGGGTGATTGGACAACGGACATAGCGCTTGTTGAGTCCTGGACCGGTTAGATCAGGTGGCGCACGCGCGCCCGCGGCGGAATACGCCGGGCAGCAGGCAGCCTAGTGTATCTTCGGCATTCGCATCGGAAAGAATCAGTGGCAGGCGAATGTCCTGCAATAACCGGGCCGCGCCGCCGGCCCGGGGGCATCTACGGGTAATCGTACTGTATCATGGCTGTGTTTTTGGGTGACCAGGTAAACAGAAAGAGGCGTATGCCCCGTCGGGCATACGCCTCTTTCTGTCGGTCATCCGTCTAGGGGCGCAGCGTACTGGTAACCCGCTGATACGAGGTCATTTTATAGTTTGTGCCGGTCCCCGGGAAGTAGGGGGGCGGCTGGTTCGCCACGCGGATGTCGTAGTTCAGCTTACGGCGGAAGCCGGCCATCATCGTGTTCGTGGTGCCGTCGAAGACGCCAACCGACGTGCTGTTCTTAACGATGTAGCCGCCCAGCAGGGTGAAGTCCCCGACCTGGCGCGTATCGTAGTTGGTGACGTCGAACGTGTCATACGCCAGAACCGTGGCGTGGATGGTGATATCCTTGATGGCCTGGCCATCGGTCACGTCGGGCGAGTCGGTGGACTGCACAACCTTCGACGCATCGATGACCTGGACGGTCTTGGACACGATTCCCAGCACCCCCGCCCCGAAGGTGGGCTCGCTGGCGGTCTTGGGCGTGTTCACGTAGGTGATGTCGCCGTCGATGTTCAGGTTCTTGGTGGCGTCCGTGACGATGTTCAGCTTGAACGGCTCCGTCACCTCGCTCCCGCTGGTGCCGCTGTTCGCAACCGTGCCCGACAGGCCGCCCGTCTTGGGCGTCGTCTGCGACCCGATGTGGCCCGTGCTGTAGACAACGCCGTTCGTGGTGCCGGAGTAGGACGTGGTGGTGGTGTTCTTGTCGTACTTTCCGTTGCTGGAGTTGTACTCCGATTTGGTCAGGGTGGTGGTGCCGGAGGCGTTGATGCGGACCGTAGAAAGTATCTTCTTACCGCTAATGGTCTGGTAGACCTTGATGATCTGGTCGCGGTTGCCCGCACCGGTCGCCTCCAGAACCATGTCCTCCACGTCCCCCTTGATATAGATGCCGCCGGACGTGTTGCCCCCGGTGTTCGGGATGGTCACGCCCGACCCGGACGGCTCCGTGGTCCCGCCGAGCGCGGCGTCCTTCTGGTTCGTCGAGGAGGTGGGGAGCGTGATCTTGTCGGCGCCGGTGAGAATCGTGTTCTTGCCGCCCGGCGCAACGTTCACCCACTGACTGCTGCTCGGGCTGTTGTTGTTGGTGGCAACATCGCGGTGCCACTTCAGGCGCGAACTGGAGCCGGACACGGTGAGAGCGCCCGCCCCGTTCCACTTGAAGATCTGGTTGTTCGGGCTCAGGGTGCTGGACCAGAGGATGTTGATGTCCTTATTGTCGCTGTTGTTGATGTGCACGGGGCCGCCGAACGCGGTGTTGCCGAACATAAACCAGCCGGCGGGTGCGCTGTCGGTGAAGAAGGCGTACTTGGCGAACGTGTCCTGCGCGACGCTGGCGCGGATGACCTGCTTGACCCCCTTGTAGATGCCGACGGACTCAATAACGTAGCTGCGCAGGAGGACCGATCCATTGTCGCTGTGCGGGTAGATGCGCACCTTGAACTGGCTGGTGCTATCGGATGGGTCCGGATAGTTCACCACCGCATAGTTCCCGCTCTCGGTGTTGACCCAGAAGGGGGTCCATCCCGGTCCGGCAGCGGAGTTCGTGGGGGCGAACATGGTCATCATGGTCGGCGGGCCGCCAAGCTCATTGAGCCACTGCATGGTCGCCCGGATGCCGGTCTCCGCCAGGTTGGTCGCCTGGACCACGGGGATGCGGACCTTGGCGCTCTGCAGGGCATTGTCACTGCGCCGCGACAGGCCGCTGCCGCCCGCCATGCCGATGAGCGCCAGGGACAGAATCAGCATCAGGACGAGCATGGTTCCGACCAGCGCCATCGCAGCCGCAGGGTTCGGCCTTCGGCGGCGCGTCGGAGCCGTGGCTCGGGGCACGTAGCCCGGTGAGATCCTTCCTGTGCCTTCCTTGTTCTCTTGCTTCATGAAAGGTTCTCCTGAACTACCCGAGGTTGATGCGGGACGGCGTCGGTGACGGCGTGGGCGTCTTCGTCGGCGTGGGCGTCGGCTTGGGCGTCGGCGTCTTGGACGGCGTGGGGGTGGGCGTCGGCGTCGGCGTTTTGGAGGGCGTGGGCGTCGGCTTGGGCGTCGGCGTCTTAGACGGCGTCGGCGTGGGTGTCGGCTTGGGAGTGGGCGGAGGCGTCGGCGTCGGGGGCGGGGTGGGCGTCGGCGTGGGTGTCGGCTCGTTCTCCTGGTACTCCAGAGGCGGTACGCCCGACAGGCCGGGGATGGAGACCGCGCCGATGGCCGCGTTCCGCAGCAGCACCGAGCGGCCGGCCAGATCGGTCACCTTCTCCGGGGAGCTGGCCGCGGTCACTTCGGACGTCTGCTCGCCGCCCGTCCGGCTATGCTCGCCCGCCACGATCTTCACCGTGATGTTCTGGGACAGGCCCGGCGTCCGCTCGAAGCGGACCGCGTTCCACGCCTCGGCGGACACGTTGCGGATGAGGACGCGCTCGGACGTGACCGTATTGCCGTCGATAATCCGCTCGATCAGGCGGTTGCCGTGGGTCGGGTTCGCGCCGTACGTTCCGGTTACCGGCTCCGCCCCCCGGTAGTACATATAGACCCGCGTACCCGCCTGTGTGCGATCCAGGATGGTATTGCTGCCGGAAAGGGCGACGTTGTCACCAGAGCTGTTTCCCTTGACCGTGATGGTGCGGGCGAGGGGGGAGTAGATCAGAATTGCGGTATTGATATAGCTAGTGGAGGAGTTGGGCCGCGACCGGAACAGGCTGGTCTTATTTCCAAAGCTGCTCGGCCAACTGCTATCCTCCGGGAGCGCAATGGCATAGCCCTCTTTGATCTGCTCGGAGATGTACGCGACGGCCCGGGCGGCGTCCTGGGATGCCTGAGTGGCGGCGGTCACCTTGGCCGTCTGGCCCGTGGCGGTGGTAAACAGGCCCATGGTCGCGATGAAGATCATAGCCATGAGGAACACGGCTATGCCCATCTCCAGCACCGTGTAGCCCTGGCGCGCCCGCCGTGCGCGCCGCCTTCGGGCGCTTGACCCATTTCGCGGTTTCGCGACGGCGCCGTCCCCGGCGCCAGACGCCGGCTGTTCCGGCAACGCTTTCCACGTCATCGCAGTTTCCTTTTTCCGTATCCGTGACTGACTAACTGACTGACTAACTAACTGACT
>CALEKU010000225.1 GCA_937902745.1 uncultured Armatimonadota bacterium
CCACGGCGATCAACCCACGGCACGAAGGCGCCCGACCTCAGGCTCCCGCTTTGTCGATCGAGACGGTCTTGATCTGAGTATAGAAGTCCTTCGCGGCCTGACCCTGCTCCCGTGAGAACGACGACGATGCCTTCATGCCGCCGAACGGCGCCTGCGGCTCCACGCCCGCCGTCTCGCCGTTTACCCGAATCATGCCCGCGTCCACCTCGCGCGCGAAGCGCAGCGCCTTGCCGATGTCGCGCGTGAAGACCGACGCCGACAGGCCGAACGCCACATCGTTCGCCGCCTCAATGGCCGCGTCGAAGTCCGGCACGGTCAGGATCGCCAGTACGGGGCCGAAGACCTCCTCCTGCGCGATCGTCATCTTCGACGTCACCTTGCCCAGTACGGCAGGCCACACGTAGTGCCCGTGCGCCAGGTCCGGACGGTGGCCGGCGACGCCTCCGCACAGTAGCTCGGCGCCCTCCGCCTTCGCCTTCTCGATGTAGCCCAGGATGCGCTCCTGCGCCTGCTCCGTGATGACCGGCCCGAGGTACGCCTCGGAGTCCGTGCCGGGGCCGACCGCGAGGTGGCGCACCCGCTCCACCACCTTGCGGGTAAACTCCTCCGCTACCGCCTCCACCACGATGGCGCGGGATGTCGCCGTGCACTTCTCGCCCGCCGACTTCATCGCGCCCTGCACGGTCAACTCCACAGCCTGCGCCAGGTCCGCGTCCTCCAGGATGACGGCCGGGTTCTTGCCGCCCATCTCCAACTGGTACTTGACGCCCCGGGCGGCGCACGTGGCGGCGATGCTCTTGCCCGTCGCTGCCGACCCTGTGAACGAGACGCCGTTGACGCCCGCCTCCACCAGCGCCTTGCCCGTCTCGCCGCCGCCCTGCACCAGGTTGAAGACGCCCGCGGGCAGCCCCGCCTCGTGGAAGATTTCGGCCAGAAGGTGCGCCGTGCGCGGCGACAGCTCCGACGGCTTCAGCACCACGGTGTTGCCGTACACCAGTGCCGGGGCCGCCTTCCAGAGCGGAATCGCCACGGGGAAGTTCCAGGGGGTGATGAGGCCGACCACGCCGAGCGGAACGCGCAGGGTAAAAAGGAGCGTCTCCGGGTTCATGCTCGGAATGACCTCTCCGCCGACCCGTAGCCCCTCGCCTGCGTAGTAGCGCAGGATGGCGACGCCGCGCAGGGTTTCGCCCGTCGCCTCGGGGAGGGACTTGCCCTCCTCCTGGGTCAGCGCGGCGGCCACGACATCCTTGCGTGCGGCCAGCAGATCGGCGGCCTTATAGAGGTACTGCGCGCGGGCGTCCGGGCTGAGGCGCTTCCAGTCGCGCAAGGCGCCGCGCGCCGCGGCCACCGCCGCGGCCACGTCGTCCGCGCTGCTCTCGCCCCACGTGCCCACCGTATCGCGTGTATCGGCCGGGTTCTGCCGCGTGAACGTCTTCCCGCTCGTCGCCGCCGTCCACGTACCGCCGATGTAATTTCCCTGAGTCTGCTGAGTCTGCTTCGTGTCGCTCATGCCGTTAGGTTCGGCAGGCCGGGGGGCTTGCCCTGCTGCCTGATGATGCAGGCCCGGCCGTGCGAACTACAGGCGCGCCGTCAGCCAGGCCGTCACGTCCGCCAGGCTCTCCGTACTGACCTCGTGCGCCATCGGGTACTCCTTGTAGGTCAGATCCACGGGGACGGTCGATAGCTTGTCCCGTATCTCCCGGCCCTGCTGTATGGGCAGCACACTGTCGTAGAGGCCATGGACAGCGATGACCGGCTTGCCCGTCAGGGCGGCATCCGGAGCGCGGCGCTCCCAGGCCGCGGGCAGCAGGCGTCCGCTCATGGCGACGACGCCTGCCACCTTCTCCGGCGCGGTCAGCAGGGCGAACAGGCTCATGATCGCCCCCTGTGAAAAGCCCATCAGGTAGACCCGGGCCGGATCGGCCTCGTAGGCTGCCACCGCTTCGTCCAGAAAGCTCAGGAGCTTTCCGATACCTTCCACCGCCAGTCCCTCGTCCGCCCTCACTCCGCCCTCGCTCGTGAACGTCACCGGGTACCAGCCGAACGCACCCGGACCAATCGTCAGGGGCGAGCGGGAACTGATCACCAGGAACCGGTCGTCCACATACGACGACAGCCCGAACAGGTCGTGCTCATTGCTGCCGACCCCATGCAGGAGCAGCAGGAGAGGGGGCTTCTCCCCCGCGGGCGGCGGCATGCGCGGCGGCTCCACGAGGTGTACCAGGGACAGCGATTTCGGCGAAGCGGGCATGATGACCTCCGGTCGAATTACTCCCCTGCGCGGGCAGCGGCAGAGGCGATGCAGTCGATCTCGAACAGCAGGCCCGGCGGCAGGCAGTTAACGATAGTGGTCCGGGCCGGGTAAGGTTCCCCGAAGTACTCCCGATACAGCCGATTGTACAGCGGGATGTCCTCCGTGCGCTGGACATAGGAGCGCACCTGCACCACGTCTGCCAGCGTCACCCCGGCGTCCGCCAGGATGCCCTTTAGCAATTCCATCGTGTGGCGGAACTGTGTTTCGAAGTCGTCGCTGATGTACTCGCCGCGGCTGTTTACCGCTCCCTGACCGGAGACGAAGATCTGGTCGCCAAGGCGACGGTAGGGGCTGATGGGCAGACGGTGTTCCGTCTGCCCTTCTTCCATCGGATACGTGCTCATGCGTGTGGGATTCCCTTCTCAATCACAGGCCAGCGGGCGAACTCGCGGACGAACGCCACGACCTCGCGCGCCGCCGTCGCAAACAGCGCCTCGCCCTTCTCCGGCGTCGCCTCCTCAGGGAAGCCGTAGGCGCCGGTTTCGGAACTCTGCTCCATGCCGCGGGCGACGAACACGCGGCTCGTGCCGGAGTGGTCGGGCCACCAGAAGTCGGAGTTGATGGCGAAGCGGCTCCCGCGCGGCTCCCCGCCGGCCAGTTCGGGGCGCAGGCGCTGGATCTGACTCGTTTCCCATTCGCACGCGTGCAGGATCTTCCGCTGTGAGAAGCCCTCCGCCTCTGCCAGCGCGGAGAGCGCCGGGGCCGCGACATCGAACCAGCTCGCGAACGCCAGGTACAGATCCGGCATCTCCGCGCGGCGCCGCACCTGGACGTTGTTCAGCGCGGTCTGCGCCGGGATGGTGTTCCCCGCATGGGCGTTCAGCAGGAAGATCCGGCGGAAGCCCGCCGAAATCAGGCTCTCGATCAGGTCGCACAGGACCCGGACGTAGGTGTCCAGCGACAGGCTCACCGTTCCCGGGAACGCCAGGTGGTGGTCGCTCGCGCCCAGATAGAGCATCGGCAGGAACAGCGCCTCATCACCCAGCTCCGCCTCCGCCCGGCGCGCGATCTCCTGCCCGATCAGGGTGTCGGTCAGGAGCGGCAGGTGCCGCCCGTGCTGCTCGAACGACCCGAGCGGCACCACCACCGGCTTCGTCTTGACGGCGGCCACATCCGGCCAGGCCAGTTCTCCAAGCTGCATCCGCTTACGCCTCCTCCCACACGGGCGCCCGGTGGCACCGCTCGTACAGGTCGGCCCACTCGGCCGTTCCATCGTCCACGCGGAAGGACAGCCGTACTCCGCGCTCCTGCACCGGGTGGTTGCCCGTCAGGAAGTCCTCCCAGCACTGCCGTCCCACCACCTCGTTCGCGGGCCGTGCGCCCTGGGCGAACTGGAGGTGGGCAAAGGGCGAGGCGTCGGAGGGCCTCGGCTTCTGCATATAGGCGTAGTGGACCCGACGCCCGCCCGGCCAGGTCACCGTGATGATATGGCGCCGCATGGGCACGTCGAAGCGCCCGTCGGGCGTGGGCGTGGCGCGCAGCCGCTCCACGGCGTCCTCGTCCACCGTCACGCCAAGCCCCGGCCCCTCCGGGGTCTTTACGCTCCCGTGGCGGATCGTCAGCGGCTCCGTCAGCAGATCGTCTGTGTAGTTGTTCATGCAGGTGATCGCGGGCCAGCGTGCGTGCGTCAGCACCGAGCCGAGGTGCGCCACCATCGCTGTGGTGATACCGGTGCCCACCTGCTGGAGGAAGAACGACTTCTCGAAGGTCGCACTGAGCATCCCCTGGCGTAGCGTCTCCGCGACACCGCCCGCCACTACGAACCCGTCACACACTTCCCGCTCGATGGCAGTGGGGAAGGGGGGCAGACCCAGGTGGATAGCGATCGGCTTCGAGACCTTGCGCCGCAGGTGAGCGTATCCCTCCACATCCCGCTGCGGGATCGGCCCCTCGTAGAGCGCCACCTTGGGCTGCCGGTCCAGCTCCTGCAGGACCGGCGCGGCGTTTGCCGCGTTCAGCAGCATGTCGTTCCAGTCGATGTCGATCTTGTAGCCGTCCGGCGTCACCGCCGAGACCTGCGCCACCTGCTCGTACACATCCAGCCAGGGCCGGGACTTAAACTTGTGGGCGCGGTACCCCTGCGCGACCGCCTCCTTCGCCTCCTCCGCCAGCACTTCCGGGGGCATATCGTGGTTCCACCACCCGAGCGGGCACCACTCGCGCACCTGGGGCAGGCCGAACAGCCGGTTCACGGGGACACCCGCCGCCTTCGCCGCCAGGTCGTAGACCGCCATCTGCAGACCCACACCGAGCGTGTCATCGCCCAGCAGTTCAAACGGATTCGCTCCCTGTACCCGCGCCACCGCGGCCTCGGTCACCGGGGCGGCATTGTAGTAGAGCAGCGACTCTCCCCAGCCTACCAGGTCCGGGGCGTCAGCGGTCAGTTTCCAGAGTTCCGCCAGTCGCCAGCGACTTACCAGCAGCGGGTTCCACTCGGCGCAACGGGGTGTGAACGGCACATCCACCATGATGCGCTCGACTTTCGAGATACGGGGCGCGACCATCCATATTCCTTTCGACAATTCGTCGCGCTACTGTTCGTCCGGCCGCCGCCGCATTCCTTGCCGGTGATTCGCACACCGTCGAAGTTGCGGGGGCTGTTCCACAGAATTCGCCTGCGGCGCGGAAAATAGTGTTCCATTCCTGGGGAATTCGGGCAGATTCCCGGTATAACCACTTGTGCTCATTTGATTGCGGTAGTGAAAGGTGTTTTGTTTACATGCCATCCCCGATAAACGTCTTAAAAACCCTGGCCCCACCGGGCGCTCGTACCGCCGTAGGGACCCGCGCGCGACCGGCGGTTCGGCGGCTGATCGGCCTCTGCGCCGCGGCGGCGCTTCTCGCGGCCACAATCGGGGGGGGTAGTGCGGCCCGCGCCCAGATTCAGGGGCTCGCGGCGTTCGGCGACAGCCTTTCGGAAGAGTACTTTGCGAATGGGTACAGTTACGCCCAGAGCTGGTTTGAGCAGATTCACCAGCACCGGGGCGGGATCGGCGGGCCGTACGGAGTTCGGGGAGACACGCGCGGGGAAGGCTACGAATACAACTGGTCACTCTGGGGGGCGAGCGCTTCCCAGGTTCACTCCATCATCACGAACAACCTGACGACCATCCAGGGGCAGGTAACTTCGGGCAATGTGACGCACGCCGTGCTGTACGCCGGGACCAACGATTATGGGGCCTGGTCGGACGCTTACGAGAGAATCTACTACGGGACGTGGACGCAGGGGCAGATAGACAGCTACCGGGAAGGAGTCGTGAGCGAGATTCGGGGGGCGGTCGAGAAGCTACAGGGGACGGGCGTTTCCCTGGTGCTCTCGGGGGTACAGGACTTTGGCCTCGGACCGTTCCGCCTCGGGAACTACGACACCTTCGGCGACCCGGCACGGCGGCAACTCGTCGCGAACGCTCTCTCCGACTTCAACGACGACTTGAAGGCGCTGGCGCTGGAAAAGAACATCGCGTTTGTGGACATGCTGAACTTTTCTTACGCGGTCCACGGTACACATGACGCCCCGAACGCCACCCTTTCTGTGGGCGGCCAGAACATTCAGATGACCGGAGCCGGGACGGGGACGACCAATGCGTACGTCGCCGACCGAATCCACCATCATTCGGTGTATCAGGGGCTGGTCGCGAACCTGTTTCTGGAGGCGTTTGAACGGCAGTACAACGCCGGAACGCCCACCTTCAGTGAGCAGGAGATCGTGACGAACGCTGGCCTTGCCTACGGCGGGGATACCCTGGGAATCGACCTGTCGCAGTTCGTTTATACCAGCGTGGCGATACCGGAGCCGGGGACCCTGGCGCTCCTGCTGCCGGGGTGTGGCGCTCTCTGGCTCCTTCGGCGCCGCATACAGCGGTCTGCCTGACCTGGACCTCCCGACCTAACGATTCTTTAACACTGCATCGATAGACTGGCCGAACAGGGTCGCCTCTCGACCTTGAAACGTCAGGAGAACAGAAAAAGATGCAGACTGGCAGACCGCGCTGTCCGAAGTGGATGGCGCGCGGGGTGGGGGTAGGGATGGCGATAGGGGCGCTCGGGGCTCTCGGGGCTCTCGCGCTGACCGGCTGCAGCAGCGGTGGTACCGTCCCCGTGGACTATTTCGACACGATGCCGACGCCCTTGCCCTCGCCCTCGCCCACGCCCACGCCCACGCCCACGCCCTCCCCGTCTCCGGCGCCCTTCGCCTTAGCCGGGGATTGGTCGGGGCCGTACACCCTGAGCAACGGCCGGGCCGGGCTCGCCGGCGTGACCATCGGCGCTGATGGCAGCCTGAACGGGACCGTTATCAGCACGTCCAGCGACAGCACGCAGGGGCAACAGGGCACGGTCACGGGCACCGTCAATGCCCAGGGCTTCGCCGACCTCACGTTCCGCGATGATGGGGGACGGGTGACCTTCCAGGGCACGGGCGTCCTGGAGATCAACAGCGCCGGTCAGTTGACCGGGACGCTGACGCGTCTGGTGAACGGAGCCCCCGCCGGTTCCGCCACCGTCACACTGAACCGGGGGAAACTCACGTCCTGACCGGCGGCGCCACCTGGCCGTGGCGGGCATCGCCATCGCGGTGCCCGCTCCGGCGATACAATGAGGGCATGGCCGAAGACACCCAGACCGGTCCCGCCCCGGTGCTCTACGTCACCGACCTGACCTATGAGCGTTATGACCCCGCTGACCTGTTCGACCTCGCCTTTCTGCGCCGCTCACCCGACCACCGCCTGGTAGGCGTCTGCCTGACCGCGGACGCGCAGGGCGACGGCGCGCGGGTCCTCGGCGCGCTTGGCGTACGGCAGCGGGGCAGCGGCGGGGGCGCCGCGCTCCCGCACGTTACCGGCGCCGACGGTCTGCTGGAGGCGCTGCGGGCTGCGGACGAGCCGGTGAACCTGGTGGTGACCGGGGGCTATGCCGCCGTGCGCGCCGCCCGCGAGCGGGAGCGTGCCCTGTTCCGCGAGAAGGTGGCCCGTCTGTTCGTGGTCGGCGGGGTGGTGAACGACTACAGCCGGAGGGGAGCGGAGGGCGAGCGCCTGCCGATCGACCCGCGCCTGAAGGAGCGTAATCCGGAGCGGTTCGGCCCCGAGGGAGACCCGCGGGCGGCCGACCCCGTGGAGGGGGCGGCGCTCGGAGCGCTGCTGACGAGTGGCGAAGCGGTCATCTGGCTGCCGCGAGACATCTGCCTGTGGCGCTACGCCGCACCGCAGATCCTGAGCGACGGCGGGGAGGTGTGCGAATTCCTGATTCGGGAACTGTTCTATGCCCGCCTGCAGGCGCTGGGGCCGGGCGCGGACCGCTACGATGCGGCGGACGCGCCGGTGCTGCTGTCCGCGCTCCCTGCGTTGCTGCTGGCGGTGCGGCCGGACCCGTCCCTGTGGCTGCGCCTGTTCCGGGCCGTGCTCGCTCGGGCGGAGGTGGATGCGGCGGGGAGCATCTCCGACTTCGTCCTGAAGCCGGAGAACCCGAACCTGTACGCCGTCATCGCCATTGACGGCCGCGCGCTCGGCAAACTGCTCACCGCCCGCCTGCGCGACCGCCCCCTCGTTGCGGAGGGGTGAGACCGGGGCGATAGCACACGGGCCGGGGCAATTGCCCCGGCCCGCGCGCGCCACTATCGCTGCCGTCAGTGTGCCTATTCGGCCTGCTTCTTGAGTTCGATCTTGGCCGGGCCGACGTCCACCGAGAGTGTCGTCTTGTCTTCGGAAGGCGTGGCGACCAGGCCGTTGTCGCCCTCCTTCTTCTGCCCGTTGTTGGACGCGTGAAGGATCAGCTTGCCGTCCTTTTCCTCCCAGGTGATCTGCTGCTCGGGGAGCGGGCCAACCTTGGCGAAGCCCGTACCATCTTCCTTGAGGTCCAGCGTGGACTCGCCCATGGACCCTACCAGCGCGGCCATCGGGCCGCTGGCGGTCGGGCGGCCTGACCATTTGCCTACGTAGGGCGACTTCTTGCTGCAGCCTACCAGGAGCAGCGCGGCGGAAGCCGCCAGCGTCGTCGTCACCACCGCCCATCGCGCGATTCGCATCTTTAACGTCTCCTCCGCCCATCCGACACGGCGGACGGGCGCTTAGTTGCGGTACCATGACCGCATGATCGTCCTTGGCATCGATCCCGGCACGGCGACCACCGGCTTCGGCGTTGTCCGCTACGAGGGCGGGCGCCTTTACCCGATCGACGTCGGCGTTCTCCTGACCCGGCCGGAGGACCCCATGCCCCGGCGCCTCCATTCCATCTACACGGACATGAACACGCTGCTGGATCGCTACCAGCCGGACACGGTGGCCACGGAGCGGCTGTTCTTCGACCGGAACGTCACCAACGCCCTTACGGTTGGCCGTGCTATCGGCGTCATCCTCCTCGCTATCGAGCAGCACGGCCTGCCCTGGCAGGAGTACACCCCGATGCAGGTGAAGGTGGCGGTCACGGGGTACGGCGGCGCGGAGAAGCACCAGATACAGGACCAGGTGACCCGGCTCCTGGGGCTGGCCGAGATTCCGAAGCCGGACGACGCGGCGGACGCTCTGGCGGTAGCGATCTGCCACGCCCACTCGTACCGCCTCACATCGCTCTCGTACAGCTCCCGGCGCGGCTCCGGCCGGTGACGGGTCTTCAGAAAGGAATCCCTCCCGTGGCGCTTCGCTCCCCGCTCTCCCGGCGGCTTCTGTTGGCCTCTGCGTGCTGCCAACTCGTCTCGTTGTGCGTTCCCGCGGTGGCGGCGCCGCAGAACGAGGCGAAAGGCCCCCTGACAAAGCGGATAGAAGCCTCCTGGGAGGCGTTCCTGCCTGACGATTCACCGGGCTATGGAGTCGTCCTGGGGGATGCGGGCGGGGGGATTGCCGACCCGGTGGAGCCGAGCGCTCAGGGCGTTCTGGCACTCGGGTTCGACACGCTGAACCCGCCCACGAAGAACCCGTTCAACGCGGACGGCAACATCTACGACCGGCCCCAGCGCGAGATCTCCCTGCACTGGAACGGTGTGGAGATCGCGAACCGCTTCTGCCCGGTGGACCTGAAGGGGGAGAAGGGACACCGCGTCCGCTGGCAGGTGGCGTTCGTGACCGGCGGGGCCGAAGTGACGGTCCGCGTGAACGATACCCCGGTCTACGACCGCTACTTCGTGCCCGAAGCCCTGCCGGGCGTTCTGGCGACCGGGGATATTTCGGTGGCGGGGGCAGCCCGAGTCGCCGGGCTGAGCGTGAAGCGCTCCGGCGGCGCGGCGAGCCCCGGGGCGCCCCCCGTACGCGTGAAGGCGTTTGACCGGGTGCTGAACGACAAGGCGCACCACCGCAACGAGAACCGTGTCTCCTTCCCGGAGAAGACGGACGGCGTCGGCCGGGTGGTTTGCACGCTGACGCTCGCGGAGACGCCGGACGGTCTGGACCCCTGGGACCGCATCGCGCAGATCTTCCTCTACGACGACTCCGGCGAGCGCTTCGAGGTGCTGCGCTACATGACGCCCTATCGGAAGGGCTGGCAGTGGAAGGTAGATGTGACCGACCTACTGCCGCTTCTCCAGGGCAGCAAGCGCATGGAGGTCTTCTGCGAGACGTATGCGCAGGGCTGGCTGGTCAGCGTGGATTTCGACTTTTACCCGGGCAAGCTGGAGCGCGTCCCGTACCGGGTCGAGAACCTGTGGAGCGCCACGGCGCTGATCGGGCAGGCGGACAAGCCGGTGGAGAAGGCGCTTCCGGCGAAAGAGTTGGTGCGGCCGAAGGAGGCGAAGCAGGTCCGGGTGCGCCTGAACGTCACCGGGCACGGCCAGGCGCCCAACACCGACAACTCGGCCGAGTTCGTACGGCTGTGGCGCCGCCTCCACGTCGGGGAGAAGGGCGTCTACGAAGATGTGCTCTGGAAGACGGACTGCTACCTGAACCCCTGCCGGCCGCAGGGCGGCACCTGGAAGTTCGACCGCGCCGGTTGGGCGCCCGGCGATGTGGTCACCTCCTGGGTAGTGGACGTCACCCGGAACTTCCCGGCGGGCAAGCCGGTGCCGTTCCGCTACGAGATCCAGCCGTTCGAGAACAAGACGCCGGATCATGGGAACCCCGCGCGGCATCTCGTGGAGGCGCAGGTCATTTACTACCGGTAGGGGCTAGACCCGGCCCTGCTCCCGGGCGAGGACGAGCAGCTTTTCCCAGGTGGGGACGCGCGCCCGGCGGGTGAAGACATCGTACTGGTTCTGCTCGATCTTGTCCAGAAGGCGCGCGTAAAGCAGGCGGGCGAGGCGCACCGGCAGGCGCGCCTCCGGGGGCAGGTAGGCCATACCGGCGTCTGCGTGGCGGTAGAACGCGCGCGCCCGATCGATCTCGAAGCGCATCAGATCGCAGAACGCGGGGGTGACTCGCCCCGCCGCGATGTCCTCCCGGGAGACGCCGAAGCGCTCCAGGTCTTCGAGCGGGAGGTACAGGCGCTGGCGCTCCCGCCAGTCCTCCCCGACATCGCGCAGGAAGTTGGTGAGCTGCATCGCCAGGCCAAGCGAGGTGGCGTGGGGAACCGCCGCCGGATCCGTGGCGCCGACGAGGTGGCACATCATCAGGCCGACCACGCTGGCGGAGCCGTAGGTGTAGCGCTGCAGGTCCTCGAAGGTGGGGTACTCGCGGACGGTCAGGTCCATCTCCATGGCGTCCAGAAAGGCGCGCATATACGCCACTGGGACGGCGTGCCGACGGGCGCTATCGGACCAGGCCGCGAGGACGGGGTGGGACGCGCCGCCGGACTTGATCGCGTCGGCGGTCGCATCGCGCCACTGTCGCAGCTTCTCCGCCTGCTGCGCCACCGTCAGGTCGCCCGGGTTGTCCACCCACTCGTCCGGATAGCGGACCCACGCATACAGGGCGTGCACCGCGGGACGCAGGCGGGGCGGGAAGAAGCAGGTCGAGAAGTAGTAGGTGGTGCCATACCGCCGGTTCACCTGGCGGCAGTGCTCATACGCGGGGTCCAGGCCGGCGGTAACCGCCGGAACATCGCGGAGCGGCACGCGCCCCCGCTCGTCGGCGCCGCCGCGGCGGCGACCGGAGAGCCGGGACGCAGGGACCGGGGGGCGAGTCCGCCCCAGGGCGGACTCGCCTTCCTGTGAGGGTAGGTTTGAGACGCGCAGCACACTTCCCGTAACGCCCGCGGGCGCGGGGCGGTTCGCGGAATTTGCCGGCTTTTTCAGGCGCCGCCCACCTTGGGACTGAGTTGGTGGCAGATCTCGCGGGTGGCGAGGCTCTGGTTCAGCGTGTAGAAGTGCAGGCCGTCCACCCCGTTCCGGAGAAGGTCCTGGCACTGGCGCAGGGCGTGCTCCGTGCCGATCTGGCGCACGGCCTCCGCGTCGCTCTCCACCGCCTCGATCGCCTGGAGCAGGGGGTGGGGGATGCGCGCGCCGGTGAGGGTGACCATGCGCTTGACACCGCTGCACGAGATGATAGGCATGATTCCGGCGATGATCGGCACCGTGATGCCCATAGCGCGGGCCTGGTCGCGGAAGCGGTAGAAGTCGGCGTTATCGAAGAAGAGCTGGGTGATGATCAGGTTCGCCCCGGCATCCACCTTCTGTTTCAGGTGTTCGAGGTCCCGGGTACGGTTGAGGCACTGGATGTGCCCCTCAGGGTAGCCCGCCACCGCGATGCAGAAGTCGTGACGCCCGCGCAGGAAGGCGACCAGGTCACTGGCGTACGAGAACCCGTCCACGATGGGCGTGAACACGGTCTGCCCGCGCGGCGGGTCGCCGCGCAGCGCGAGGACGTTGCGGATGCCGCTCTCCCAGAGCTGATCGGCCACGGTGGCAATCTCGTCCCGCGTATGGCCGACGCACGTCAGGTGCGACATGGCGCGCAGCCCGATCTCGTTCTGAATGCGTCCCGTCAACTCTACCGTCTTCTGCCGGGTCGAACCGCCCGCGCCGTAGGTCACGGACACGTAGGCCGGGGCGAGAAGCCGCAGGCGGTCGATAGTCCGGTAGAGTTGGTTCCAGCCGTCGTCGTTCTTGGGAGGGAAAAATTCGAAGGAAACGGGGGTCTTATGCCCTACCGCCAGGTATTCGTCAATGCGCATCTTGGCCTCTCCCGGTGGCGCGGGCTGCGAATATCACCCGCTGTCAAGTTTCTCATTATACCCAATCGGTAAAACACCGGACACTTTTCACTGGTTCCGGTGTCTATGAAACGCGTAACCGATGTCCGATAGCCTATCCCTCCTGGTCGTTATACCGACCTATAACGAGTCCGACAACCTGCCGCGCCTGGTCGCGGCGCTACGCGCGGAAGTGCCCGATGCCGACCTCCTGGTAGTGGATGACAACTCACCGGACGGCACCGGTCGCTTGGCCGACGAGATGGCCGCGGCCGACTCGCGTGTCCATGTCCTGCACCGAACCTCCAAGGATGGCCTGGGGAGGGCGTACATCGCCGGGTTTACCTGGGGCGTTGCACGGGGCTACGATCTGCTCGTCCAGATGGACGCCGACCTGTCGCACGACCCGAAGGCCGTCCCGGCCCTGCGCGCCGCGGCGTCCGCCGACTATGACCTGGTGCTGGGGTCGCGCTACGTGTCGGGGGGCGGCACGGTGAACTGGGGGCTGACGCGGCGCATCCTGTCGCGCGGGGGCAGCTTCTACGCCCGTGCCATCCTCGGGCTTCCGTACCACGACCTCACCGGGGGCTTCAAGTGCTGGCGCCGCCGCGTGCTGGAGGACATCGACCTGCCCACCGTCCGCTCGGACGGCTACTCGTTCCAGATCGAGATGACCTACCGGGCGCACCTGCGGGGACACCGCATCACGGAGGTGCCCATTACCTTTGTGGACCGCGTGGACGGCGTGTCGAAGATGAGTAAGCGGATTGTGCGCGAGGCGGTCACGATGGTCTGGAAGCTGCGCTTTTCCGCGGGCGCGATCCGCGCCCACCGCCCCGCCTCCAGCCGGGCGAATGCTGAGGCCGGGGCGGGACGGTAGGGCGGAAAGGGCGGTTACGGCTTCGCGGCCCCGCCCTTCTGCTGCCAGCGGGCCTTGAGGAGCGGCAGGTACAGGCCGCCGACCACGGAGCGCGCCTGGAAGCCGGACTGCCGGCCCGTCTTCGTGTCGTACCAGTCCGTCATCGGCACCCGGGTCGGTCCCTCGTCCAGCCACTTCGCCAGCGGCGCGATCAGCGCATCGAAGTCCGCGCGGTTCTCCGCCAGCGTCGCACTCCACACGATCCAGTCGAGCTTGGTGTAGTCGGCCCGGTTGTCCAGCGGGAGCCCGTACTGGTTCTGCTTCTTGAGGTAGTAGGCCACCTCCGTCCGCTTCACCGTGGCCGGGAACAGGTTCAGGCCCAAGAGTTCGTCCCACACCAGATTGTACTTCTGGCTCCAGGTGCCAGGGCGATCAAACGCCAGCTTGTAGTGGTCGCCGTCCGCCGCCATCTTCACCCATTGCTGGGCCATGTCCTCGGCGGCCTTGCGGTAGGTGCGGGCGTCCTCGGTCTTTTCGAGGGTCTGACAGAGCTGCGCATAGCCTCCCAGCGCCATGATGGCTTTGAGAGACAGGTTCGCGTTGTGCGCCATGTGCCCGGCGAAGTCGTCGGTGCATAGCTGGTTCTCCGGGTCCAGACCCTTTTCGCGCAGGTACGCCGCCCACTTCGTCAGCGTCGGCCAGTACTTTTCGGCGTAGCGGGCGTTGCCGTCCGCTTTCGCCAGCGCGGCCATGAGGATCAGCATATTGCCGCACTCCTCGACCGGCATCTGGTTCTCTTCGGTGCGCTCCCCGCCGCCGTAGACCTGGCCGTTTGCCTTGGGGTACGTGCCCAGGTCATGCGGCGCGAAGGGGAAGCGCCAGCGCGGCGAGCCGGCGTAATCGAGGATGGGGGTGAGCATCCCCCGGAGCAGCTCCGGGTTCAGTGCAAGGAAGAGCGGCGCGGACGGGTAGGTGACATCTACCGTGGCGATGCACCCGTTCGAGAAGTTCTCCTTGGACATAAACAGGAGCGTGCCGTCGAAGTCCGCCGCGAGCTTGTGCGCCGCCAGAGCCTGACGGTATGCGAGCACGCACAGCCGGGCGTATGCCGGGCCGCCCACCGCCTCCAACTCCTTCGTCAGCGAGGCGTCGAAGGCATCAGCTCGCTTCCGCAGGGAGTCGGCGTCACGAATTGCCTTCGTCAGCAGATCGGTCGCCTCGTCCCCGGCGCGGCGCCAGTAGGCGCGCACCGGACGGTGGAAATACTCCAGCGCGAACTCATCGTCGTAGGCCAGCACCAGCGTCCGGCTCACCGGGGTAGTGGAGACGCGCCCCAGGTCGAATGCCGCCGCCGCCACAGGCCATGCGTCGGATGCCGGGCGGGGCATACGCAGGTCGTCGTCCCCGGGCAGGGCGCCCTTTGTGGCGAACGCGTCGCGGGCCTCGCGGTCCGAGGAGAGCGCGGTGGCCGCCCCGGCGGGGGGCGCGAGGTACAGCCATCCCCAATCGATGCGCCGATTGTCGCCGACGTACTTGAGCACGTTCTGCTCCGCGCTGCCCATCCGCAGGATGTCCCGGCCGCCGGAGGCGCGCACGCGCCCCCAGGTCACCGACTGGCCCACGGTGTTGACCACCCACTCCCCGGTCACGTCGGTGTAGAGGGCGACATCGTGTTGCTTGCCGTCCGTGGCGCTCGCCTCGAAAAAGAGGTAGGTCGCGGGGCGGCTGACCAGTTCCAGGTCGTCGGGCAGGAGCGGCGACAGGAACGTCACCTTCAGGCGGACCCCGCCGCCCTCGAACGTGTAGCGGGACTGCGTGGGGGTGATCTCCAGACCCGTCTGCTCCAGCGTGTCGCGGACCTGGGGAGCGTTCCCCGCCCAGCGGTACGTTTTGCCGTCGATGCGGACGAGACCGCAGAGGGCGTTGACCTCACCTGTCCAGTGGCGTGCCCAGTCGTCTGTGAGGCGATCACGGAACGACCAGACCGAAAAGTACGGGTCGTGCGTGACGAGCGGCACGGCGGGCGGCCGGTACGTGGCGGACATCGGCTTTCGCTCCTGAACGGGGGCAGCGAGGGCGGGCGAGAGTGACGACGTAGTGAGGGCGAGTGCCGCGGCGGCGATGGCTGCCGCGACACCCGCCCTGGTCGAACCGGACAGATTTCGGTACATACCTTATTCTTAGCGGGGAAAGTGGCGCTTTCCTGCGTACCGCGGCGCGCGGGCGTCCTGCGCCGGGCTATGCGCCGGGCTATGCGCCGCGCAGGACACCCATTCCGGGCGCGGTCTTGAGGCGGGCCCGGGCCTCCTGCGCTTCGCGGTAGTTGGGGCGCAGCCGCAGGGCCCGCTCCAGCTCGATCTCCGCGTCGCGCGTCAGTCCCAACTGTCCGTACACTACCCCGAGGTGGTAGCGGAGTTCGGGGATGTCCGGCGCCATATCCACCGCCTCGCGCAGCACCCGCCGGGCTACCTGGAGGTCATTCTTCGCCGCATTGCCGCGCTTGAAGAGCGCCCAGCCGAACGAGTCGAGGAAGACGGGCTCCCCGGGCACCGCCTCAACGGCGCGGCGGGTCAGCGCCACCGCCTCCTCGTACTCCTCGGCCGTGGTTCCCTGGTCCGCGAGCAAGTAGCCCAGGTTATTCAGCACCCCCGGGTGTTCCGGCTGCAGCCGCTGCGCCTCGCGGTAGGCGTTAATCGCCCGCTTCGGATCACGGCCGAGGTCGGAGTAGTACACCCCGGCCTGGAGGAAGCGGACCATTGCCGTCAGCGCCTCCCGGTTCTGGCCGGGCTGGACCTTGCCCGCCGTTTTCTCGATCTCCTCGGCGCGGCGCGCGGCCTCGGCCCGATAGCGGGCGGCGCCTTCGGTATCGCCCGACTTGGCGGCGGCCTCGGCCAGAGTCGCCCAGAGCACCGGATCCCAGTTTGCCCCCTCCCGCTTCGTTGCGGGCTCCAGCAAGCGCGTGACGTCGGCCGGGCGTCCCGCGTCCGTCAGGCGGCGACCGATCTCGGTGTAGCCCGCGTCCCCGAGAAACGCCACCGCGCGGGCCAGAGCGCCGTCCGCCAGTATGGTATCGCCCCGGTTCAGCGCAGCGATGGCGCCATTGATGCTCTCGTCCACGATGCGGCGCTTCTGCTCCGGGGTGAGGAGCCGCGCCGCGAAGGGGGTGGTCAGGGTGCAGCCGCCGAGCAGGTAGATCAGGGACGCCGTCAGCACCAGCAGCGGAACCAGCGAGCCCCCGGGAGTCGATCTTCTTTTGCGAGCATTCTTCATATTCCGTTGGTTTATACGTTCAGTCCGGGGAAAAAGTATGCGACCAGAACGAGTGCGCTGTTATTCGTGGCGTGAATGATGATCGGGACCCAGAGCGAGCCCGAGTTGCGGTAGGTCCAGCCGAGGCCCAGGCCCATTAGAAAGACCACCGACAGCCCGATGGGGGAGTAGGTGTGTGGGGCGGCAAACATCACCGAAGAGAGCACCAGGCCGGCTATCCCGCCGAACCGGCGGGTGAGGGCGTTCATTGCGAACCCGCGGAACAGCATCTCCTCGCCCAGCGGCGCGCTGACCCCGATGGTGATGAGCGCCAGCACGAGACCGGGGATTCCCAGCGTCGGCAGGATCTTCGTGATCTGCGCCACCGGGTTGGTCTTTTCAAACTCCAGCATCCGGCGGATCGCCTCGAAATCCTGAAACTGCTGCGCCAGTGCCTGAAGCCCCGTCCCGATCCCCTGCGCCACCAGGAGGGCGAGGACGCCCACCACCAGACCCGCGGCCACATCGCGCCGGCTCGGCACGGGGGGGAGACCGATGTCACGCAGGCGCTCGCCGTACTTGAACCAGATGAAGCCCGCCGGGACCAGGAAGCAGGCAACGTTCTGGAGGATGGTGGCGGGCAGGGCGAAGTACAGCAGCATCAGCGGATTGGTCATGTCCGCCGCGGACCCCATCTTGACCCCCGGCACGAAGGCCAGGGCGATCATGAGCGGGATCACCAGCAACACCAGCAGCAAGAGAACAAGGTGGAGGCTGAACCAGATGTCCGCGGCGCTCCACCGGGGGGCGAACGTCGGCATATCCCGCACGAACCGTCGGTAGCCCCACACCGCGAGGAGAACGAGGTCGATAACAGCGGCGCCAACGAGCGCCGCCATGAGAACCGCCGTCTGCTGTTCCAGGTCGCCCATATCTGTTCAGGGTTCCGTTTCCGCCGGCGGTTCCGGCCCCGATCCGAGCAGGAGCCGCGCCACCGCGTCCCGCCCACTCTCGCCGCCCGTGAGCGCAAGAAAAGTCTCTTCTAACGTACGCTCGCCTCCTTCGGTCAGTTCCGCGGGCGAGCCTAGGGCGACCAAGCGCCCCCGGTGGAGGATGCCGACCCGGTCGCACAGGCCAGCAGCAATCCCCAGGACGTGCGTGGAGAGGAACACCGCCGCGCCGCGCGCCGCCACCGCTTTGAGCACGTCCTGTAGCAGGCGGGTGGCCTTCGGGTCCAGGCCCACCGTCGGCTCGTCCAGGAAAAGAGCCTTCGGCTCGTGCAGCAGGGCGGCGGCCAGCGCGATCTTCTGACGCATCCCGCGGGAGTATCCCCCGATGGGCGCGTCGATCTTGCTCTCCAGCTCGAAGAGGCGCAGCAGGTCGCGGATGCGGTCCGCGCGAGCGGAGCCGGTGAGCGGGATCGTGTACAGGTCGGCGGTCAGGTTCATGAACTCCCCGCCGGTCAGCTTCTCGTAGAGGAACGGATTGTCCGGGATGTAGCCAACCAGGCGCTTGGCCGCGAGCGGGTCTGTCCGAACATCGTGCCCGCCGATGCGGGCAGCGCCGGAGGTAGGGGGGATCAACCCCGTGAGCATCTTGATCGTGGTGGTCTTGCCCGCCCCGTTCTCGCCGAGGAAACCGAAGACCTCGCCGCCGGCCACGGTCAGGTGCAGGTCGTCCACCGCGGGGCGGGCGCTTGGCGCGCTCCCGTAGCGCTTTGTCAGGCCGACGGCTTCGATGATAGGCACGGGGCTGCCGCTGTTGCCGCCGCCCCCGGGCGTCTGCTGCGGGTGCACGCGGCATTGTAGCACGCAGCCAAAAAGCGGTCAATCGCGGGTTCCCAGCGGGTTTCAAGCGGGCGAACAGGCGGTACAATGGAAGACCTGACCGGAATGCCCGTTGACCCGTTGTTCCGTGGTCCCGTCCGGCCACGCTGGGTAGGAACACTCCGCTGAAGACCGCCGCCGTCGGTTTCCATACCGCCCTGATGCAGGTGTCCGATTACTTGACGGACGCCGCGTATCTGCGCGAGCGGGGGCGGCGGAAGCAGGCGCGATGGGTACTCGATCGCGCCGAAAGGTTCGCCTGGGAGACGGGGTATACCGAACTGGTGCTGCTGGTGTGGGCGTTCTTCCCCCGCACGGACGAGGCTCCCCGGTAGCGAAAGCCCGGAAACGGGACAGGAACGATCCGCATGCCCTTCTTCCGACCCGCCCCGCAAGACGGCGACGGCGAACCCGTGGACGGGGCGCGCCTGCTCGCAGAGCTCGCCCGCCGCTGGCGAGACGCCCCGACACTCGAATACCGCTCTGAGGCGTTCATCCGCCACAAGGGCGAGTTCGAACTGACGGTCAGGATTCACACCCGTCTGCGCCGCCCGAATCTGGGGCGCATCGACTTCCGCTCCGAAACCTGGGCCGAGGCGTCGCGTGTCCGGGTCGCCAGCGGCGGCACCCTGTACGACCGACAGCGGGGGGCAGGCGGCCGTACCCTGCGCTCCGGCTACCGCGACCGCCTGACCGAGAATATTCCGCACCCGCTGGACGAAGCAGGGTACAGCGTGGACCAGTTCTTCTCACCCCGCCCGTTTATTCCGCCCCCCTCGTGGGGCAGGGGAGAGAGCGCCGCCCTGCGCATCACCGGGCACCGCGCGGCGAGCGCGCCCGCCCCCTTCAAGGGGCCGGCCTACCGCGTCACGATTGAGAAAGGCACCTCCCGAGACGAGCTTTGGCTCGACGCGATCTCCTTCGCGCCCCTCCTCCTGACCCGCCGCGGCGAACACGCGGGCGCGGTCCAGGAACTCCTGCGGGAAACATTCCATGAGTTCGGTCTCGGGACGCTGCGGGTGACGCCGGACCTGTTCCGGTGGACAGAGGCCGACGAGCGAGGCATCGCTGCCGACGACGAGGGGCGGTGGCAACGCCGGTGATCCGCGAAAGTCTGGGCGGCATCAAGCACCCCGCATTCCGCGACGCCCTGGCGCTCACCCGGCAGGGCGGGCGCGACGCTACCGGTCGTTACCTGGTGGAGGACGCCGACCAGGTTCTCCAGGCGCTTGCGTCGCCGTCGCCGGTGTACGCCGTCTTCGCCACGCCCGAGTCGGCCACCGGGGCGCTCGAAGCCGCGTGCGCCGCCAGGGGCGTGCCGCTGTACATCGCGGGGGGCGGCCTGCTCCCGAAACTCGTCGGCACCGGCTACAGCACCGCTACCACTGCCGTCGCTGTGGTCGGGAAGCGGCCATTTCTGCTGGACGACGTGCTGCGCGACCGCCCCGATGCGCTCCTGCTCTGTGGGGAGCACATCCAGGATCCGCGCAACGTCGGCGTCCTGGTGCGCACGGCGGAGGCCGCGGGCTGCGCCGCGCTGGTCCTTTCGGAGGACTCTGCGGAGCCCTATTCCCGACAGGCGGTGCGCTCCACCACCGGCTCTATCCTGCGCCTGCCCGTGGTGCGGGCGAAGGACCTGCCCGCCGCCCTGCGCGGCCTTCGGGAGCGGAGCATTTCCGTGGTCGCCACCTCCGCCCGCGCGCCCCGTCTCGCCTACGAAGCGGACCTCACCGTCCGGCCCCTCGCGCTGCTCGTCGGGAACGAGACCGACGGGCTGACGGACGCTGCCCGGGACGCTGCGGCCGACTTCGTGCGTCTGCCGATGGCGCCGGAAGGCGCCTCCTCGCTCAATGTCACCGTCGCCGCCGGGGTCCTGGTCTACGAAGCGGTTCGGCAGGCGATACAATCAGGGCGGAGGCACGCATGAAAGTCCTGATCGCCGCACCGCGCGGGTTCTGCGCGGGCGTTGACCGCGCCATCGAGATCGTGGAAATGGCCCTCGACGTCTACGGACCGCCGATCTACGTCCGCCACGAGATCATCCACAACGAACACGTCGTCGGCCGCCTGCGGGCGCGCGGGGCGATCTTCACGGATTATCTGTCTGAGGTGCCGCGTGGCAGCAACCTCGTGTTCTCCGCGCACGGCGTTTCGCCCGCGGTGCGGGCGGAGGCCGCCGAGCGGGGGCTGAACGTGATCGACGCGACATGCCCGCTGGTGACCAAGATCCACCTGGAGGTGCACAAGTACCTGAAGCGTGGCTACGGCATCTTTTACATCGGGCACCGGGGCCATGTGGAGACCGAGGGGACGCTCGGCGAGGCGCCGGACCATATGGTCCTGGTGACGCATGAGGACGAGGTGCCGACGCTGCCGGAGCCAGCCGGCGAGAAGCTGATCTACCTGACCCAGACCACGCTTTCGATCGACGAGACGCGCGGCATCGTGGAGGCGCTGAAGCGCCGCTTCCCCCACCTCACGGACCCGCCGAGCAGTGACATCTGCTATGCCACACAGAACCGTCAGGACGCCGTGAAGGAGCTGGCGAAGCAGGCGGATGTGATTCTGGTGGTCGGCTCGCAGACCTCCTCCAACTCGCGCAGCCTGCGTCAGGTCGCCGCCGCGCACGGCGCGCGGGCCTACCTCATCAACGGTGCGGAGGATGTCACTCCAGAGAAGATCGCCGATGCCGCGGTCGTGGGTGTCACCGCAGGCGCCTCCGCTCCTGAGGACATCGTCCAGGGGGTCATTGACGCCCTGCGGCGCCTCGGCGCGGATTCCGTTGAGGAGTTCGTCCTGCTGGAGGAGGACGTCGCGTTCAAACTGCCTCCCGGCCTTATCGAACTCCATCGCGGCCGTCGCCCTGTCCCGAAGTAGGGGGGGCTTACGTGGGGGCCGAACCGGGCATGTGCCCCCGGCGAGACCGCACCCGATGCGCGGCATGTGCACACTCGTGCTTCTACGCCCCCTCTAATAGTCCGTCAGCGTCCGCGGAGGGAAGGCGGCCCGCAGCGCGTTGACGACCGCCAGCACATCGATCACCTCCTGGCTGACCGCGCCGGCGACGGGCGGCAAATGGCCCGTCGCCGCGAGCAGCATACCGCCCACGCTCAGAACCATCCCTCCGACAGCACTCTGGAGCGCGATGCCGCGCATCCGCTGACCGATGTGAAACAAGGTATCTACCTTCTCCAGCGTACTATCCAGAATAATCGCGTCCGCCGCTTCCCCCGTGATTTCGCTCTTATTACCGAAGGCGACCCCCACTGTGGCAGCGGTCAGAGCCGGGGCATCGTTGATGCCATCCCCGAGGAAAAGCGTCGCCGCCTTCGCGGTTTCGGCACGGACCAGGGCGAGTTTCTGCTCTGGGCTCTGGTTCGCATACACCTCCTTGATACCGACGCGCTCCGCGAGGTACGACACTTCCGCCTCTCTATCCCCCGATACGATCAAGGTGCGGGCAAGTCTGTGTTTCGGGGCAAGATGCCGGATGAATTGTGCGCCCTCCGGCCGCGGTTCATCGCGAAATCGGAATGTGGCCGCGTAACGTCCATCCACCAGGATGACACATTCCATTCCTGGCATAACCGGAGGAAGGGACGCTGCCAGGTCGGGATAATGGCGTACCAGCTTACCGCGTCCGGTCACCTGGACCCGCCGGCCGGCGATGAGCGCCTTCAACCCCTCCCCGGGTAGCTCTTCCACTTCCTGTGCTTCCTGTAGGGGGATGCCTTTCTGTTCGGCAGACTCCACAATCGCCCCGGAGAGCGGGTGCTTGGAGTATCGCTCGACGCTGGCGACAAGCGCCAGGATATCGTTCTCGCCAAATCCGTCCGCGGGCAGGATCTCTGTCAGTTTGGGGCGCCCATAGGTGAGCGTGCCCGTCTTGTCGAAGATGGCGACACGGCACTGACTGATATTTTCCAGTACCGCCGGGTCTTTGATGATGATCCCCAGACGCGCCGCCAGCGAGATGGAGCCGATGATAGCCACGGGGATGGCAATCAACAGAGGGCAGGGCGTGGCGATGACAAGGACGGCGAGAAACCGATGCGGATCTCCGGCGAGTACCCAGGCGGCAACTGCAATGGCGACCGCGAGCGGGGTGTACCAGGCTCCCAACTGATCGCCTAACCGGCGCAGGCGAGGGCGACGCTGCTCCGAGTCGCGCATCACCTGCATGATCTTCGCATAGCGTGAGTCGCGGGCTGGTTTGTCACAGCGAATGGTAAGCGCGGCATCGCCGTTGATCGCCCCGGAGAGGACGGTCGTTCCCGGGGCTTTGGAGACGCGATAGGGTTCTCCGGTCAGGTACGACTCGTCCATCGAGCCGCGCCCTTCGATGACGGTTCCATCTACCGGACAAAGGGCATGAGGAAATACGACGAGTACATCGCCGACAACGACGCTTTCCAGCGGGACTTCGATCAGCGTCTCCCCTTGTTTTCTCTGCGCCAGGGTCGGCATCCGCTTCGCCAGCGCCTGAAGCACGGAAGAAGCGCGTCGCGCGGCATACGCCTCCAGCGCCTCCCCACCGGAGAGCATCAGTACCACGAGCGCCCCCGCGAGATACTCGTGCAGCACAACCGAGGTCACAATGGAAATGCCCGCGAGTAGATCCGAGCCGAATTCACGGCGGCTGATCTTGACAAGAAGCTCCCAGACCAGCGGGATGCCGCCCAGAGCAAGAGTGGCCAATAAGGGAAGGTCGTACAGCGCAACCGGCCCCTGCTCTCCCGTCAGAGCCAGGCCGTATCGCAGCAGGAGATGCAAACCGATTCCGCCAAGCGCTAGGGCGACGATGCCGGCCTGCATTGGCTTTGCGGTGATGCCATCACCGGCCGCCTTTCCCTGATCAGCCATTCTTTAATTCGACTTTCTACGCCGCACTCTTGTCTGCGCGGAGCGGTTGGGAAGCGGAAAGGAGACCGAGGAGAGCCGTACCAGCCCCGGCCAGCGGCGCGACAGGCCGGTGACGAAGCCGCGTCGCGTCCCCGACTTGGTACTCGATTGTACCCATGCAATGCCTCCCCGGAATAACACCCAGAGGTTCCGGGGAGGGAGCAACGTATCCTTCCGCTTGAGGATAGCCCCTGCCTGCCGTTCGTGCGTCCCCAGGATGGGGGATTCGTTCCGATCCGGTTCCCCTGGTACCCTTGACGACCCGTGATGGGCGTGATAGTATGAGTTCGTTGACGCGGGGTGGAGCAGTCGGTAGCTCGTTGGGCTCATAACCCAAAGGTCGCAAGTTCGAGTCTTGCCCCCGCACCCATTTGCGAATTTATCGCTAACAAATGACCGTGGACTTCTGCAATCGGCGTGAGCCGCAGAAGGACGCGGTTTTTTGTTTTTAGGACCACCTCCAGAACTGGCCTCGTACTGCCCCGCCCCTCCTTCGGTGCGCGCAGCCAGTTTCCCCCACTGCCCGCGCGGTTTGCCGATAGGTACATCATAGAGGAGGGGGTGAGGGCTTCTCAGTAAGGTAACACGCCGTGGCAGAAGTAATCAGGATCGAGGACGAGCGGAAACATGACCTCGCTCATCGCTATATGTTCGGGCTGAACCTCTTCGCTTACAACAAAGTCGTTTGCCCGATCGAAGAGCGCCCCGATGTGCGGTTCCTGATGCACCTGACAGCGCGAATACCCTGCGGGGCGCAGGTCGGCGCGGTGGCCCTCAAAGACCTCACGAACTCGCCCGACGAGATGTTCGGCCCACCCGACGGAGCGACACCCTACGTCACTGCGGGTGTAGGCTTCAGTGACGGCTTCTTCGATCTGGGCGAGGGTATCCCCTTTGAAGGGAACTTTGTGGAGGGGCGGTTCGAGGCTTACGCGCAGGAGGAAGCGCATTTTGCGGTGCTGGAGCCTTCCCTGTCGTACGCGGTGGAGTCCGTCACGGCCTCGAATTGGTTCTAGGCCAATCAGGACAGGGTCATCTGGAGCGACGAATGGGATGCGTGCCTGATGCTGCCCAGGTGATTTGCCTGACCTGATTCCGTGCGGGGACGCTGGCCCCGGCCCTCTCGGTACTACCCGCGGACTTCGATCGCCACGCCCTCCGGGGTGTTTGGGAACCGCAGGCGAAGAGTGCCGTCCTCCCAATCGTAATCGCTCGCGGGAACGGGTTTACCGTCTGCCAGGACCTCGCGCGGCGCTGCCGGGAGGATTATGCGGACCACGCCCGGCGTTTCCGCGATGCCTTCCGCGTGGAATCGGAAACTTCCGCCGGAGACCTTCTCGTCGCGAACGCGGCAGGCCGCGGCGACGATGCGCGGGCGACCGCGCGGGAACCGGTCCAGGTCCACGAACAGGCCCCGCAGCCCCGGAGTGATATCGATGCTTCGGGTGAAGCTGAGTTCGCCGGAGAACAGATTGACAAATCGCCCCCTCAGCGCATCCGGCCTCCGGTCCGCCGCGGATTCGTCGATCCCGGCCGCGACGATGTAAGGCCCGCGCCGCAGCACGAACCCACCTGCCGTGACCCACCGCTCCCCGATGGCGCCGAGCGCGCCCCGGACCGCCGTACGGACCGTCTCCGCGCCGGTCTTCTGGTACGTCAGAGCCGCGGGCGAGGAGTTGAGGCGCACCACGGTCCCTTTGCCTACCTTGTGCGCGCCTGTGGCGTCAGCGGGCAAGCCCAGTTTCTCGAAGAGATGGTGGCGCGGGGTCGCGAACGCGTTCGGCGCGGTGTTCCACCACTCGCGGATCTTGTGGAACGGGTCGTTGTCATCGTCCACGACCACGAGCGCGCCGCGCTGCCGGACCCAGTCTGCCAGCGCGTCGTGAAACGCGGCAACGGGCGGCTTCTGGCCTTCGTAGGTCAGGAGCAGGCAGCGATACGGCTTCAGGAAGCCCTTCTGGTCGGCGGCGTTCTCGATCTGGACCGGTTCGATGGGCAGGCCCGCCTTCACCAGAGGCAGAGCAAGGCCGTAAAAGCTGCCCAGGTGGGTGTCCGAGGGGGCCGGGTCGCCGCGCTGGAACATCATGGTATCGGAGAAGAGGACGCCGACGCGGTGGGTTCCGGCCACCTCCCACTTCCAGTCGCGCTGCTTCATGTCGCCAAGCGCCGTGATGACGGCCTGTAGCTCCGTCTCGTAGGCGTCGGGGATCATCACCTTTTTGTCTGAACCCTGCTTTTCCCGGTAGGGGCGCATAAAGATGCGATCCGGCCACGGCATAATCTCGAACCGCCAGACATCCGGCTGGAGCAGGGAGGCGACGAGCGTACTGCGCCAGTTCGTCTGGTAGTCGTTCCAGTCGAGGTTCCCGTTGTCCTCAATGGGGTCGTTCAGATACCAGACACGGCGCCCGGACGCCCGGACCAGATTCTGCATCGCGCCATATTCACAGAAGGCCGTCTCGAACGTCCGCTCCTTCGTCTCCCCCTGATATACGTTCGGGGTGCGCGCGGTGCCGGTCCAGACCTGCGCGATGTATCCGTCACAGCCGACCGCGAGAAGGGAGGATTCCGGGCTGACGATGCGCCAGTGGGCGTAATTGATCTGTGAGTGCGTCGGGACGTAGCACTTCACGTCCTTGCCATTCTTCCGGTTCCAGTCCCGGACGAAGTCGAAGACCTGCGCGAGGGCCCGTCGGTAGAGATAGTATTTGAGCTTGGACGCGCGCCACTGCGCCTCGACGGATGCGTGGGGCGGCTGCCAGGGCTCTCCGTAGTAGGCTTCCCACTCGCGCCGGAAGTTCGGCTCATAGCCTCCGCGCACCCAGAACTCCGGCTCTTCCAGATGGATCGCCTCTGCACCGGCCTCCAGAGCGCGCTGCACGCCGACGCACAGAAACCGGCCGTAGCTCTCGCCGGGCGACATATAGTAAACGTCGCGGCCGTGGCTGATGCGCTTTCCATCCCGCTCCGTCTGGGCTTCGTCCTCGTGGTTCTTGCCGTCGAAGCGTCCGTAGAGGTAGTCCTGATACTCCCCCCAGGCAACCCCGGTCATGACGTGGCAGATGTATCCCCGGTCGCGCCAGGTCTTCAGGCGTTCGGGCAGCGTGGCATCAATGCCGTACACCATAGCAACGTCGGCATTGAGATGGATGCGCGGAGAATAGGGGGCGTGGCTCTGAAACGAGGTGCGCTCCTCGCGCTGTTTGGCGTCGGGGCGTCTCTGGCGGGCGCTGCGTGGGATACCGGCAGGCATGGCGGATTCTCCGAGGAAGACGTTATGCCTAGGGGTACGCCTTACCCCCGGCAGAATCCTGTCGGTTTTCCGGGAGAGGTGCGAAAACGAAGCCCCCAGCATCCGCTTCCGGATACTGAGGGCTTCTTACGCCTTCATAAGGAGGGAGGATGATGGGAATCGAACCCACGGCCTTCAGAGCCACAATCTGACGCTCTAACCGACTGAGCTACACCCTCCGTGCGCGCTGCTGCTGCGCAGGCAACAGCAGTTTATCGTACGCCGGGCGGGCCGTCAAGGGGTGACGGAGAGCGGGGGGAGGCTGCCGTTGGAAGGCGCGGGTGTGGACGAGGGAACGGGCTCCAGGCTCAATGCAGGCGACCACCAGGCATAGCTGAAGAGGGTGTTGAACTGCTGGACCGTGCCTGTGACGGGGTCGGCTTCTCGTAGAAGCGCCGCGGTGCTCTCGCCGACGAAGACCGGCCCGGTCTCGCCGCCGCGCATGCTGGGACCGGCCCGCGGGCGGACGCGCACGGCGACGCGCTGGATGTGCGGGTCCTGGAGCGTGGCCGTGCGTCCGACGAAGACCGCCGCGCGCAGTATTCTTTCACGCGCCTCCGCGACCGGCTCGTCGGCGGAGAGGGATACCAGCAGGTCACAGTTCAGGCGTACCTGCTGCGATTCGTACTGGACGTCCGCCAGGGTCAGGGTGCGCGGCAGGGTGCGCTCCAGGGAGGTCCGAATCGCGCGCAGGCGACTCGCGTCGTCGCTGGCGATCGGGGCGGCAGCGGCAGGAGTGGGAGTGGGTGTCGGCGCGGGCGCGACCGGCGATGCGGCGGCGCGCGGCGCGGCGGGCGGTGCGCCCAGCGAGGCGCTTGCCGGCCCGGTGGAGCCGACCTCCATCCGCAGCGGGGCAGGGGGGCGCGCGGCGGGCAGACGGGTGTCCCCGGCGAACGCGCCCCCCTCTCGCTCCACCCCCCGCTGCAGGGTGAGATACATGAATCCCGCCAGCCCCACCAGGAGCGCCGCCAGAACGGCGCACAGCGCCAGGATGAGGCGCGCGATGCCCTCGGCCCGTCCGGGCGGGAAGACGCGGTCGAACCAGTCCAGCGTTCGCTCCGCTGTGCGCCGTGCGGCGTCGGTGGCCGGTAGGGTGGCGGTGCGCTCACCAGAATCCGGGGGCGCGCCCGCGCCGGGCGTCGGGAGGAGGGGAGGGGCAGAACCGCCCGCGCGCCGCTTGGCGGCGATGGCGCGCTCCAGCTTTTCCCGGTCCACGGGGTTGTCGGGGGCGAGGTCGACGGCCATGCTGAACCACTGGACGGCGTCGTCCAGCTTGTTCTGGGCCTCGTAGATGTCGCCCATCAGCGAATGGGCGCTCGGCGACTCGGGGGCGCGGCGCAGCGCCTCAGTGCACACCGCAATCGCCTCGTCCCACTGGCGTCGGATGCGCAGGAGGTTGGCCCGGGCCAGAAGCGGGCGGACGGCCTGCTCCTCGGCCTCACGAGCCGCGAGACGCTCCTTGCCTAACTCTCTGGTTCGCTCCGGCCCTCCCGCCGAAGGTATGGTACTCATAAGTCCGGCCTCATTGCCGCCCCGTGTGTCCGAACCCACCGCCGCCCCGTTTGGTCTCGTCCAGCGCATCTACCGGGTTCCAGGCGACGCGCACGACCGGGCAAACAACCAGCTGCGCGATGCGATCCCCGCGCCGCACAGTAAACGGCTTTTCGCCGTGGTTAATCAGTAATACGTGGATTTCGCCCCGAAAATCACTGTCGATAGTGCCGGGGGCGTTGACCATGCCGATGCCAAAGTTTCGGGCGAGGCCGGATCGGGGGCGTACCTGGGCTTCGTAGCCTTCGGGCACCGCGATGTGAATGCCTGTCGGCACCGCCATGCGCTCTCCGGGGGCGAGCGTCCGGTCCGTATCCACCGCGGCGTAAAGGTCCATTCCCGCCGCACCGTCCGTCTGGTAGGCGGGGAGGGGGAGGTCTGCGGCACCCTGGGAGCGGTAGAGGTCTATGGTCACGGGTCCTCGGTGCGACATGAAGCGAGTGCGAGCAGTGTATGCGTACGTGCGTGCTACTGAGCTGCGGCCCGGTGCGGCGGCGGCATGAACCGCCGCCGCACCGATACTGCTAGGGTAGCCCCTATCCCGCTACGCGGGAAGCGAGGGAGCCGCCGGAACCATCCTCTTCCGGCTGGGAGATCGGCAGGGTGAAGAAGAAGGTAGAGCCCTTCCCCACCTCGGATTCTACCCACATCTTGCCGTGGTGGAACTCGACCAGGTTTTTCACCAGGAAGAGCCCGATACCCGTACCACCAATCTCGCGGGTGTCCCGGTTGTCGACGCGGTGGAACCGCTCGCCGAGCTTGGCAAGGTGCTCCTTGGGGATGCCCATGCCCTGGTCGCTGATGGCGAACTGCACCACCTCCGGGGACATCATCCGGACGCTGACCTTGACTTCGCCGCCCTTGGGCGAGTACTTCAGCGCGTTGCCCGCCAGGTTGGCGATGATCTGCTCGACCTTGTCCTGGTCCGCCTGGATGATCTCAGGGACATCCGGCGCAACCTCGTGGGTGAGGGTGTGGGTGTCCTTCTTGTAGGTGCTGGACTCCTGGATGCGCATGGACTTGGCGAGCACCTTGCGCACGTCCACATCGCCGACGTTGAGTTCGAGGACGTTGCCCGACTCAATGCGCGACACGTTCAGCAGGTCATCAATCAGGCGGCGAAGGCGGTCGCACTCCGTGTCAATGATCGTGTAGAACTCGTGACGCGTTTCGTTGTCGTAGAAGCCCTCCGTGTCCTGAAGGAGCGTGGAGATGAAGCCCTTGATCGAGGTGAGCGGGGTGCGCAGCTCGTGCGAGACCGTGGAAACGAACGCCGTCTTCATCTTGTCGACGTTCTTGATCTCGGTGATGTCGTTGAAGATGGCCGCGGTACCGATGCTCTCGCCGGTCTCCGTGCGCACATCGGCTGTCTGGATCTGGAAGGTGTGCCCCTGCTCCGGGCTCTCCGGGTCCTGCAGCGTCACCTCTTCGGCGACATCGCCCTCCGCGCTGAGCGCCCGGCGGACGAGCTCAACCACCTTCTCGTCGCGGATGACCTGATCGAAGGTCTTGCCGCCCAGGAGGTCTTCGCGCTTCAGACCGAAGATACGGAGCGCCGAGTTGTTCATCTGCGTGATGCGCCCGATCTTGTTGACCATGAGCAGACCCATCGACAGGCTCTGGATGGTCTCGATCGCCTCGTCGCGCTCCTTGACGACCTGGCGATAGGACTCCGCCATGTTGATGATCGCCGCGGTGTTGCGCGCCATGCGCTCCAGAAGCTGGACATCATCCTCAATGAAGATGTTGCCGTAGCGCTTGTTGAAGACGTGCAGGACACCGATGGTCTTACGGTCGAGGACCTTGTTGGTCTCCTCGTCGCGCCGCTCCACGACCAGCGGGACGCAGACGCCGTTCTGGACCCCCAGGGCGGCCAGACCTTCGGCCTGGGCCCGGTCATCGGTGGTTGCGTCGTAGAGGATGACGGGCTTGTTTTCGCGGAAGCACTCGCCCGAGAGCGTGCCCTCTACCTTGGCCCGGAAGTCCCGGATCTGCTCGTCCTCGAAGCCCAATGCGGGACGCTCCGCAAACAATTCGTGATTGTCCGCGTCATAGATCATGAACATGCAGCGGCTGGCCTGAAGGATCATAGCCACCCGCATGACCATGCGCTTGAGCGTCTCCTCCATCTCGGAGATCTCAGCGGCGGGCTGCTGCGCTTCACCGGCTTCCTTGACCTTCTGCTCCATCTCTTTGATGGCTTTTTCAAGGCGCGCAACATGTTGATTGCGCTCCGCCAGCTGGCTTTCGACCGAGCGCAGGCGCTCTCGTAAAGACTCGACGTTACTGTCGTCGAACGACATCGCGGAGGGGATTCCTTTCTCGAACGGCGTCTGCTTCGACCGTCGGCGGATCCGGTACGCGCGAAGGGCGAACAGGACGCAGGCGCATTGGTGAATGACTGGGTGAGTGTGTTTTCGCGGCGTGCGACCCCGAAACCGAAAGTGCCGAGCCGACGCATGGTAACGCCGCCCCGGACTCAGACCCAGAATTATAGCATGGGGCGTCGTTCTCCCGCAACGAGCCAAGTCAGGCGCAGAGCATGGCCGAAAAGCCGAAACCCTGCCGTCCAAACGGCGTCCGAATGTAACGGGGCAACGACGGCGTGTCCGTGTCTACACTCCGCTCCGGGCAGACTCAGAGGATATACCCACGGAATGAAGTCGTCGATCAACACGCTGGCGAGCCGGGCCGCGACCGTCTCACCCTTACTATTCCTGTCGCTCTGCGGGTCCTGTTTGTTCCCGATACCTGCGGCGTATGCGCAAGGGGAGCCGCCGCAACCGCCACAGCAGCAGCAACCGCAGAGCGCTCCACCGGCCGAGACGCCTCCCGCAGCGGAGCCGCCCGTCACCTCGTCCTCACCGGTGCCGGCCACATCGGGGCTGTACCCGGGCTCGACCGTACGGCGGTTTTCGGCCAAGGACAACTTCGGCTTCGAGAGCAACTTTGACCTGCGGTACCGGGATTCGAGCCGGGAAGACAATGGGGTGTACCTGGCGTCCGGACGACTGACCGCGGACTGGGTCCGGGCTAACCCCGCGAACCGTGACGAGCGCGGCGGTGTCCGCCTTCAACTGTTGCTGGAAACGGACAGCAAGGGGACCGTTATCGAGAGCTTTCGGTTCTCGGAGGCGTACGCGTACTATACGTTCCTTTCCGGCGGGGTCTCCGCACGTGCCCGCGCCGGGCAGTTTGTGCTGCCGTTCGGCCTGATCGCGGTGTACGACACGCCGCTCCAGCCGATCCAGCCGCTGTATGCACACGCACTCGGCCTGCGCGTCGATACGGGGCTGATGCTGGAGGGGCGCTGGGGACCGTACCAGTTCGCCGGGTCGATTACCACGGGCGCCGGTCCTAACCGCTCGGACTTCGACGGCAATAAGACGGTATCGTTCCGCCTCGGTCGTTCGGTCCAGACGCCCTACGGCGCACTCCATGTGGGCGGGTCGCTCCTGACCGGAAGGATGCCGGTCACAACGTTCGACACGGAGCTTCCCCCCTCGGGGACCTCAGGCGCGCGGGATTTTGTGGACAAGACCCGCTTTGCGGTGGACGGCCAGTTCGGCTACGGCCGGTGGCTGGGGCGGGGCGAACTGATCTTTGGGGCGGACGCCGAGGACGAGGTGTTCGGCTACTTCGTGGAGGCGAACTACGAACTGGCGGACCGGGTGACCCTGGTGGGGTACTCCAAGCGCTGGGATTTCCCCGATAAGCCGCAGCGCTTCACCTCGATGGGCCTGGGCGTAAACTACCAGTTCGGACGGGGCTTTGTGGCACGGGGCCTGTTTGAGTATCAGCGCGAGGTGCCGCTGTCGGAACAGGGCAATCCCTTTGTGACCAAGCGGTTTACCATCCAGACCCAGCTTACCTTTTGAAGCTGGCAGAAAATGGGAATCAAAAAGGCGGGAACGCTGTCTAATAACCGGGATTGAATGGCTTGAATTGCGTCGTCACGGGGAGTGCGTTCAGCGGAGACCGTGTCCTGCCGATGCTGAATTTAGATTTTAAACTATAGCGCTTGTTAAAGGCATTGTTGAAGCACAGAGGGTCTGCGTCACGTGCGCGTGGCGACCGTGATCCTGACGTGACAAGCGCCGCCCGCCCCCGTTCCCGAGGGGCGGGGCGGCCTTTTTATTGACCTGGTGAAGACTCTTTGACGTGAAGGGAGTGGCTAAATGTCTGTATCAGCGATCGTAACCGGCGGTACGCGCCGTGAAATCAACGTGGTGTGCCCGGCCTGTCATCACGGCTCGCAGATCCCGCCCGCGGCGGTGATCCGTAACAACTTCTTCTGCGCGGGGTGCGGCAAGAACCTGGACCTTTCCCAGGTGTTCCGTCAGCTTGCGGGTGGCGACGGTCAGGCCGCGCCGGCGCCGCGCCGCGAGAAGACCGACAGCCGGTACAAGTCGGCCCGTAAGAGCCGCCGCTAGGGGAGGGGGCGCCTCCCTGAACACCGCCGCAAAGGCCGCCCCAGAGGCGGCCTTTGCTCGTTTCCGGGGGCGCGCGGACGCTGCACCGGGCGCAGAACGCTCGGAGTACGGTACCATAGCGGTATCCTGGCAGAGGAGCGCGGGCCGCGGAGTTTCCGCGGGAACCCGCAACCGACGGCCGGGAATCCCGTCATAATGTTCAGGAGTGACAGAATCGTCATGGATGAAACCCGGAAGCGGTACCTGGCCACAGGCATCATCGTGGGCGCGGTCTGCGTGGGGCTCGCCGTACTGGCGCGGCGCACGCCGCGCGACAAGTGGGCGGAGACTCTCGCCCGGGTCGCGAAGGACGTTCTCGGCGTGGTGAAGACGCGCTACGGCAATTCGGAGACGGTGCAGATCGCCGAGCGCGCCATCGACCGCTTGGAGGGCGGCAGCGCGACCTCCTGATTCGGAGCGACCGCATTCGGAGCGACCGCGCCAGGGGACTAGACCCGCCCGCCCCGCTGACGGTTCGTTGCACATAAGTACCCCATGGACTTCCTCGAACGACTCAACCGCAAATTCGGGTCCTGGTACGAAGGGCTGTTCGGCGCCGGATCCGAACGCGACCTGAGGCCGCGTGATATCCTCCGCCGCATCCTCGCCGCCATGGAGGACAACCGGCGTGAGGGGCTAGACGGCAGTGTGTACGTGCCGAACGACTACACGCTGGTACTGGCCATTGCGAGCGAGGAGGAGCGCGACTACCTGAGGGCGTTTCTGGACGCGGACGATCTGACCGCGGCGGTGCGCCGGGCCATGGAGCAGTACGGCTACCGCACCAAGGGCGGCCTGCGCTTCACCATCGAGGAGGCGGAGCCGACAGGAGACGAGGCGCGGGTGCAGGTGCGGTGCCGCTTCGACTCGTCGGTTCCTGAGACCGCTGCCGCGCCCGCCGCGCCCCGGTCTCCTCGCCCGAAGGCGGCGACCCCGGCGCCCCCTCCGGCCCAGTCGGTGGTCGCTGCGGAGGACGAGGACTCCGAGCCGGGCACCGTGCCGGCCTTCGGCGGCGCGATCCTGGCGACGCTGCTGATGCGCTCTGGGGACGGGCGCGTTCTGGAGGCGTTCCCGTTGACCGCACAGGGAGTGCGTATCGGACGGAGCCGCCAGGCCGGGAACGACATCGTCCTGGCCGAGGATGCCATGGTCTCCAAGCGGCACGCGCGCATCGTGTCCGAAAACGGGACGTTCGTGGTGGTGGACGAAGGATCGACCAACGGCACGTTCGTCAACAGCGAGGCCATTCCCCCGCGCCAGCCATACGCCCTGGCGTTCGGCGACGAACTCCGCCTTGGGGAGACCACCATCGTCCTGAAGCCGGTGAACGCCGCGGTGGCGGGTGTGGCGCCGCTTCCGGCCCGCTCGCACGCGCCCGCGGTCGCCGCTGCCGCGGCCACGGCAGCAGTGCCGCCCGTCGTGCCGTCCCGTGCGGGCGCGGCGGGCATTGGGGGCGGGTACCGACTGGTAGGCGACGGCGGCCAGATGTTTCCCCTGGCGTCGCAGATGACGGTTGGCCGGGGTGTGACCAGTGACATCGTCCTGTCCGCCGAGGGCGTTTCCAGCGCCCATGCCCGCCTGAGCCAGCGCGACGATACGCTCTATGTCGAGGATCTGAACACGCCGGCGGGAACGTATGTCAATGGGGAGCGCATCCCCGCTCTGTTCCCGGTCGCCCTGTATGAGGGAGACGAGGTAGGGTTCGGGGAGGCTCGGCTGCGGGTCGGGCGCGGCAACGGCAGCGGCAAGCAGCCGCCAAGGCCTTAGGGGCGTCCCGGCATGGGCAGCAGTACCGCCGCCGCCGCTGTGGCGAACCCCCTTCTGCTCGTTTTCCTGCGCCTGCTCTTCGCGGGCGCCTTGATCCTTTTCATCCTGTTACTGCTGCACCTGTTACGGCAGGACACGGACGCGCCCGAGCCGTAGCCGAAAGGCCGCCGGCCGTCGCGCGCCGCGGCGTGACCGGAGAAAGACACGCGATGCCTCATGAGTGAGACCACCGCCCGTACCACCGCCACGACCGCTGCCGCCCCCGACGCGGCCGGCCTTACCTACGCCGTCGCCGGCAAAACCGACAAGGGCGTGCAGCGCAGCACGAACGAGGACGCCTATGCCCTTCTGGAGATTCCTGGCTTCGACCAGGCGTTCGTAGTCGCCGACGGCATGGGCGGCCTTCAGGCCGGAGAGGTGGCGAGCGGAGAGGCCGTGCGCGTGATCGGGGAGAGCCTGAAGGCGTCCCCGAACGCCGCTTCCGCGCCCCTCGCTGCCCTGCACGAGGCGCTGACCCGGGCGAACGACGCGGTGTTCGCCCTGACTCAGGGACTCCGGAGTGACGGCAGCGCGGAGGAGGAGCCGACGCAGCGCCCCGGCCCGTCGGCCCGCCCGCCCCAGGGCGCGGCCATCATGGGCACTACCGCCGTGGTCGGTCTGGTTCGCGGCGGAACCCTGTACCTGTGCCATGCAGGAGATTCGCGCGCGTACCTGTTCCGCGCGGGGGAACTCATCCCTCTGACCGAAGACCATTCGTTTGTCGCCGAGCGGGTCCGGGCGGGCGATATGACCGAGGCCGAGGCCCGCGTTTCCCGATTCCGGAACATGATTACCCGGGCTGTGGGTATCGACGCGCAGATACAGCCCGATGTCCGCGAGGAGCCGCTGCAGGCCGGTGACCTCGTGCTCGTCTGCACCGACGGGCTCACCACCATGGTGGAGGACGAGGAGATTCGGCAGATGCTGGCCGCGCCTGCGCTGGCCCGCTCCGCGCCGGAGCGGGTCGCGGCCTCGCTGGTGGAGGCCGCCAACCGGAACGGTGGCGCGGACAACATCACGGTCGTGGTCCTGAAGGTGGGCGGCACGGGCGGCGGCGGCAGCAGCAGTACCGCAAGCGCGGGCGGGCGCGGCACGGCCGCTGTGATGCCGACCGCGGGGGCGACACAGAGCGGGGCACGCCGGTCTTCGGCGCCGGCCCAGCGCAACATTATCGATATGGACGCGCGGCGGCGCGGCACCTCGCCGGTGCTGGTTACGCTGGCGAGTCTGGGCGTCATCGCCCTGGGGCTTGCCGCGATTCTGGCCGGTTCTGAGCCCCTGCGCCGTCAGGCGGCCCGGGTGCTGATTGGCCGACCGGTCGCCCCGCCGCCCGCGCCCTCGGGCACGCGGGTCGAGCCGCTACGCGACTACGAGCAGCTCACCTATGCGCCGCCGGCCCCGTTCGCAACACGGGAGTTCCTCGCGCGCGGGGACCTGCTGGCGTACTCTCCGGGAGTCGGGGTGTTCAGCGTGCGCGACTCCTCCGGCGTGATGGTGTCGCTGACGCGCGGGGGCGACATGATTCGCAACGTGGCAAGCCTGGAGGTCGCTCCGCCGTCCCCGGACCCCGCGCCCGCCTCGCGGGTCTTCGTGGCGACCGACCTTCAGGGCAATCTGTACCTCTCCTATACGGCGCGCAAGGTGATCGAGAAGCGCTCGCCGGAGGGGAAACTGCTGGCCAAGATCACGGCCGGGCTCACCCGTCCCGAGGCCGTGGCGGTGGACGAGCAGGGCAACATCTACGTCATCGACCGGAACATCCTGAAGGTCCTCCGGGCGATCGACCCGTCGCCCGAGGCGGGGGGGGCGCCGGCCGGCGCGGACTCTTCTCCGGCGCCCCAGCCGAGTCCGAAGGCATCGTAAACGGGAGCGAAAGGGCGAGCAGAGCGTGGCCATCGGCACCATCGGCAAGTATGAGCGGCTCGACGTCCTGGGACATGGCTCGTCCGGAGTCGTGTACCTGGCGTGGGACACCCTGCTGCGGCGCAACGTAGCCCTGAAGGAGATCCGCGCGGACGGCCCCGAGATAGACCGCGTGCTGGACGAGGCGCGCGTGCTGGACCGCCTGAGCCACCCGAACATTGTCCACATCAACGGGGTGGACGTGGTCAACGGCGTGATCCTGATCGACATGGAGTTGGTGCGCGGCGGCAACCTGTCGGACCGCCTGCGTGCCCGCGCCGGGGAGCCGCTCCCCGCGGAGGAGGCCGTTCGGATTACCCTTGCCGTGCTGGATGCGCTGGGCTACGCCCACGAGCGGCGCATCATCCACCGCGATATCAAGCCGGCGAACATCCTGCTGACCGAGGCGGGGGATGTCAAGCTCACCGACTTCGGGCTGGCCGAGGCTCTGGGCACCGGCTCCGTGGCGGGTGGCGGCGGCACCTACCCCTACATGGCCCCGGAGGACTTCGCCGAGGACGATGCCTCCGACTACCGCTCCGACCTGTGGGCGGTGGGCGTGGTGCTGTACGAGATGCTGGCCGGGCGGCGCCCGTTCTCGGTGCCCCGCGTGAAGGACCCCTTTGCGTGGAAGCGTGCCATCGAGCAGGAGGAGCCTCCCCGCCTGACGGCGCTCCGGCCGGAGTTGTCGAGTGCGTTTGATGAGGTGATCGCCCGCGCGCTCGCCAAAGACAAGGCGCGGCGGTTTCCCACGGCGCGCGTCTTCGCGGATGCGCTGCGCGCGGTTCCCCTGGGAGCGGTCGCCACGCCGCGCTCCGAAGGGACCTCGGCGGCTGCGCCGCCGCCGCTGCAGAGGGCGGACGAGGAGGAGGGAGAGCCGGAGCCCTTCGTATTCCCGACCGGGACCGTGTGCTACACGCTGGATGACCTGCTTCCCGCCGCGGCGCGTCACTGGAACGAGGCGCGCCGCGCGCTTCTGGACGGCCGCACGGAGCGGTTCCTGCGGGGCATCGGCGAGGTGTATATCGCGGACCTCGCGGCGGAGTTGGCGGCGCGCGGCCGCAACGGCGAGAACGAGGACCGATTGCTGCGCGAGTTTCTGGACCGCTCGCGCCCGGAGGACGATGCCGACGCCCTGGCGACGCTGCCCGTCGCCGCACGGCCGGGTCGGCCCTTGTTCGGCGGGGGCAGCGACGGAACAGAGGGCTCCACCGGCAGCGGGCAGCGGCGGCGGCTTCGCATGCGCCGCGTTCCCCGGCCCGCCCGCGACGCGGCCCCGGACGAGGCTCCGCTGCTGCCGGGCGGAGGGCGGGAGCCGCTGGTCTTCGCCACAGCTCCGGCCGCGGCGCCGGCGGCGCCACCGCTCCCGGGAGCGGCCGTGGCGGACCCACCGCGGAGGGACCGTGAGGACAGAAGGCGCGCCCGGGAGTTGCGAAAGCAGGAGGCGCGCGAAGCCCGGCTCGAAGCCCAGGTAAGGGCGCGGCACGAGCGCGACCTCCGGCAACAGCCGCCCGAGGATCGGGATGCGGACAGCGCGCGGACCGGCGGGGTGCGCTGGTGGTTCTGGCCCGCGCTTGCCCTTTGTGTGGCGCCGCCTGCGGCGATGCTGGCCTCCATGAGCGCTTCCGGTCTGCATATCGGCTCCGAGGTCTGGGTCCGCAACGCGCTGACCTCCTGGACCGTCACCGGCTTTCTGGCGGCGATGCTCCTGATCGTCTGTCTGGGCTTGAATTTGGCCAGCATCGCGCGGTTCCTGGCGTTCGTGCCCATGGCGGCGGGGCTTGTGGCCGCCGGGGCGCTGGCGTCATCGACTCTGGAGCCGTACCCCACGGTGGATGGGGTGGTCCGGGTCGGAGTGGGGCTTCTGGTCCCGATTGTGTTCCTGCTCTTCCAGGCCGGCACCGCGCGCCGCCTCTGGAGGCTCTGGCTCGCCCTGCTGTTCCTGGGGGCGGGGGGCATCACCTTCCTCTGCCTGGCGCCGATGCTGCGGTAGGCCAGTAGGCCAGGCAGGGGAAAGGCGCCGGGGCGCCGAAAAGCCGTTATGACAGCGCAGGGACGCGCCACGTTACCGAGGGAGTTTTACAGACCCGTGACCACTCGACGGATCATACTTATCGTCGTTGCCGTGCTGGTGCTGTTCGGCATCGGAAACTTCGCCTGGAACGGCTACCAGACGCGCTCTTCGCTGGCGCTGGTGGCGAACGGCGGCGAACCGGCGCAGAAGGGCGTCCAGCAGCTTATGGCGCGCGGCGTCCTTTTCGACGCGCTCCAGGGCGGCGCGCCCCCGAAGACGCGGTTGAACGCCATCGAGGCGCTTGCCGCGCTCGCCGAGGGAGGAAAGGACGAAGCGGCCTTCAAGCAGCTTCTCCAGATGCTCAAGGACCCGGACACCGAGTCCGCGGAGCAGAAGACGCACCCGGTTCGCGACGCCGCCAAAAACGCTGTGGCGAAGGTTGGCGTTGACTACCCGGACATCCTCCTGGACGCGGCGAAGGACCCGGACCGCAACATTCAGGAGCAGTCCCGCAACGCCCTGCGGCAGATCGGGGCGCCGATGAAGGAGAAGATGGCCGCGCGCCTGGGGGACGGCGCGCTCCGCGCACCGCTCGGGGACATCCTCGCGGGCATCGGTCCTGACACCATCCCCCTGATCGCGCCTTACCTGGGCGAGGCCGAACTGGCCAAGTTCAAGGATAAGCCGGACGACCTGACCAGCGCCAAGATCCAGCTCATCGAGATTCTGGGCAAGTTCAAGACGCCGGAGGCCGCCCGCCCGATCGTGCCGTTCCGCAACGACGAGAACCCGAACGTCCGGCGAGCGGTCGTCACTGCGCTGTCCAACATCGCTGACCCGGTGGGGGCGCCCGTACTGATCGCCGCGCTGACGGACGCCGAGTCGGACGCCTCGGCCCGCGCGGCGGCGGCGGGCGCGCTGGGCAGCATCGGAACCCCGGAGGCGAACGCCGCAATGGCGAAGGCGCTCTCCGACTACGATATCGCGGTGGCAGAGGCCGCGGCGGCGGGCCTGCGCCGGGCGGGTGACTCCGCGGCGGGCGCCGTGGCGCAGGCGCTGAAGAACGCGGATCCGGCGGTGCGGGCGCGGGCGGCGGAGGCGGCTGGCGGTCAGCGGACCACGGCACTCGCGGCGCAGGCGCTGAAGGACCCGGACCCGGGCGTGCGCATCCGCGCGGCGGAGTCCCTGGCCCGCATCCTGGCGGATGCAAATGCGGCCCGCCGCGAACTGGCCCGGCTTGCGTCCTCCGCAAGCATGGAGGAGAAGATCGCCGCGGTGCGCACGCTCCAGACGCGCGGCGCCCTGATTGAGGTGCTCCGTCCGGGGGCGCCGCCCGCGTCCCGAACCGGGGCGGTAGCGGCCTTGCAGGCGATGGCGGATGCGCAGGAGACCGACGCTGCGAAAGAGCCGATCCTGAAGGTGATCGCCCGGCTGAACGACCCGGCGGTTGCGGCGGCGGAGCGGGGCGTGACGCCGCTTGCGGACGGTATGCGGCCGGAGGCGTTCGCGCCGCTGCTGGCGGCGCTGCGCGACCCGGACGGCGCCGTGGCCGCGACGGCCCGGGCGGGCCTGGTGACCATCGGGGAGCCCGTGGTGCCGTCGCTCGTGGCCCTCCTCGCCAACGCCGATGATACGCTTGCTTACTACGCCTCGCAGGCTCTGGCGCAGATCGGGACGCCCGCGGTCCCGGCGCTCCTGAACCTGGCCCAGCCGGGCAAGGCCGGGGCGCGGTGGGCGGCCATCACCCTGGGCGGCATCGGCGACCCGCGCGCCGCCGCTCCCCTGGAGAGCCTGGCGAAGTCGCCCGACCCGGACACGGCGAACGCCGCCGCAACCGCGCTCGCTCGCGTCCGCGAGGGGTAAGGGAGAAAAATAAAGAAGGGGCCGCCCGCGCAATCTGCGCGGGCGGCCCCTTCAAAAAGAATCAGAGCGGAGAGGGTGGGATTTGAACCCACGAACGGCTTGCACCGTTACCCGCTTTCGAGGCGGGCGCACTAGACCACTATGCGACCTCTCCGTGGGGAAACCGATCATCACCCCGCCTGAGGGATTCGAACCCCCGACCTCGCCCTTAGGACGGGCTCGCTCTATCCAGACTGAGCTAAGGCGGGAAGGAGACCTTCCGAGAAGAGATGCTATCGCAGAGCCGCCCGGTTGTCAAGCTGTCCGAATCCGGCAGCGCCGCCGGGCCGATTGACAACCGGGCGGTGCGGTGCTAAACTCGCTTTGCGCCCGATGCCTTCCCCGCCGGGACCGTGAGAGGAGCCGTCCGTAATCCATGTCCAGCGCCGAGATCGCCGCGCGTATCCGTCAGGTCATCGATCAGGTCGAGACCGTCATCGTCGGTAAGCGCGACACCGTGGAACTTGCCGTGGTGGCGCTGCTCTGCAACGGCCATCTCCTGATCGAGGACATCCCCGGAGTTGGCAAGACTACCCTGGCGAAGACGCTCGCCCTGTCGCTCGGCTGCGCCTTCAAGCGCATCCAGTTCACGCCGGACCTCCTGCCCGCCGACATCACGGGCACCTCCATCTACAACCAGAAGAACATGGAGTTCGAGTTCCGGCCCGGCCCGGTGTTCGCCAATGTTGTCCTCGCCGACGAGATTAACCGCGCGACCCCGAAGACCCAGGCGGCGCTTCTGGAGTGTATGGAAGAGGTCCAGATCACCAGCGACGGGGTTACCCACCCGCTGCCGCGCCCCTTCTTCGTGATCGCCACCCAGAACAACATCGAGCACGCCGGTACCTACCAGCTCCCGGAGGCGCAGCTGGACCGCTTCTTGATGCGCGTCCGCATCGGCTACCCCGCGGTGGACGACGAGGTGCGCATTCTGGAGCAGCAGGTCAAATCGCACCCCATCGGCGCGGTGCGGGCGGTGGTCTCCACCGAGGACCTTTTGAGCATCCAGGACGCCGTGCGCGCGGTGTTCGTCCACCCGACTGTGCAGCAGTACATCGTCGAGATCGTCACCTCCACCCGCGACCACCACCAGATCGACGTGGGAGCCAGCCCCCGCGGCTCGCTGGCGCTGCTCCACGCCGCGCAGGCGTACGCGGCAACGCAGGGGCGGGCGTTCGTGCTGCCGGACGACGTCAAGACCCTCGCTCCGAACGTCCTGGCGCACCGTGTTGTTCTTTCGCCGGAGGCCCGCGCCCGCGGCATCGCGGACAACGCGGTCATCTCCGACCTGCTCAATCGCATCCCCGTCCCCGTCGGCATCCCGAAGGAGTGACCCTCCAGGGCGGCCTTGCCGGTCTGCGTTGAACCCGCTCGGGGCGAAGCGCGCTATTTCTTCGCCCCCTCCTCCTCTACCAAATGTCCCGGCCGGGCGATAAGGGAATGTATACCCCAGGGAAGGTGCCCAGCGCGCCGGGAGCTACCCGAGCCCGGCCCAGTCGAGGGCGACCCACATCAGGCCGGTGCCTCCCAGGATGGCGAGGCCGTAGACCAGCATCATTGCGGCGCAGCAGGCGAGGGCGTACAGGCGGTTCCGGAGGCTCTGCGGCAGTTCCATTTCGGTCTCCTTCTCCCCTCGGGGGAGGGCTGAGGCGGGAACAGGGACCACTTCGCGCCCGGGGTTCCAGCCATTTTCACGTCTGCTTTCATACTGCCTGGGACCGGGGCGCTGCGGAACGTTGGAACGCGATTCTGACGCCGAAAATCGCGACCTTAGTTATCCAATAAGTGCGTTTAATACAGAATAAATCGTAATATAAACCATGCTCATAGAGACACACGTTCATTTCAATCACGAGGCGCTGGGCAGCCGTGCCGCGCTGCCGGGAGTGCTGGAGCGGGCGGAAGCCGCCGGGGTGGGGCAGTTCATCGTGGTCGGGTTCGACGCCGCATCGTCCGCGCAGGCGGTGGAGTTGGCGCACACGGACCCGCGTATCTTTGCCACGGTCGGCGTCCACCCGCACGACGCCCAGAACTACGATGCCGCGATCGAGGAGCGCCTGCGGGAGTGGGCGAAAGACCCGCGCGTGGTCGCTATCGGGGAGATCGGCCTCGACTTCTACCGCGACCTGTCGCCGCGCGACGACCAGTACCGGGCGTTTCGCGCCCAGCTGGCGCTGGCCCGGGAGGTCGGCCTTCCAGTGGTGATCCACTGCCGGGACGCCTACGACGAGACCATCCCGCTGCTGGAAGAGGAGGCGGGGGACCTGACAATCATTCTTCACTGCTTCGCCGGGGACGATAGGCACGCGGCGCGTGCCCGGGCGCGCGGCTGGTACCTCGGGGTGGACGGGCCGATCACCTACAAGAAGAACGACGCGCTCCGGAGCGTGTTCCGGCAGGCGCGGGCAGAGAGCATTTTGCTGGAGACCGATGCGCCCTACCTTTCGCCGGAGCCACTACGGGGGAAGTTCCCGAACGAGCCGGCCCGGCTGGTACACATCGCGCAGGCGGTCGCTGCTCTGCGCGGCGAGACCTTCGAGGCGCTGGCCGAACAAACGACCGAAAACGCTCGCCGCGCCTTCCCCCGTCTGGGCGGCGCCTGATCGCTCCCGCCCGGGCCGCGTCCGCCCCCGGGCGGGGGCGGACGCAGCGGACACCTTACCGGCCGTTCCGCTTGCCGAGGGCATACTTCGCTGTGTCGCGGGCCTTGGCCTCCTTCTCGGCGCGGTCGTCCAGACCCTTGATGCCCGCGAGCGTCAAATCCCGCGCCTCGGTGGGGGAGTCCGCGATCTGGAGCAGGTCGATGTCGGGCGGGCTGACCTTCCCCTCCGCGAGGAGCGTCCCCTTCACCCAGTCCAGAAGTCCCTGCCAGTACGGGCGCGAATACAGGATGATTGGGAAGTTCTTGATCTTCCCCGTCTGTACCAGCGTCAGCGCCTCGAACAGTTCGTCCATGGTGCCGAAGCCGCCCGGGAAGATCAAGAATGCCTGGGCGTACTTTATCAGCATGGTCTTGCGGACGAAGAAGTAGCGGAACTCGACCTCCAGGTCCACGTACGGGTTGACGTGCTGCTCGAACGGTAGCTCGATGTTCAGGCCGACCGACATTACCCCGGCCGCGCGCGCGCCCTTATTCGCCGCCTCCATGATGCCCGGCCCGCCGCCGGTGATGATGCCATAGCCCGCCTCGCCGATTAGCCGCGCCGTTTCGGTGGCGGCTTCGTACATCGGCTCTTCGGGCTTCACACGCGCCGAACCGAAGATCGTGACTGCGGGGCCGACCTCGGACAGGACATCGAACCCCTGAACGAACTCGCTCTGGACGCGCAGGACGCGCCAGGGGTCGGTGCTGGTGAAGCGGTCGGCGGGAGTTTCGGGTGCCTGGAGAAGGCGCTCATCGGCGGTGCGCAGGCCGAGGCGCGCGCAGCGGTTGACGGGGAGGACGGAGCGGACGTCCGCGATTCCGTCCCATTCTTCGTACATGCTCATGCCCGGATTGTACCCCGCGCCGGGGGGCTGTGCGGGGAGCTACCCGAAGCCGTGGGCCAGGAAGCCGCCGTCTACGGCGATCGTCTGGCCGGTGACGTAGGCTGCGGCGGGCAGGCACAGGAATACCACGAGGCCGGAGACGTCCTCCGGCTCAGCAACCCGCCCGAGTGGCGTTTCCGCGAGCACGCGCGCGGTGAACTCCGGATCGTCCAGGTACGGGGTGACACGGAACGTGCGGGTGTACCACGGATTCACGGCGTTTACGCGGACGTTGTCCGGCCCCCATTCGCTCGCGAGATAGCGCGTCATCTCGTCCATCGCGGCCTTGGTCATGGCGTAGGGGGCGCCCGAGCCGACGTACACGCTGCCCGCCACCGACCCGATGTTCACGATGCTGCCGCCGCCCGCCTCCCGGAGCAACGGGTACGCCGCGCGCGACATCTCAAAGGCGGACGTGAGGTTGGTTTGGAACAGCAGGTCGTAGTCCTCGGTCGTGAACTCTGTCGTCTTCTTGCGGATGTTGGTCCCGGCGTTGTTGACCAGGATGTCGAGACCCCCGAGGGCATCGCGGGCGGCAGCAAGAGCCGCCCCCCGCCCCTCCTCCGTGGAGACGTCCGCGGTGACGCCGTGCGCCCGCCCGTCATGGCCAGCGTTGCGCCACGCCGCCAGGCAGGCGGCGACCTCCTCCTCGCCCCGCGCCGCGATCAGGACCGACGCGCCGAGCGCCAGAAGCTCCTCCGCGACCGCCTTCCCGATGCCCTTGCTCCCGCCCGTCACCAGGGCCCGCCGGCCCTCCAGCCGCCACCGCTGCTGCTGCTCCAAAACGCTTCCTCCCAGCCCGTTTCTGTCGTTTCTCAGGACGGCTTTCCGCCGCCGCTCCGGTTCCGCCGTGCCCGGACGATCAGGTACGCCACCGGGGCGCCCACCACCGCCCACGGCACCAGTCCGATCAGGATCAGGACGACGCCCCGTGCGAAGGCGCCGAGGGCGCCCACCGAGTCCTGGAGGGTCCGCCGCGCTTCCGTCGCGAGAGACGGCGGGCGGGTCGGCCGGTAGGCCGTCGCCTCCTGGAGGGTCACCGTCACGGTCGCCAGGTCCGCCTGGTTCGCCAGGAAGCGCTTTCGCCCCTCCATCCGCTCAATCTCCTCGCGCACCCGGCTGAGCGCCTGCTCCACCTCCAGGATATCCGACAGCTTGGCCGTGGAGCGCTGAAGGTGCTGGATCAGGCGCGTCTCCTCGGCGCGCTTGTTGCGCAGCCGCGCCTCGAGGTCGTAGAACTCCTCGGAAACGTCCTGACTGGTGATCGAAAGGTTCTTGCGCTCCCCGACCTGTCCGAGCGCCGCCAGGAAGGAGTCGAAGCGCGCCGTCGGCACCCGGACCTTGTAGGTGCCGCTCCGGGGCGCCCCCGGCATCCCGCTGGTGGACATCTCGGCCACGTAGCCGCCCGCCGCCTTGACCGCCTCGGTGAGCCGCCGCGCCGCATCGTCCAGCTTCTCCGCGACCAGCTCGACGTTCGCGTTGTAGATGATCTTGCGCGGGAACGCCGCCGGCGGCGCCGTCTCCCCGCCGCCGGGCGCGTCGGCCGCCATCATCGCCTGCGGCGCGGCGGGCGCCCCCGCGGCGGCGACCTCCATCGAAGCCGCGGAGTCCGAACCGCCGCCGTTTGGGCTGCAGCCGGACACGAAAAGCAGAATGCTGCCGAAAACGGCGGCGGAAGTGCCGAACAAACGGACGGTACGCGACATGGCGGCCTCCCTCGGGGCGAGTTTCCTGAGGGGTAGTACGGTATTCCGAGGGGCTACGTTACAGGGGAGAGTCAATCGGCGGCCGGACAGAGGAGAGGCGGGGCGGGGCGGGGAACGGTACGCGTACGATGCGAAGAGGTCAGAACGAAGACGAGACGCCGGCCCTGCTGAAACTGGACCCGTGGCTGGAGCCGTACGCCGGGCAACTCAAGACCCGTATGGCGTACTACCGCAAGGTGCGGGCGAAGGTGGACGCGGCGGGCGGACTGCTCGGTCCGATCAGCCAGGGGCATCACTACTTCGGGTTCACGCGCGGCGAGAGCCAGGGCCGCCCGGGGGTCTGGTATCGGGAGTGGGCACCGGGGGCGCGTTCGCTGCGCCTGACCGGCGACTTCAACGACTGGAACCGGGACAGCCACCCGATGGCGCGCGACGAGTTCGGCGTGTGGCACCTGTTCCTGCCGGATGACATCTGGGCAAAGCGCCTGACGCACGGAAGTCTGGTCAAGGTGCGCGTGGTGCCGGAAAAGGGGGAGCCGCTCGACCGCATCCCTGCCTACATCCGGCGCGTGGTGCAGGACCCGAAGACGGTAAACTGGACGGGCCAGTTCTGGATGCCGCCCCGGCCGTACCGCTGGAAGCACCCGACCGCCCCCGCCGTGCCGCCACCGGGCGAGGGACTGCGCATCTACGAGGCGCACCCGGGTATGGCGCAGGAGGCGGAGCGAGTCGGCACCTTCGACGAGTTTCGGGAGAACACGCTGCCGCGCATCGCCAAACTCGGGTACAACGCCATCCAGCTTATGGCCGTGATGGAGCATCCGTACTACGCCTCGTTCGGCTACCACGTCTCCAACTTCTACGCCGTCTCCTCCCGGTTTGGCACGCCCGAGGACCTGAAGCGCCTGATCGACGCCGCCCACGGGGCGGGCCTCCTGGTACTGCTGGACCTGGTCCACAGCCACGCGGTCAAGAACGTCTACGAGGGACTGAACCGCTTCGACGGCACAGACTACCAGTACTTCCACGCCGGGCCGCGCGGCGAGCACCCGGCCTGGGACTCCCTGCTGTTTGACTACTCCAAGTTCGAGGTGCAGCGGTTCCTGCTGAGCAATGTGCGCTACTGGCTGGAGGAGTTCCGCTTCGACGGACTGCGCTTTGATGGCGTAACCAGCATGATGTATCTGGACCACGGCCTGAACCGCACCTTCTCGCGCTACGACGACTACTTCCCACCGCACACGGACGAGGACGCCATCGCCTACCTGAAACTGGCGAACGAACTGGCGCACGCTGTGAACCCACGGGCCGTGACCATCGCCGAGGACGTCTCCGGAATGACCGGGCTGGCGCGGCCCACGGCCGAGGGGGGCGTCGGGTTCGACTATCGGCTTGCGATGGGCGTCCCGGACTACTGGATCAAGATCATCAAGGAGCAGCGGGACGAGGACTGGGACCTGGAAGCCCTCGTGCGCCGCCTGCTGGATCGGCGCTACGGCGAGCGCCACGTCGGCTACGCCGAGAGCCACGATCAGTCGCTGGTGGGGGACAAGACGCTCGCCTTTCTCCTGATGGACAAGGAGATGTACTGGAACATGGGGGTGGGGACGCAGAGCCTTGTGGTGGACCGCGGGGTCGCGCTCCACAAGCTCATCCGGCTTATCACCTTTAGCCTGGCAGGGGAGGCGTACCTGACGTTCATCGGCAACGAGTTCGGACACCCCGAGTGGGTCGATTTCCCGCGAGAAGGGAACCACTACTCCTATCGCCATGCCCGCCGGCAGTGGAGCCTGGCGGAGGACCCGAACCTGCGCTACCGCTTCCTGAACGCCTTCGACCGGGCGATGATAGACCTGGATCGCCGCTTCCCGGTTCTGACGGACCCGTTCATCGAGCGGCTGATGGTGGACCAGGTGCGCCGGCTTGTGGTCTACCGCCGCGGTCCGTTGGTGTACGCCTTCAACTTCCACCCGACCGCGTCCTATGACAGCCTGCGCATCCCCGTGCCCGACCCGGAGGATTACCGCCTGGTCCTGGACACCGACGCGACAGCGTTCGGAGGGCACGGGCGAAGCGCCGACGCGGTCACATATCCGTGGCAGTCGGTCCCCTTCGAGGGGCGGAACCAGAGCCTCCAGGTGTACCTGCCGAACCGCAGCGCACAGGTCCTGGCTCCGCTAAGCCAGATCGCGAGGGGGTAAACCGACGGGGCGGCCAGGGCCGGTGACGTTAGCCGCGGCCCGTGGCCGACTTCTTGTCGACCGTCTGCAGCTTGTACGTGCCGGCCATGTTCTGCACCATGATGGCCTGTGCCTGAACCGCGGGCAGATACTTCGCGGCGAACTCGCGGACGTGGGAGTCGCTGCCGTTCGCTACCATATTGCGGTACATCGGCGCCATCGTGTTGTAGTCACGCAGGACATACTTGATGAATTCGCGGTTGAAGCGGGAGCGCGGCACACTGGAGAGGTAGGAGATCAGCTGCTGGTGCCGGGTGGACGGCTGGCTTGGCGCCTGCCACTCGTGGTCGCCCGCGACCTTGTCGAGGGTCTTGAGGGCGGTGCTGTTCTCATTGACCATCAGGCGGGCGATGCGCTTAATCTCCTTGCTGCTGCTCCGCCGCATCGCGAGACGGCCAAGCGAAACGGCTGCCAGGGAGTGCTCTCCTGCGCTCCGGAGGAAAACCCTGTCCGAGGTCGACAGCGGCTTGTCCTGGTCAGCGAAGACGGGCGCGGGCGAGCCTGCCAGGGCGGCGACGGCGAATACAAAGGCGGCCAGGATCGTGGCGAGGCGTCGGGTCATGAGCGATATCCTTCCTCCTGCAAGCGCGGACAGCGGCGTGTCCCAGTGGTTTCCTGACCGTGCTTACCCGTTTGCCACCTTGCTTAATCCGGATTTTTCAAGCCATGAAAAAAATCCCCTCGATGGCGGCGATCATTCTGATATGCACGGCGGCTGCGGTGCTCTATGGCGTGCTCCACGATCAGATAACCGCCCGGGTATGTGTGGAGTACTTCACCGTGTTCCACCCCCGCCTGATCGCCACGGAGTCGCCCACGCTGCTTGGCCTGTTCTGGGGCGTGTGGGCGACGTGGTGGGTGGGCTTCCTGCTGGGGGTGCCGCTGGCCGTAGCCGCCCAGGCGGGTAGCCTGCCGCCCGTCCGGCCGTCGGAGTTGATCCGCCCGCTTGGCAGGCTTCTGCTAATCATGGCACTTCTGGCGACTACGGCGGCGCTCGTGGGCGGACTTGGGACTGCCGCCGGCCGCCTGAATATGCCCCCGGTGTGGGCCGAGAGGATACCGGCGGACCGGCACGCGCGCTTCCTGGCGGACCTGTGGGCGCACAACACCTCCTATCTCAGTGGGTTTTTAGGCGGGAACGTGCTGCTGGGGTGGGCCTGGCGAGAGCGGCGGCGGCGCGAGGCGCGCGCCGCTGCGACGGCCAGCGAGCCGTCGCTTACTCCGGGAGCGCCCGGCCCAGCAGCGTAATCCCCGCCTCGTAGTCCACCGGCAGGAACAGCGAGCCGCAAACCATCGTGCCGTCGCAGCGCACCGAGGCCACCAGCGCCCGGTTTCCCTCCGCGCCGAACAGACGCAGGACGTCCGCGGGGCGCACCGCCGTGTCGGTCGCGTGGTGCGACGAGAGCAGGACTCCCAGGAGGTCTGCGGCCCGGCCAGGGTGGATGATCGCCGCCCACTGCGCCCCCTCGGGTACCTGCGACGCCAGAGCGTCGTCGGAGGTGTCCTCGCCGTGTGCCGCCGCAGCGACGGCCCGGTCCAGAAGCACGGGGGAGGTCGCCGCAATCACCGTCTTGCCCACCGTGGCGGAGAGCACTTCCTTGTTGCGGGCGGGTCCCGTTCCCACTGCTGCGTCCGTGAATGCCTCATCGGCGCGGTAGGGCGTCCACACCGTGATGCCCCCGCGCCGCTCCTCCCGGTCGAAGCGCAGGTTGGCATCCGACCGCTCGGCGAGCCGTCGAACTGCTGCCGCCAGTTTCGCCGGGTCCGCGCCCCGGGCGTCATCGACGACCAGAAGGGCGTCCGCTCCCTCGCGCGCTCGGTCCGGGTAGAGGGCCAGCACGGTGTTGCCGCGGAAGCCGGGCAGCACATCCCCGTCCAGTGACAGCCCCGTTTCGCGCTCCAGGCGCCCCAGCGCGTCCTCAAAGCCGGAAGGGCCGATCTCGGCGCGAAGGAGGTCGCGCGTGAACTCGCCATAGCGCGACGGCTGCGATACCGCGGCGGCGGCAACGGCCCCGGTCGGCAGCCTCCCCAGGGCGGACCGGGAGAGCGGCGGAATCGCTGCCAGGGAGGGTGCCGCGCCCGTGGTGGAGGCTCCGGTCCAGGGCGCGCGCCACTCCACGGCGACGCCACCCGTTCGTATCGTGGCCGCCGCGGCCACCCACCGCACCCCCTTGAGCGGCGGAACCAGCGGCCCGTGTTGCTGCGGTTGGTACGCGTTGCGGATGCCGTCCTCGCTGAGGAAGACGGTCAGATTGGCGCCGCGCGGCAGAGCCGCCCGCGCTTGCCGGAAATCCGCATTGCGCGCCAGCGCGCGCCGCTGGCGCGTAGACGTTTCCGCGAACGGCCGGATGCCGTCAGGCTCTGTGGCCACCACCAGAGTCTCCCGGACCACCGCTGCGAAGACGCCGTCGCCGAACTCCCAGACGGTCACGCCGGCCACCTCGCGGGACGCCACGGCCCCCTCGCGAAGCCGTCGCGAGACCGCCCGGTGGTTCTTCAAGCGCGCCAGAAACGCGGTTCGGCAGACGGACGGCCACACGGAACGGTCCGGTACGGAGACCACTGCGAAACTGCCGGCAAACTCCCGGCGTACTTCCTCGCCGAGTCGTCCGGCGAAGGGACCGACCCGGACGGCGTCTGCCCGCTGCCATAACCGCTCCAGCCGGGCCTCCAGATCCTCGCGGCGGAGGGCGTGCCCGATCTTCTGGAACGTGACGGCCTGCTCGGCAGTGGTCGGGGAAAGCGAGAGCAGCGCGACCGCGTCCACATCTGCGGGGATGAGGTAAGCCACCACGGCGTCCGCGGCGCGGACCGGGGCCGCGAAGAACCGCCAGGCGAGGCCGCCGAATCCGAACAGGACGGCGCAGAGGGCGGCAAGGGCGAGGCCCGCGACGCGCGTACTTCCGGCACGGGAGCGCCGGCGGCGCGCCCGGGAGGGCAGACAGCGGGTAATGGACATGGCACGGTCTCCTTCTCCGGTGCTGCAGAGCGGGCGCGGAGGATGCGCCCATCGCCGTTCAGACACCGGGGAAGGAGACCGGTTGCGGGAGGAGGGAGAGCTCTTCTACGGGCGCACAGTGATGCGCGCCGGGTAGTTGGACCCGGAGAGCGGTACCGTACGGAGAGTGACGGTGCGCTTCCCGCCCGGGGGCAGAATATACGTAGCGAGCGTCGGCTCCGCAGGCGGGCTTGTCTGCGGAATCTCCACGGTCTTGCCGTCAATCACGAACACGCCACCGGCCATCCCGGCGGAGGGCTCGAACACGATAAACACCTTGGTTTCCCGGGTAGTCGGGTTCTCCAGGTTGATCGTGTACTCATAGAACACGCCGTAGTTGCCTTCGAGGCGCCGCGCTGGCATTTCCGCCGCCGTGATCGGCTGGCGGCCGAGCGGCAGGAACAGCCAGGGACCGCCCACCGAGAACGTCTCCACCGAGCGCTTGGTCGGCATGGGGTAGACGTGTTCGGAGAGGTTGAACGTCCCCGAACCGGCCGCTTCCATGTTGGTGGGGAAGGGCTGGAGGTCAATCGGCAGGCTGGTTGCCCCCCCCGGCGGGTCCGCGGCGACGCGCACCAGCGGCGGCTCTCCGGAGACCGTGCGGAGCTGAATCAGGCCGGAGATGGTCAGGCCCGGGTTGAGCCGGGTGACGACCAGCCCGTAGCGCGAGCGGGGCGGGATGGTATGAATCACGCCGGAATCGCTCTGATAGTCGCGCACGAAGTCCGACGCCGCCCGGTAGCCGACCCAGACCGTGTCGCGCACGGGGCCCGCGCTGCCGCCCACCGCCTGCACCTGCACCGGCTGGTCCTTGTCGTTGATGAGCTCCACCGTGAAGAGGATAGGCTGGTTCATATCGCTCTGATGGTGGAACAGCACGCGCGAGGCTCCCTGCGCCTGCGACATGCGGCCGACAAACAGCGTGCCGAAGCCGGTCAGCCGCTCCGGGTTGTTCGAGTACAGGAGGACGTCCGTCTCGACCCGCGGCAGGCTCCGGTTGTTGATCGTGACGGACACGTTGCGGCTGACCGGTAGCATCTCCGGTCCGGTCACGCTGACCGGAATGGTGACCGTGCGCGACTCCCCGGGCGGGGGGAACGGGGCCGCGATGGCATCGGTGCCGAGGCGTGCCACCGCCCCCGGGAGCGGCGCGGCGGCTCCCAGTGCGCTCGCGGCAGCCATGCGGGCAATCAGGTCGGCGGAGACATTGGTGCCGGTGAGCGTTACCGCCCGCGGGGAGTCAAAGCGGCCCGCGTACGGCTGCACGGAGATTTGCAGGCTGATCTGCGCGCCGTCCCGGTTGAGCGTGAGGGTCTCTCGCCCCACCGTGACACCGCGCAGGATGAGTTCGCTGGTCGTGTCGCTCAGGGAGGCCGCCACGACGCGGGTATCCGGGCTGGCAGGTACCTGGGCGGGGGGAGCCGGGGCCGTGACATCCGCGCCGGACGCCGCGCCCACGAAGATGTCCCCGCGGGCCGCCCCGCCAATACGCACCCGGCGCGTTTCTCCCAGCGGCACGATGATGCGGGTCTCGCTGAGCGTGAGGCCAGGCAGGGCGAGGGCGCGCTTCAGGGCGGAGGCCCACGCGCCGACGAGGCCGCCCGGCGTGGAACTGGCAGAGCGAACCTCTTCCGCGCTAGCCGTGGCGATGACCTGGCCCAATGCCTTCAGGCGCGGATTGGCCTTGTCCGACTTGGTGTCTACCTGGATGTCGGCGGGGCGGAGGCCGGCGGCCAGGGCCGCGCGCAGACGCTCGGCGGCGATGGCGGCGCGCTGTTCGGGACGGAGCCCGCCCTGTGACGACCGGAGGCGGATTACCACCTCGCCGTTTACGATCACCTCACCGGTGCCGCCCGCGCCTTCGCGCGCTTCTACCCAGGGGGTAAAAGACGTGGCCGGGGGCGCCACCTCGACCGGGTCCTGCGCCCGGAGCACGCGGACGCGCTCGTTGCCCGCCGCCCGCGCCTCCAGAGCAGCCGTGAGGCCCGGCGCAAGCGCCGCCAGACACGCTGCCGTCAGAAACGCACCACTCCTCCGTTTTCCACCGGACCACCCAGCATACGGGGTCTTCTCTGCCGCCGTGCGCGCGCCAAACATAAGTTATCAAACCTTCCGTACTTGCCGTGTGCGTGTGCGGCGGGCGGAGGTCCATCTCCCCGCGCCGCCCCGACCATTCTATCGGCAGAACGTTATCGGTGCCCGTCAGCGACCCGTCAGTGTGGGCCGATGCGGTGAAACTTGCGGTCCATCTCGCGGTGCGGCAGGGACAGAAGTATGGGCCGCCCGTGCGGGCAGGTAAAGGGGTTCTGCATCCGCGCCAGGTCCGCCAGCAGGCGCGTCATCTCCTCCATCGTGAGCGGGTCGCCCTTCTTGACCGCCATCTTGCACGAGGCCATAATGAGCGCCGCCTCGTGCGGAACGAGCAGGCGTCGGGTCACGCTCGCTGTCGTCATCTCGTCGATAATCGCGCGCAGCGTGCCCAGGTAGTCCTTGTCCGCCAGTGTCGCCGGGACCGTCCGCAACACGAACGTGTCCCGGCCGAACGCCTCCAGCAAGAAGCCGGCGCTGGCCAGGGCGTCCCGCCGCTCCGCCGCGACCCGCGCCTCTGCGGGCGAGAGTTCCAGCGTCTGGGGCAGGGCGAGGTGCTGGGCCACCACGCCCCAGCGGGCGGCGCCCTGCGCTGCCTCCTCGGTGGCGCCGCTCGCCGCGTTCATCAACTGCTCATAGAGCACCCGCTCGTGCGCGATGTGCTGGTCGATCAGTAGCAGGGCGTCGTCGGTCTCGGCCACGATATAGGTGTTGCGCGACTGGCCCAGCACCCGCAGCCGCCCGATGCGATAGCCATCGAAGCCGATATAGGGGGTGCCGGCGGGCGTTTCCGAGGTGTCCGGCGACTCCGCGCTCTCCCCCCAGGGCAGGGGCGCGGCGGGGGCGTCCCTGGCGCCGGGCTCCGCCTCGCCGGGCCAGGCGCCGGGAAGGGGCGCATCCGGCGGCGAATCCGGCCCAAAGGCAGGCATCTCCACCAGCCCCGCGTAGCTCGAAAGCGACGCCCGGGGCGGGCGCATCGGCGTGACCTCGGGGCGGGGCGGGGCGGGCGCCTCCTCAGGGAGTGACGGCTGTACCGAGACCTCGGGCACCAGGCCGCCGGTGAGCAGGGCATTCTGCACCGCCCGGTGGACCGCGGAGTACACGTCGCCGTCCCGGGTAAAGCGCACCTCGGTCTTCGCCGGGTGGACGTTCACGTCCACGAGCTCCGGCGCAATCTCCACAAACAGGGCGACGACGGGGTGCCGGTCCGTGGTCATAAGGTGCTTGAACGCCGCGTCGAACGCATGGGTGACCGTGCGGGAGCGGACAAAACGGCCGTTGACAAACGTCACCTGCGCGCTCCGGGTCGCCTTGCTCACGCTGGGTTTGGAAACGAAGCCGTGGACGCACAGCGCGGGCGACTCGTAGCGGAAAGGGACCATCGCCCGGGCGACATCCCGGCCCCATACCGCCGCCAGGGCGTTACGCGGGTCCGGCGAACCGGGGTAGGCGTACATCTCATAGGCGTCGTGCAGGAGGCGGAAGCCGATGCCGGGGTAGGCGAGCGTCAGCCGGTGCAGCAGCTCAACCACGTGGTTCATCTCGGTCGGCGTGGTCTTCAAAAACTTCAGCCGGGCGGGCGTGTTGAAGAACAGATTCTCGACCGTGATGGTGGTGCCGTCCGGCGCGCCGGCCTCCTCCACCGCAATCAGGTCACCGCCGCGCACCAGGACCGCCGTCGCCGTCTCGTCCTCAGGGCGCTTGGTGACGAGTCGGAAGTCGGACACGGAGGCGATAGAGGGCAGCGCCTCGCCGCGGAAGCCGAGGGTACGGATAGCAAACAGGTCGTCAGCCGAGCGTATCTTGCTCGTCGCGTGGCGCTGAATCGCCAGCACGGCGTCCTCGCGCCCCATTCCGCAGCCGTTGTCGCGCACGGTGATGCGGCGCTTGCCGCCCTCGACCAGCTCCACCTCGATGCGGGTCGCCCCGGCATCCAGCGCGTTTTCGACCAGCTCTTTGACCACAGAAGCGGGCCGTTCGATGACCTCGCCCGCCGCGATCTGGTTCGCCGTGGTATCGTCCAGAAGGTGGACGACCGTGGGCACAGACTCGGCGGCGTTATCTCCTGCGGCAGGCTCCTCGGGCATGCTTTCAGTTTAGCCGACCCTGCGCGGCGGGGCAAATCCGCCGGGGCGGGATCTTACTCCGCGTAGATGGCCGTGACGACCTCACCGGAGGTGGTGATATAGCCGCGGTACATGCCCGACGTGTTGAAGGGGAGCGTGGCGTTTCCGTGGGCGTCCAGAGCGATGACGCCGCCGTCTCCGCCCACCGCGCGCAGCCGCTCGTGAACCACCGCGCCCGCCGCCTCCGCCACCGAGGCCCCGAGGTAGGCTATACGCGCGGCGATGTCGTGCGCGACGGCCAGGCGGAGGAAGTACTCGCCGTGCCCGGTCGCGCTGACGGCGCAGGTGGCGTTGTCGGCCCAGGTGCCTGCCCCGGGGACCGGAGAGTCGCCGACGCGGCCGTAGCGCTTGTTGGTCAGACCGCCGGTGCTGGTCGCCGCGGCCACGTTCCCGCGCCCGTCCGTCGCCACCGCGCCGACCGTGCCAAACTTGTTGTCCTCCGACAGCGAGACCGCCGCGGCAAGGTTCTCCGGATTCTCCCGCTCTCGCTGCTGCGCGGCCTGAAGCTGCTTCCAGCGCGCCTCGGTCCAGAAGTAGGGCGGGTCCACGCGCTCCAGGCCCAGTTCCGACGCGAGCTGCTCCGCTCCGCGGCCTGCCAGGAGCACAAACGGCGTCCGCTCCAGCACCGCCCGCGCGAGCGTCACCGGATTGCGGACCGTGGTCACGCCCGCGACCGCGCCGACCTTACCCGTGGCGCCGTCCATCACGGCAGCGTCGAGCTCGTTGTGCCCCTCTGCCGTGAAAACCGCGCCCCGCCCGGCGTTAAACAGCGGTTCGTCTTCGAGTACCCGCACCGCGACCTCTACGGCGTCCAGGGCGCTCCCCCCGCTCATCAGGGCGGCGTGGCCCGCGCGCAGAGCGGCAGCCAGCGCGACATGACAGGCGTCTTCCATCTCCGGGGTCAGGTGCTCGCGGCGGATAGTGCCCGCGCCGCCATGTACCGCGAGGGCGACGCCGGGGATAGCTGTGTAGGGAAAGGACATACTGCGCCGCTATTGCGACGGCCGGCCGCCCGATTCCTGCTGTCCTGCCGTCTTGACACCAGGCGCCACCGCGGGTTATCCTCGAGAACTTCCCGCTATGGCCACGCCGCGGCCAGGAGACCAACGCTGTGATGACTGAACCCGCCCCTGCTGCCGAACGTATCGCCACAGGCTGCCTGACCGACGACCAGCGCGCCGCGATTGAGCGGGACGGCTTCCTGGTGATTCCGGGCGCCCTGACCACAGAGGATGTCGCCCGCTTCACTGCCATCGTAGACCGCCTCGACGCCGACTGGCGCGCCGAAAATAACCTGGACCCGTACGCGACGGTGGAGATACGCAACGCTGTGGCGCGACCAGGTGGCGATGGCCTGCTCCCGCTGCTCGACTGGCCCGCTACGCTCCCGGTCGTGGTGGGGACGTTCGGCTGGAACATCCAGCTCACCACCTCGCACGTCTTTGTTCGGACGCCGAACCCGAGCGAGCCCCCCACGTTCAAAGCGATCGACTGGCACGCCGACGGCCCGCACCCCGGCTTCCCGACCATCGACGGCGTTTCCCCGCGGCTGTACGGCAAGATCGGCTTCTTCCTCACCGATCTTTCGGAGCCGGACCGCGGGAACCTGCGTGTGGTCCCTGGATCGCATCGCTCGGCGAAGAAGCCGGAGATCGACCCGGCGACCGGCGAACCGCAGGGCGCGATCCAGATCCTTACGAAGCCAGGCGACGCCGTGTTCTTTGAGCAGCGGTGCTGGCACGCGGTCGGGCCGAACTATTCGACGCTGCCACGGAAGAACATCTACATCGGCTACTGCTACCGCTGGATGAAGGCGATCGACTTCGTCACCCAGCCGGACGGACTACTGGCGAAGGCAAATCCGGTGCAACGGCAGCTCCTCGGCGCCGCAACGCACGAACTGTCCTACTACCTACCGTCCCGCAACCAGTTCGCTGACACCCCGCTCCGCACCTGGGTGGAAGAAAACGCTGGCTGAAGTGCCGGTCTGCGGTTTGTACGAGAATGATGCCATAGACCCGCGGTTCTACGGGTGGCCAAAGAAAACTCCGGCCCGATAATCTATCAGGCCGGAGTCTTGTCACAGGGACAAGAGAGCGAAACCATGGTGGTTTCTCGTGCATGCTCGTTTTACCTGAATAAATTACAAAACGGCACGGTTCGGCTGCCAGTAAAGTAAAATTTTACGAGGAGGGACGCCCCCGCCGGTGATTCGGCGGGGGCCTTTTCTCGAGAAAGCGGTCGTTAGTCGCTACTTGATGACCAGCACCGGGCAGTGCGCGTGCTGCACGACCCGGTCGGACACGCTGCCGAGCAGGAACGACCGAATGGCGCTGTGTCCGCGGCTGCCCACCACGATGAGGTCGGCGTGCTCCTCCTCCGCTGTGCGTACGATGGTCTCCGCGGCGTGTCCGGTCTCCTGGCGGAACGTGAAGGCCGGTGTCTCCGTGCCGAGCGTCTCCTCCACCTGGTGCCGTACAGAGTCCCCCATGGCCTCGGCCCACTCCCGGTTCGCTTCGTGCCACGCCTTGAGCGAGGCGGCGTCCATTCCCAACGGGACCGCCAGGCTCACCGGCGGCACGGGGGGGAGCGGTGGCTCGAATACGTGCAGAACGGTCAGTGTCGCCTCATAGCGGCGGGCGATGTCCGCCGCAGCCCGCACGGCGCCTCGCGCGCAATCGGACCCGTCGGTCGCTACCAGGATGTGCAGGAACATCGGGGTATCCTCCTGTTTCCGGATTCTGCGGAACCCTGTCTATACGTATTGTAGAGAAAGCAGCCGTGCAGGGCATCCTCGGAAGCGCCGATTCTGCCGCGCCGCAGGCGCATTCCGCCGATCCGCCGATGGCGCCCGTGCCCCTGTGGCCGTAGGCTACAGGGGAGCGAGGAGGTTTCCCGGGCGCGGAAACGAAACTCTGGGTTGATAGTAGCGAGGGAGACGAGAGAATGAAGCGAATAGCCGTTCTGACGAGCGGCGGGGACGCCCCCGGCATGAACGCGGCGATCCGGGCGGTTACCCGGGCCGCGGTCGAGCGGGGAGTGGACGTTTTCGGCGTACGACGCGGTTACGCGGGGCTTATCGAGGCGGACTTCATCCCGCTGTCGGCGCGCTCCGTGGGCGGTATGATCGACCGCGGGGGGACCTTCCTGGAGAGCGCCCGCTGCCCCGAGTTCAAGACCGATGAGGGGCAGGAGAGGGCCCTGTCCGCCCTCAAAAGCGCCCATATTGAGGGATTGGTGGTCATCGGGGGCAATGGGTCGCAGACGGGCACTCACGCGCTGCACCGGCGCGGATTCCCCGTTTGCGGCGTCGCGTCCACGATCGACAACGACCTGTGCGGCAGCGAGATTACCATCGGGGTGGACACCGCGCTGAACATCGCCCTGGAATCCATCGACCGGCTCCGCACCACCGCCTCTTCACATCACCGCCTGTTCGTGGTAGAGGTAATGGGGCGCGACTGCGGCTACCTTGCGCTGACCGCGGGGATCGCGGGCGGCGCGGAGGTGATCGTCACGCCCGAGTTCGACCTGACGCCCGGGGAGGTGCTGGAGCGCATCCACGAGATGCACCGGCGGGGGAAGTTCCACTGCGTGGTGGTCGTGGCCGAGGGAGCGAAGAACAAGGCGACGGCCATTTACGACTTCCTGTGCGGCGACCAGTGCCCCCTCACGCCCCGGCTCACCGTGCTCGGGCATGTCCAGCGCGGCGGCAGGCCGACGGCCTTCGACCGACTGCTGGCGACCCGCTTCGGCGCCGCCGCGGTCACGCACCTGCTGGACGGACGGGCGGGGAACCTGATCGGACTCCGGCATGGCGAGGTGGGCGCGACGCCCCTGGAAGAGGTGGTCGGCCGAACGAAGCCTTTGCCGCAGGAGCTGCTCGACCTGGCGTCCACAATGACGCGCTGATTGAGATCACACGCCCGCGGGCGTGTTTCCGTTCGCATACGAATTACTTCAGGAGGATTTCATGTTCAAGAAGGTACTGGTCCCGACCGACGGCTCTCCCGCTGCGCTGCGCGCGGCCGAGGCGGTCGCGGCGCTGGTCGGCCCGGTGAAGGATGTCGAGGTGACGCTTGCCCTGGCCATCGCGCCGCTCAACCCCGAGGAGACCGACCTCGACGCGGACGTAGTGGAGCGCCAGAACAGCGCGATGCGCCAGGCCGCCAAGCGCGCCCTCGACAAGACGGCCGCCGTGTTTGCTGAGTACGGCGTCGAACCCCGGTCCATCGTGGTGGAGGGGGACCCCGTGTCCGCGGCTATTGCCGGCGAGGCGGAGAAGGGCGGCTATGATGTGATCGCCATGGGCAGCCGCGGTATGGGCATGCAGAAGGGCGATATCCACTACATCGGGAGCGTGACCGAGCGCGTCATCCGCCGCGTCAGCGTCCCGGTTATCGTCAT
>CALEKU010000226.1 GCA_937902745.1 uncultured Armatimonadota bacterium
TACTTACCGAACAGCAGGTCGCCGCGCGAGATGGGGCGGGCCAGCAGCGGATAGACGGTGCGGTGCGAAACCTCCTCGGGTATCTGCCGCGCCGCAAACAGCACTGCGAGCACCACCGAAAGAAGGTTGATGACGGTCAGGGCGACGTCCTTGAGGAACAGTTCGATGCCTTTGACGCCGAAGGAGCCGACGGTCGCCGCCGTCCCGATCATGAGCACCGCGAGGATGCCCGCCACATACAGGTCCTTGCGGCGCATCGATTCGAGCAGGGTGGCATGCGCCAGCGCCAGATAGACCACGCTTTTGCGCTTGAGGGTCTCCATCGCTACTTGCCCTCCCCTTCCTGCTGAATCGTCCGAATGAAGTAGTCTTCCAGCGCCGAGGTGACCCCGGCGCGCAGGGAGTCGTCCATCAGGCGCTCGTCCACGACATGACCGCCGCGGATCAGGATGACCCGGTCACAGAGCTGCGCTACCTCGTTGAGTTCGTGCGACGAGAAGAAGATCGTGGTTCCCGCCTGCTTGACCTCCTGCAGCAGTTCGCGCAGGTGCCGCCGCCCAATCGGGTCCACGCCGCTCGTCACCTCGTCCAGCACCAGCAGGTCCGGGCTGCCGAGCAGCGCCTGTGCGATGCCCAGGCGCTGCTGCATGCCCTTGGAGAAGGTTTTGAGCTGCTGCTTCTCGCGCCCTTCCAGCCCCACACGCTTCAGAAGGTCCATCGCCTCCTGCTCCAGCGCGGCGCCGCCCATGCCCTGCAGGCGCCCGTACAGGCGCAGGGTCTCCAGCGGAGTCAGGAATGGGTAGTACAGGGCCACTTCGGGCAGGTAACCGATCTTGGCCCGCGCCTGCGTCGTGCCCGCTTCGTGGCCGAAGACCCGCACATCGCCCGACTCCGGGGTCAGGAACCCCATGATGGCCTTGATGGTGGAGGACTTACCCGCGCCGTTCGGCCCCAGGAAGCCGACGACCTCGCCGGGACGCACGGAAAGACTGAGTTCGTGGACAACGCGATTCACGGGACCGAAGAGCCCGCGCTTGTAGGCGACGCACAGGCGAGAGATCGCCAGGGCGGGAGGCCCGCTCGTCGCTGCAGCTGCGGCGTTTGCCGGGACCGCGCCAGAGGCAAGCGGCAGAGCCTCCCGCGCGCCAAGGGAATCGGTCATGGTAACGCTCATGTGAGTAGGTTTCTTCAAAAAGTGTGCCAGATTCTTCTACGGCCGCGCGCCATTCCCCGGGGCAGGAGCGCCGGATGGGTGCGGCCATTTCCAAGTAAGTGTCGGAAATATCGGTCATAAAATGAAGCCGTCGTGCCGTATAACGTAAGGGTAGTTTCCGGGGACGCCCCGGGAGAAAGGCACAGACATTTATGAACCGAACGAAGCGCGACCTTCTGTTCCGGATCGGTATCACCGGGGGAGTCGCCCTCATCGCCCTGGGAACGCTCCTGGGGGGCCTGAACGAGAGCCGGGACAAAGCGCCCGCGTTGCCTGCCGCGCAGGCGCAGGGCGAGAGCCAGTGGACCGGGAAGGCCGCGCCCTCGGTGGGCAACCTGAAGACGATCGACGGGAAGACGGTCTCCCTGGAGGGATACCGGGGCAAGGTCGTCGTGATGGACTTCTGGGCGACGTGGTGCCCGCCCTGCCGCGAGGCCATCCCCTCGCTGAAGAGCGTCCACGGCAAGTACGGCAAGAAGGGCGTGGTCGTCCTGGGCGTCTCTAACGAGGAGAAGAGCACCGTCGCGCCGTTCGCCAAGAAGAACAACATGACCTACACCGTGGTCGCGGACCCGTCCGGCGGGAACAAGGCGCTGGAGGCGTACGGGGTGCAGGGTATCCCGACGCTGCTCGTGATCGACAAGAAGGGCAAGGTCCGTCTGCACGAGGTCGGCTACAACCCGGGCATGGCAGCGGAGATGGACCGCCTGCTGCCCAAGCTACTCGCCGAGTAGCGGGCGCAAGCGCGCCCGTGGCGGAGCCGCTTCTGAGGGCTGTCCTGTTCGATCTGGACGGGACGCTTGTCCGCACGTTCATCGACTTCCCCACCATGCGCCGCGAGGTTCATGCCCTGTCGGAGCGGGCGGGGACCGTCGCGGCCACGGCGGGCGAAGAGGACATCCTGGAGGTCGTGGCAAAGATGACCGCCGCGCTCCCGCCTGTGGAGGGCGCGGCGGCCCGACGCGAAGCCTACGCGGTTCTGGAGGCGCTGGAGGAGGCCGGGTGTGCCCACCCCGAGGCCATCCCCGGCGCCTCCGCGTTTCTGCGCGAGCTGCGCACGCTCGGGGTGGGCACGGCGATCATCACGCGCAACTGCCGCCGCGTCGCGGAGCGGCTCCTGGCCCGCATGGACCTGCCCCACGATGTCCTCATTGCGCGTGAGGACACGCCGGAGTTCAAGCCGCACCCCGCGCCCGTTTGCGCCGCCTGCGCCCGTCTTGATATCCCCGCGGACCGCGCCGCGATGGTAGGTGACCTCTGGGCGGACATCGCAGCCGGGCGCGCAGCGCGGGTCGCCGTCACCGTTGGCATCCGCTGGCCGGACCACCCGGCGGACCGCTTCGCGCGCTGTCGCCCCGATGTTGAGGTCAGCTCTCTGATGCAGGCGGAGGCAGCCCTGCGCCCTCACCTGCCAGAAAGCGCTGCATCGCCGTGAGCGACACCATAAGTGCGGCCAGGAGCCCACTTGGGCCGGGCGCGGAGGCGCGGCTTCGCGAGCACCTGGAGGCGCTGCTGCCCCTGCGCAACCCCGCGCGCGACCCCGACCATGCCGTGATCCGCTACGCGCGGGACGCCCTGCGCGGGATGGGGCGCCGGGTGTGGCGGGATGCCCTGGGGAACCTGTACGCCCCCGGATGCCAGGCGGAGGCGGGCGCCGGAGGCCCGCCCGGGCCGCGCCGCGCCGTGGTGGCACATACCGATAGCGTCCTGCAAATGCTGGGCGAAGACGTGGAGCCATTCTCTCTGGAGGGCGGTGTATACCGCTCGCGCTACGGGCGTCGCCCGCTCGGGGGCGACGACAAGTGCGGCGTGGCGGTCGCGCTGACTCTGGCGGAGGCGATGCCGGAGGTAGGATGCGTCCTGACCGCCGACGAGGAGATCGGCTACGTCGGCGCGCTGCGCCTCGCCCTGCCCCCGCATGACTTTCTGGTGCAGTGCGACCGGCGCGGGAGCGGTCAGTTCGTCCACACCATGCGCCTGACCGCAGCGTGCCAGGTGTGCGTCCTTTCGGAGCAGGCGGTGGAGGCGGTGCAGGCGCTGCTGCCACACAGCGAGGGGTTAGCCGGGGGTGGCACGGACGCCGGGGTGCTGGTGGGCCGGGGTCTCGCGCGAAACGCGGTGAACCTGGCGACGGGGTACCACGAACCCCATACACGCGACGAGTACGTGGTGTGGGACCAGCTTGCGAGCGCCCTCCGCGATGCCGCGGTCCTTTTGCGCCACCTCCCGCCGCACCTTCCACCCGCGCATCCCCGTACCACGGTGTAGGCGCCCACTCGAGAGCAGGACGGGAGCGGGTAAAATGCTCATGCCCATGCTCCTCTTCCGTCCGGTATCCCCGCACCGGTGACTGTACTTCGCTGGCTCGCTCAGGGACGCCGCCGCCCGAGAGAAAGGAAAGACAAACGATACGTGCATAGTGCCGAATTCCTGGGCGAACTGGGGTTGGTGCTGGGGGCTGCCCTCATCGGCGGGCTGGTGGCGCGAGCCCTGCGCCTGCCGGTTCTGATCGGTTACCTGCTGGCGGGCCTGGTGATTGGGCCGCACACCCCCGGCATCACCGCCGACGACAACATGATCCGCACCGTGGCCGAATTCGGAGTCGCGCTGCTCATGTTCGCCGTTGGTGTCCAGTTCTCGCTGGAGGAGCTGAACCATGTACGCCGTACCGCCCTGGTCGGGGGCATCCTCCAGATCCTAGGCACGATCGTGCTCGGCATGGTGCTCGGCCTCGCCTTCGGCTGGGGAGTGTACGGCGGCCTGTTTCTGGGCTGCGCCCTCGCGCTCTCCTCCACCGCCGTGATGCTCAAAATACTGGAGGAGCGCGGGGAGATGGGGTCGCCGCACGGCAACGTCATGCTCGGCATCCTGGTGGTGCAGGACCTTTCCATGGTCATGATGATCGTCCTGCTCCCGGCGCTCTCGACGCTCGGGGACGCCGCCGGTCTGCGCGGGGCGCTGGCGGGGATCGGTGCGGCGCTCCTGAAGGCTGCTCTGTTCCTGGGGGCGACGCTTCTGCTGGCAACCCGAGGCGTGCCGGCGCTGCTGGACCGCGTGGCACGCACCGGGTCGCGCGAACTGTTCCTGCTGACGGTGGTGTGCCTGTGCCTGGCAGCAGCGTTCGCAGCGGAGCGGATGGGCCTCGGGCTGGCGCTGGGCGCGTTTCTGGCCGGGATCGTGGTCTCGGAGTCCGACTTCTCCCATGAGGTCTTCTCCCAGGTGCGCCCGCTCCGGGATGTCTTCGCCTCGCTGTTTTTCGTCTCCGTAGGGATGCTGCTCAACCCGCGGTTCCTGGCAGAGAACATCGCCATGGTGACCGCGGTAGTGCTCGTGATCGTGGGCGGCAAGTCGCTCTGGACCATGTTTCTGCTGCGCGGCCTGGGCTGGCCGGGACGCACCATCCTCCGCTCCGGCCTGGGCCTGGCGCAAATCGGCGAGTTCTCGTTCGTGCTGGCAACCGTGGGCGCCGCGCGCGGCCTGATCGGCGACGAGATCTCGGGGGTGATTCTCGCCTCCGCTCTCATCACCATCCTCCTGACGCCGCTCGTGTACGGCAGTGCGGCTCCCCTCTACCGCATGGTGCGCCGCTCACCTGTGCTGTCGGGGTTCCTGGAGCGCCGGGCCGAAGAGGAGGATGCGGCGGCGGAGAGCGCACACGCGGCGGGGGCCGGGCGGGTGAAGCCGGGAGCCCGCGTCATCATCCTGGGTATCGGGCGCGTTGGGCGGTACGTTTCGGACGCGCTCCGGGCGAAGGAGGTGGCGCATGTGGTGGTGGACTTCGACGCGAGCCAGGTCGAGCGCCTGCGGTCTAACGGCGTTTCCACGATCTACGGGGACGCCACCTCTGAGGCGGTGCTGGCAAAGACGCACCCCCACCGGGCGGAGTTGGCGATGGTGGCCCTGCCGGATGCGGATGCGAGCCTGATGACGCTGCGCGCCCTGAAGCAGATGGCGCCGGATCTGCCCGTGGTGGTACGCGTCCAGCGAGGCATTGATATCCCGCGGGTGCGCGCGGCGGGCGCGGACGCAGTGATTCACGCCGAGTTCGAAGCGGGCACGGAGATGATTCGGCAGGGGCTGGACCGCCTGGGTCTGCCGGACCCCGAGGTGGACGCCTACATCGAGAAGGTCCGCCAGCACCGCTACCGCCAGGAGGCGTAGCCGCCGCCGCACGGCTACAGCCAGGGGGGCTCGGGAGGCGTGAGGTCCTGCTCCAGGACCACTGTGGTGCCCTCGGCGCCGGTCAGCATGTACGCCCGGTCGCAGGTGCGCAGCATCAGCCAGAAGCCGTGCCCGAGCGTCCCTGCCGTGGTCCAGCCACGCTCCAGCGTCGCCCGGTGCAGCACATCCTGGGTGATCCCCTTTCCGGCGTCGCGGACCCATACCTGCACGGTCTGTGCGGAGGCGCGCACGTTGCCAACACCGCCGCCCGCGTGGACCACGGCGTTCATGGCCGCTTCGCCCACCCCCGTGAGCAGATCCTGGGTCCGCTCCTTTGGCAGGCCAATCTGCTCGGCGACGCCCTCGACCTGCTTGCGCAGCATTCGGAGGGTGCTGGCGGTAAGTTCAATGGGCTCGCCGCCGGCCGGCGCGAGCGGTTCGGGCAGGTCCGCAGGGTCGTCGCACAGGCGCAGCCGCCCCTCGGTCATTCCGAAGAGCATCTCGCGCACGAAGCGCCGCTGCCTGCGCTCCCCCTCCTTCTGCTCCGTGATGTCGCGGGAAACGGCCAGCAGCACCTCCGGGAGACCGGACGCCCCCAGTACCGGCGAGACGACTACGTCCCACCACTTCGGCGTCCCCCCCACGGTGGGACAGTAGCCCTGGAACCGCCCGGTCTGCCCCGCCCGTGCCGCCGCCACGGCCCGCGCCGCCGCTGTGCGCTCCTCCCCCTGCCAGAAGAGAGTGTAGTCTGCGCCTTCGACCTGCGCAAAGTCGTCGATCTCGAAGGTGCGTTGCCCGGCCTCGCTCATGGTGAGGAGTTTTCCATCGAGGCTGAGTGTCTTGATGCAATCGCTGCTGCTCTCGATCAGGCGGCGCTGGAACTCCTCGCTGCCGCGCAGCGCCTCCTCTGTCCGCCGGCGCACCTCAGCCTCGCGCTGCACCCGGCCGAAGAGGCGGGCGTTGTCCACCGCCACGGCGATATAGGCGGTGAGCGCCTCCAGGCAGCGCTCGGCGCGAGCGGTAAAAACGTCCACCTCCGAGTGTCCGAAGAACAGTCCCCCCAGCACCTCGCCGGAGCGTGAAATCACAGGCACGGCCATGTAACTCCGCACCGGCAGGTGGCCCGCGGGCATCCCGTAGTGCGGCGCCATCTTCCCGTAGCGCGGGTCGCTCTTCACGTCCCCGATGCGGATGATGCCCTCGCCCCGGAAAGTGGGACCAAATAGCGGGGTGGCGCGCGGCATCGGGAAGCGTGAGAACTCCTCGCGGGGCACACCGGAGATGGTATAGAGCGTGTAGGACTCGCCCTGATCGTTCAGCACATTGTAGAAGAACGCCCCGAACTGCGCGCCGGTCAACTCCGTGGCAGCGTCCGTGGCCGCCTCAACCACGGTTTTGAGATCCAGTTCCGCCGACAGGAGCCGCCCGATCCGGTTGACCGTGTCCAGGGTCTCGCGCTCCTCGTCGAGGTCCGCCATCAGGTGCGCGGCGCGGGTCGTCTCCTCGCGCCGCGCGGTGATGTCCCGGAGCACGGACATGTGCAGGCCCGGGAGCACGTTTGCCCGGGCGTGGTATTCCAGAAGCCGCTGCCGGCCGTCCAGGGGGGAGCGCAGGTAGAACTCGCCGGCCTGCTCCCCGGTCTCCAGAAAGGAGCGCCACGCCTCCTTCGCCTGCGGCCCCGTCCCCGGGGCAGCGAAGTCGATCACATGCCTGCCGATCAACTGCTCCCGCGGTACGCCGAAGAGGTCACACGCCGCCGGGTTCGCGTCCACATATGCGCCCCTGTTGTCCGCGACAACAATGGCGTCCATGACGTTCTCGAATAGGGCGCGGTAGTGCCTTGCGCTGTCCGCAACGGCGGCCTCGGCGCGCTTTCGGTCGGTGATATCCCGCACGAAGGCGCCGAGGCCGCCCGGGTAGGGGTGGAGGGTGAACTCCCTCCAGACCTTTTCGCGCGGATACCACTCCGGGAAGACCACCGTCTCCCCCGACTCCATCGCCTCCTTATGTCGGGCGTGAAAGGGGGTGCCGGCGGTCTCGGGAAACACCTCCCAGCAGACCTTCCCGAGCAGTTCGTCCCGCGAGCGTCCCAGCACCCGCTCCGCCTGGCGGTTCAGGTAGACGTAGCGCCACTCGCGGTCGAACGCCTGGAAGGCGTCCGGTAGACTTTCCAGGACGGTGTCGGTAGTGAAAGGTAAGTGCGGCATCGGCCTTCCCGCGGTTTGCTCGATTCCTTTGTACCCGACGCCCCATTACTCCACACAGGCACTACGGCGGCAGCCCCTCCGTAGTGGGGCGTTTGAGGAAGATGGAGGGGCAGAGGAGCGGGAATAGGGACTGGGGAGAGCTACCGCCGGGTGTTCAACCCATTTGCCTTGCGGGGGGAGCGTGCCGTGCGAAACACCAGGTCTGTAGAGGCCGCAAGCGGCAGCGTCGACGCCTCGCGCGGCGGCGCTGCGGGTTCGAGCACATCTTCGGCAGGGCGGAAGATGCCTCCATCTGTAGGCGCGGCTTCCCGGGCCGCGCGCCAGGCGGCGCGCACTCGCATCTCAATGAGGATCTGGAGCGCAGCGATGATGGCGTCCTCCCGGGTGAGGGGGCGCTTCATCGTCGCCTCGCGGCGCCCGGCGATCAGAGCGTCCTCCGGCGCGAGCAGCAGCGTCCACTCGTCCTCCACCTCCATCCAGGCGGAGACCCACCAGTTCCTGTTGTCGTTCTGGCGCGACGGCACATACGAGAGCGCGACCCGGTTTCGACCGTCGTTGAGGCGGAATCCCCCCAGGCGGTTCGGCCCCTCGATCTCCACCGACTCATCCAGGCACACCTCGCGCAGAGCCGCCTGCAGCGCCTCCCGCACCCGATCATACTCTGTGTGCATCGCTCGCTCGCTCCTCGCTCTCGTCGGCGCTTTCCCTTCTCCTACAGGTCTCCTACAGGTTCTTATACGAGGGAACGTCTGCGTTCGTTCGCTTCGTGACGCGGGAATTGGCGCTTGACGCCCCGGCCGGGCGCTGGTATAATGAGGGTCATCCTGGACGGTTGGCTCAGTGGTAGAGCACTTCCTTCACACGGAAGGGGTCACAGGTTCGAATCCTGTACCGTCCATAACGACTCGCTTCACGGCCTCCGCGCCAGCGTACTACACGCGCTGACACGGAGGCCGTGTGCTTTTACGGCCCTTACATCTTGTCCAAGTACGACTTGTCAAAGTATACTTTGACAAGTCGTACTCAGACACACGGATGCTCTATGGCTCACCTACCTTTTGCGCAGCCGGACCCGTTCTTTAACCGTACCACGGAGCTGTCCGCCCTGGAGCGCGCCTGGAATTCCCGCCGACCGGCGGGGCAGATGCTTCTCCTGCGCGGGCGGCGGCGGCTGGGGAAGACCTATCTGCTCCAGCGCTTCTTCGCGGGCGCGCCGGGCGAGACGGCCAAACCCCACTGCTATTACCTCGCCGATCAGACGACGGCTGCCAGCCAGCGGCTTCAACTCGCCGAACAGGTGCTGGGCGCTTTGCCCGAGGAGGGGGTCACGGCGGCGGAACTGGCAGTCTCCTGGAACCAGATCCTGCGCTACGTCTCGGCGAGCGCACGCGCCGCGGCGGCAGGCGGCAGCAACGGGCGGTTCGGACTCATTCTGGATGAGTTCCCCTATCTGGTACAGCAGACACCGGAGTTGCCGAGTATCCTACAATCCTGGTGGGACCGTGACGGGGCGCACGCCCCCGTCTTCGTGGTGCTTTGCGGCTCCCAGTTGTCCGCCATGGAAGCTCTGGGGTCCGAAAGCGCGCCGCTCTTCGGACGCTTCACCGCGGGGAACTTCCTGCTCTCCCCGCTCACCTACGACGACGTGGCCTGCTTCTATGCGGACAGTCCCCACTACGGCGTGGCGGAGACGCTCACGATGTACGGGGTGCTGGGCGGAACGCCCCGCTACCACGCGCTCGTGGACCCGGCCCGCCGCCCCCGGGAGGAGATCGTCGACCTTCTGTTCCGCCCCCGGGGGGCGCTCGAAGGGGAGGTAAGCTTCCTCCTGGGGAGCGAACAGATTCGCGACCCGGCTCCCTACAATGCCGTCTTAGCCGCCATCGCGCAGGGGCATACGCAGTTCGGCGACATCCTGAGCCACTCCGGGACCGAGCGCGGGCAGCTCTCCTTTTACTTAAAGACGCTGCTAAAGCTCGGCTGGATCACACGAGAGTTGCCGTTTGAGGAGACAAGTGACCGGCGCGCCCTCTACGGGGTTGCCGATCCCTTTCTCGCCTTCTGGTACCGGTTCGTTCAGCCCCTGGCAAGTGCCCTCCCGTTCTCGGACCCGGCGGCCCTCTATCAGGCGCAGGTGGAACCGTTACTGCCGGACTACATGGGTCGCTACGTATTCGAGAAGGCGTGTCATCAGTGGCTCCGCAAGCACGCGGCCGGGCGCCTCGGGATTGTCCTGGAGGATGCCGGACGCTGGTGGAGCCGCGACGGACAACTGGAGTTGGACGTGATGGCGCGGCTTGCGGGCGAAAACACTTACCTGTTTGGCGAGTGCAAGTGGAGCCAGAACCGCCCTGTCGGGACCAGCGTGTACACGGACCTTGTGGCCAAGGTAGCACGGCTTCCCGAAGGACGTCACCGGCGCGATCCCCGCTACGTGTTGTTCTCGGTCGGCGGCTTCACGCCCGAACTCGCCGCCCTGGCAGCGGAGCCGGGCAACCGCCTGAGCCTGGTGGACGGCAGTGACCTTCTGCCCTCCCCGCAGCCCGACGGCAGATAGGAAGACATCAGAGCTGGAGGAAAGCAGATGACGCCGCAAGAGATTGTCCGCCGCCGCCTCCGAAGCCAGCGCATTGCCGCTGGTACGGGGTTTTCACGCCCCGAAGAGGTCGTGTCGTGGTTCGGCGCGGTGCAGGCGCAGGAGTTCGCGGAGGCGAAGTGGGCGCTCGGGCTGCGGATGGCGGCGGGGGTCACCGACGCCGACGTGGAGCGGGCGTTCGCGGAGGGCGCGATTCTGCGCACGCACGTCCTGCGCCCGACCTGGCACTTCGTCGCGCCCGCCGACATCCGCTGGATGCTTGCGCTCACCGGCCCACGAGTGAACGCCGTTAATGCCTCCCTGGCCCGCAAGCTGGGCGTGGACGACGCCGTGTTCGCAAAGAGCAACGATACCCTGGCGAGGGCGCTGGCCGGCGGGAAGCAGTTGACCCGGGCGGAGCTGGCGGATGCGCTCCGGCGGGCGGGCGTGGAGATCAGCGAGGGCGTCCACCTGTCCCTGCTCGTGATGCGTGCGGAGCTGGACGGAGTTATCTGTAGCGGCGCGCGGCGAGGAAAGCAGTTCACCTACGCGCTGCTGGACGAGCGGGTGCCGCCCGCGCCGTCTCTGAGCCGGGAGGAGGCGCGGGCGGAGCTTGTCCGGCGCTACTTCACCAGCCACGGCCCGGCGACGCTGCGGGACTTCGCGTGGTGGTCGGGGCTGACGCTCGCGGACGCGCGGGCGGGCGTCGCGGCGGTCGGGGACCGGCTCACGGCGCGCGAGGGGACCGACGGGGCGACGTACTTTATGAGCTTGGAGGACGCGCCCGCCCCGGAAGCCGAGGAGGCGCTGCGCACCACCTACCTCCTCCCGGCGTTCGACGAGTACACCGTGGCCTACCGGGAACGCGGAGCACTGGTCGCCCCGGAGCACGCTGCGGAGGCGAAGACCCGCCTACTCGACCCTGTGGTTGTGGAGGGCGGCCGGGCGGTCGGCACCTGGAGGAAGCGCCACGCGGCGGGGCGGGGCGGCGTCCGCATAGAAGCCGCCCCCTTTACACCGGGCGCACTGAACGCCGCCGCCTTCGAGGCTGCGGCGGCGCGCTACCGCGCCTTCGCGGCGGGCGGCCCGGCCCCGGGCTGACGCGGCGGCGCTACGCGGTCTTCGCGGGGACGACTCCTGCAAACTCGGGGTCGGAGAGGCCGGGCAACTCGCCGGTGCTGTCGCCGAAGCGCTCCACACCCTTCACCCCCATGCGCGCGAGCATCCCCTTGTAGAGGTTGCACAGCGGCGTCTTCTTGTCGTAAACGAGGTGACGCCCGGTGGCGAGCGTCCCGCCGGCGCGGCCCGCCAGCACGATGGGCAGGTTGTGCGGGCTGTGGGCGTTGCCGTCGCGCATGCCGCTGCCGAATAGCACCATGCTGTTGTCCAACAGGGTACCCTCGCCCTCCCGGATGCTCTTCATCCGCTCCAGCATGTAGGCGTACTGCTGGAGGTGCCAGATATTGATGCGCTTGTACTCCTCCATCTTGGCCGGGTCGTTCTCGTGGTGCGAGATCTGGTGGTGCCCGCCGCTGACGCCGGGCAGGAACGAGAAGTTCTTGCCGCTGACCTCGTTGCCGAAGAGGAAGGTGGAGACGCGCGTGGAGTCGGTCCAGAACGCCAGCACGATGATGTCAAGCATGAGGCGCACCTGCTCGGTGTGGTCGATGCCCCGCTCGCTCACGCGCGCCGGGTCGGCGGCGTAGTAGTCGCGGATGCGCTCGCCCAATTTCTCAACCTCACGGCGCGCGAGCGGGTCGGCCAGTACCTCCTGACGCCGCCGGGCAGCGTCGAAGGCGATGCGCTGCTCCACGGCCCGCACGGCCTCAAAGTACTCCTCCAGTTTCAGCCGGTCCGCCTGCCCTACCACACCCCGGAGCCGCTTGGCGTCCTCCCGCACCGCATCCAGCACGCTGGCATCCCGCGCGGACTTCGCTCCCCGCCCGCCGCCGGAGCGGAACAGGCGGTCGAAGGCGAGTTGCGGGTTGGTCTCGCGCGACACGGGGGTGGTGGGCGTGCTCCAGGAGATGTGCGAGCCGTACAGGCGGGTGAAGCCGACGTTGGCGTCCACGCCCGTGGTGACCGGCTCCACGGAAAGCTCCAGCGAGGGCAACGGGGTCAGGTTGCCGATGTGCTGGGCGACGAGCTGGTCCAGCGAAACGCCGCCGACGCGCAGGTCGCTGCCGGTGGTGCGCGTGACGGCGGTACCGGTGAGGAACGGCGCGATCTTGACGTAGTGGCCATCCCCCTGGATGCTGGCCTGGTTCATCAGTTCGGTCAGCACCAGGATGTCCTGCTTGACGCCCGCGAGCGGCTGCAGCACCTCCGAAAGCTCGAACGCACTGCCCTGCCCGGCCGGGGTCCAGAGCTTCGGGTGGACGCCGTTCGGCATGTACAGGACGGCCATGCGGACGGGCGCCTTCGGCGCCGGGCCCGCGAGGGGAGCGGCGTACGCCCCGGCGAGGGGTCCCATCGCCTCCAGAAGCGGCAGGCCCATGGCGACGCCCAGGCCGCGCAGCACGGTGCGACGGGACAGGTGGGGGGTGGTCGTGCGTCTCATGTGGGTTCGATTATACCTTCCCTCGGCTCTTTACCCGCCCTTGCGGTAGCGGAACGGGTAGCTCAACACGATCTGGCGAATCAGGGTCTGGCTGCGGTAGCCGTCCTTCTCCACGGCAGTCTGGATCGCGCGCACCGTGGGGAGGTCGTACGGCTCCAGGCCGCGCCCGAGCGCGTACGAGAGCATCTTCTCCGTCAGGTTACGCGTGAAGTCCTCTTTGCGCGTCAGGAGGTGCCGCTTCAATTCCACCGGCCCGGCGAACGTCTCCCCACTGGCCAGAGTGCCGGTGGCGTCGATTGGCGCATTCCCGATCTTCTCACGCCAGCGCCCCACGGCATCGAAGTTCTCCAGGCCGAACCCGAGCGGGTCCATGCGCTGGTGGCAGGAGGCGCACTCCTTCTTTTCCCGGTGCTTCTCCAGCCGCTGCCGGAAGGTGAGCCCCTCCTTGTCGGTGCTGTCGTCCTGCGAGAGCGTGCCGACATTCGGCGGCGGAGGCGGCGGGGGTGTGCCGAGCATCTCCTCCAGCACCCACTTGCCACGCAGCACCGGACTGGTGCGGACAGGATATGAGGTCAGGGTCAGCACCGCGCCGCTGGTGAGTACCCCCCCGCGCCGCCGGTCTGCGAGGGCGACCCGCCGCACCTTCTCCCCCTGGACGCCGGGGATACCATAGAACTTCGCCAGGTCTTCGTTCAGGTAGGCGTAGTCGGCGTCGATTAACTCCAGCAGTGGTCGGTTGCCAGCCACAACGCCGTGGAACGTCTCGATAACCTCGCGGTACATGGCGTCGCGCACGGCGGGGGTGAACTCCGGGTAGCGCTTCGGGTCCGGCTGGGCGGCGGTGTACAGTTCGCGCACACGCAGCCATTGCCCGGCGAACGAGTCGGCCAGCGCCTTCGCCTTCGGGTCGGCCAGCATCCGCGTCACCTGGGCGTCCAGCGCCTTCGGGTCGCGCAGCTTTTTCTCACCCGCCAGCCGCAGCAGGGTGTCGTCCGGCATGGACGACCACAGGAAGTAAGAGAGGCGCGACGCGAGTTCGTAGTCGTCCAGCGGATAGGCGTCCTTTGCCCCGCGCTCCCGCTCTACCCGGCACAGGAAGTTTGGCGACACGAGGATCGCGGTGAGGGCACGCTTTACGGCCGCCTCGAACGGCTGGTTCTGCGTGTAGCGAGCCCGGTCGAAGACGCGCAGGAGGCTGTCGAGTTCGGCCGGCGCCACCGGGCGGCGGTAGGCGCGGAACGCGTGGTGCGCCAGGATCTTGCGCGCGGCGTCCCGCTGGGAAACGCCCTTTCCGGGCTGTACCACAAAGAGCCGCTCCGGCTTCGCCTCGTTCACCACGGTCTCGGCGGCGTCGAGGTACCGCTCCATCAAAATGGGCGGCAGGAACAGCGTGTCGGCGTTGTTGTCGAAGCCGCCGCCCCCGGAGCCGTCCGCGGGGAACTTGTCCGCCGGGTTGGAGGTGACGCCGAAGAGGTCACGAACGGTGTAGTTGTACTCGGTGCGGCTCAGGCGGCGAATCAGAACGCGCCCCGGGTTCTTCGGCAGGAGCGCGGGGTCCACATTGTCCAGCGCCTCGGCCAGCCACGCGGCCAGTCGGTCGTTCTGCTCCGGAGCCGGGTGCGGCACACCGGAAGGGGGCATGCTGCGCTCCCGCACCTGTGTCAGCACCTTGCGCCAGGTCGCCTGGTCCTTCTGAATCGCTGTGACATCGGCATACTTCGCCAGATCCACCCCGCCGGCCGCGCTCTTGGCGTTGTGACAGCCAACGCAGAACTGCTGAAGAAGTGGCTTTATCTCGCCGGTGTAGGCGGCCTGCCGCTGCTGCTGCGCCGCCGACGGGGCCGGCGCGCCCCCGTCGCGGCGGGGGCTGCTACCGCCCACGGCCGCAGCCAGGCAGCAGAGCAGGGGTAGCGGCAGGAGAGCGAGAAGGAGCAGGCGGGACTTTGCGGCGGAGGCGGTCTTCATAATCCGGTCCGGGAGCGGCGGTGCTTCTTCGTTTTACCACGCGCCTGCCGGTTCGCAGGGTCATTTTCGCAGAGTTTCGGGGTACGATACGCTGAACAAAATCCAGACGAACGCGGGAGGACGCGGGACATGGCGCAATTCCAGGTGCGGTACTGGTTCGAAAGCAATTCGCGGGAGAAGACGGGCGAGCAGGTGGTCGAGAATGTAGAGGCGAGCAGCGTCCAGGAGGTCGCTCAGGTCGTGCGCGAGCGGATGAGCCAGGCGACCTTCCTGGTGTCGCCGAGTTTCGGCCCGGCAGCGGCGGGCATGGTGGTGGTGAACGCCGCGGCGGTGCGCTACGTCGAGATTGTGCCAAATACCACCGCGGGCGGCGTGCCCATTCAGTAACCGCTGCCGGCGGGTCAGGGCAGTTGATAGGCGATGGCGCGCTTCCAGCCGGCCCACAGGGCGGCGCGGCGCGCCTCGTCCATCGCGGGGGCGAAGGCGCGCCCGGCGCGCCAGAGGCTTGCGACCTCGTCGCGGCTCTCCCAGAAGCCGACCGCCAGCCCCGCCAGGAACGCCGCCCCGAGGGCGGTGGTCTCCGTCTGCACCGGGCGCTCCACGGGCACCCCGAGGATGTCCGCCTGGAACTCCATCAGGAAGTCGTTGCGGGCTGCGCCGCCGTCCACGCGCAGCCGGGTGAGCGGGATGCCTGACGCCCCGGCCATGGCGTCGCAGATGTCCCGCGTCTGGTAGGCGATCGCCTCCAGCGTTGCGCGGGCGATGTGCTCACGGCGCGTCCCGCGCGTCAGGCCCGTCAGCATCCCACGAGCATCCGCCTGCCAGTAGGGCGTCCCCAGACCCGTGAACGCGGGCACGAAGTACACGCCGCCCGTGTCCGGAACCGTGCGCGCCAGCCCCTCGGTCTCCGCCGCCGTCCCGATCACCCCGAGACCATCACGGAGCCACTGCACCGCCGCCCCGGCCACAAAGACGCTCCCCTCCAGGGCGTACGCCACCTCGTCTCCCACCTGCCAGGCCACGGTCGCCAGCAGGCCGTTCTCCGGCGGGCGCGGAGTATCCCCCGTGTTCAGCAGCAGGAAGCAGCCGGTGCCGTAGGTGTTCTTTAGCATGCCCGGCGCGAAGCACGCCTGCCCGAACAGAGCCGCCTGCTGGTCTCCGGCGACACCCGCCACAGGGACGGTGAAGCCGTTCGGCAGTTCCGCGGTGCAGAATGCGCCGGAGGACGGCCGCACCTCGGGCAGCGCGGCCCGGGGCACGCCGAGCAACTCCAGCAGGTCGGGGTCCCAGGCGCGGTTGTGGATGTTGTAGAGCAGGGTGCGGGAGGCGTTGGTAATGTCCGTGGCGTGGACCCGCGCCGGCCCGGAGAGATTCCACAAAAGCCAGGAGTCGATGGTGCCGACCAGGGCCTCGCCCGCCTCGGCGCGGCGGCGCAGGTCCGGGTGCGCTTCGAACAGCCAGGTCAGCTTCGTGCCGGAGAAGTACGGGTCGAGGCGCAGCCCGGTGCGCTCCGTGACCAGGGGCTCCGCGCCGTCCTTCTTCAAGCGCTCGCAGATGTCCGCGGAGCGGCGGCACTGCCAGACGATGGCGGGGTGCAGGGGGCGGCCGGTCTCCCGGTCCCAGATCACCAGGGTCTCGCGCTGGTTGGCGATGCCGAGGGCGGCGATGTCCTCGGCGTCCACCTGCGCGACGACCTCTTCCATCACCCGTCGCTGGACGCTCCAGATCTCGGCGGCGTCCTGCTCCACCCATCCCGGCTGCGGGAAATACTGGGTGAACTCCCGCTGCGCGAGATGGACCACGGCGCCCTGCCGGTCGAACAGCAGGGCGCGGCAGCTTGTCGTGCCCTGATCCAGCGCCAGGACATAGCGCGGCCTACCGTCGCCGCCGCTCATTCCTCGTCCCTCCGCCGTCCGACCCGTTCAGCCACTCCCGATACTGCATCGCATCGCCCCGGACTATCGCCCGCCGCTCGAAGGGCGTCATGTCCTCCACCCCTGTGAACCCCACAGCCATAAAGCCCGGATACTCAGCCGCTCCCAGAACATCACGGTAGTCGGAGCAGCCAATCTGGACGTAGCGTCTCAGCTCATCCCGATCGCCTCCGCTGAGTTTGAGAATGGCCATGTGTACCCGGTCGCGCTCCGGCTGCCCCTCCTTCTGCCCGTACACGTCCAGATCGGCGAGCACCTCTTCGAGCGGGTCATCCGGAAACATCTGCCGCACCCGCGCCACCACCATCGCCCGCGTGATCCTCGGAACCGGCACCTTCACCTTGATCCGCCGCATCTCCCCAACTCCTCAGAATCAGGCCGCGTTGACCGCCTGCTCCTGGCGGCACAGCGGGTCGATCTCCCCGCCGCCGCTCAGCCACCGAAACTCCTCGGCGCACAGGGCATCCCGGTAGTCCTGACGGGCGATCTCGGTATAGCGCTCCAGTTCCGACCGGTCGCCCCGGCTGAGGGCAAGGACCGCCATCTGCACACGCTCACGCGCCGGCTCCCACTTTTCGATCCCGTATCGGTCCAGGACAGCCATGACCTCCTCGGTCGGGTCGCTCGGGAAGACCTGCTCCGCCTTTGCTACCACCATCTCCCGCGTCACCGCGGGCAAGGGCAACTTCAGTGTCCGCATCAGGATTCTCCTCGCCTGCTACAGTTCAGAGTTGTCGAAAAACTCGATCGTTTCGCCGTCGGGGCCGAGGAAGAAGGAGACATGCAGGGTCTTGGGCGGGTCACCCACCACCGCCTTCTTCGGCTCCACGGTGATCGTGCAGCCGAGCGCCCGGACCCGCTCCGTGTCCGCCACCACGTCCGTGGAGCGCAGGGCAAGGTGCAGGTACGGGTAGTGCCCCGGCGCGTCCGCGAGAGCGGGCAGTTGTCCGGGCGCGCTGGCGAAGAGCTCGAGGTAGTTACCGTCCCCCATGTCCAGCAGAGCGGCGCGCGTTTCCCCCTCGCCCCAACCGTGCGCGTACCGGAAGCCCAGTCCCTCGGTGTAGAAGGCGTAGGATCGGTCGAAGTCGCGCACCCGGAGGGCGATGTGGTGGAACCCACCCTGAGAGAGCGTCGTGTTTGTCGAAACCCTGTCTGCTGGCATGTCTTGTCCCCTTTAACTCCGCCGCGCCGCACCGTCAATCCGGAACGGCCCGGCGTGCGCCGTCTCACAGGCGCCGCTTATTTCGACGGCGCGCGGCCGGACTTGTTCCGGCCGCGCGCCTTCTTGACCGCGAAATCTTGCCGGGGCGTTAGCGGGTTGCCGCCGCCTGCTCCGCGGGCGCGATCGGGGTGACGCGCACGTTGCGGTAGCGGATACGGCTATCCTTCCCCCAGACGCCCCCGCCGCCGTGGACCTGTAGCCCGATGTAGCCAGCGCGCGGCAGCCGCTCCTTCGTGTCCGTGAAGTCCACGGTCGGCTGGCCGTTCAGCCAGACCCGGATGCGCGCCGGCTGGCCGGTAATCTCAGCCTTGAGTTTGTTCCAGGCGCCTTCCTTGTACTTCTTCTTCCAGTCGTTGTCCTGTGCCACGAACCCGTCGCTGGGGACGTAGATGCTGCCCACCGTGCCATCGGGCTTCAGGTCCAGCGTAATCTGGTAGCCGTTGCCGTTGGGCTGGGTGCGCAGGAACAGACCACTGTCGAGCGGGAAGTCGGCCTTGAACTCCAGTTCCACCACCGCATCCTCGAAGGTGCGCGTGGTGCCGAGCAGGCCGCCCTTCTGCCCCGGCTCCTGGTCTCCGACCAGAACGCCGTCCTGCACCACCCAGATGCCGCCGTTGCCGCCGTGGACCGCCTTGCGCTCCCAGCCGTTCAGCGTCTTGCCGTCGAAGAGCCGTACCGCCTTCCCGTCCTTCTGCGCCAGGACCGGAACCGACGCACACGTCACCGTCACCGCAGCCGCCGCCACGACCGCTGCCAGGCCACACCGCATGTTTCTCTTCTTCATCCTTTCGTTATACCAGCGCCGCTGTGCGTCACTTCAGGAAGCCGCGGACCTTGAGCCAGCGGGCGCACTGATCGGGCCACGCCATCGTTTCGGGGAACTCGGTCTTGCCCATGCCGTAGCCGTGGCCGCCGCGCTCGTAGACCTGCATGGCGAACGGTACGCCCGCGGCCTCCAGCGCCAGGGCGAAGCGCAGGCTGTTCTCGATCGGCACGGCCTTATCGTCGCTGCTGTGGACCAGATACGTCGGCGGGGTCTCGCGCGTGACCTGCGTGTGGTTGCTCAGCGAGGCCACCAGCGCCGGGTCCGGCGTCGGGCCGAGCAGGTTCGCGCGGGAGCCGGCGTGCGCCGGCCGTCCCGCCAGGTCGATGACCGGGTAGATCAGGATGGCGACGTCCGGCCGGGACGACTGCCGCTCCACCGGGTCGTCCGACCGCGGGTTCCCGGCGTCGAAGTGCGTGGCGGCGGTGGAGGCGAGGTGCCCGCCCGCCGAAAAGCCGAGGATGCCGACGCGCGCCGGGTCGATATCCCACTCACGCGCATGGTGCCGCACCGTGCGAATCGCCCGCTGGGCGTCGGTCAGCATCGCCGGATGGCGGTACTGATGGCTGCCGAGGCGGTACTTGAGGACGACGCCGACCGCTCCGTGGGCGTTCGCCCAGCGCGCCACCGGCTCCGCCTCATGCGCGGCCAGCGTGCCGTACCCCCCGCCGGGGCAGACGACAATGGCGGCGCCGTTCCCGCGTCCGTCCGGACGGTAAACGGTGATGGTCGGCGTGTCCTCCGGCGCTTTCCCGCGCGCCAACGGCACCTGGCCTTCGGGCCAGAGCGGCCGCGTGAACGGTTCTGACATGACGGTAATCGGTCCTCGCTTTCTCTGCTACGGCTGCGGAGGTGCAACCCGACGGCGCGCGGCGGGTCTGATCGGTGGAGGTCATCAATGACTATGCGAACGCATGTCCAGCTTATCGGCTGGCTCAACATCGCCCTCGGCGCCCTCGCCGCTGCCGGTGGGTTCTTCGCCTTTGCTCTGTTTGGCTTCCTGGGCTTCGCGGCCTCTTCCGGGGGCGACGCCTCGGCGCTTCCTATCTTTGGAAGCATCGGCGGGTTCCTAAGCCTTATTCTCCTGGCGACCGCGGCCCCCAGCATCGTGGTCGGGGTCGGCCTGCTCAATTTCGCCCCCTGGGCGCGCATCCTCGCGATCGTGCTGTCGGTGCTGCACCTGATTAATGCAACCACGATTGGCCTGAGCACCCTGCTCGGTATCTACAGTCTCATCATCCTCTTCTCGGCGGAGGCGGCACGCTTGTTCGAGCGACGCGGCTACTGAACGCCCCGTTGTCTAAAGAATTGCCCCTCCGCTCCGCGCCTTCCTGCCTGCTCTAGAAACCGATCGTGCAGGTGCGGTATCGTGTGTCCGTGAAGTACACCGTAACGATGCCCCCCCTGCCCGCCGCCGCCAGCGACGACGTGTTCGTGCTGGACGCCTGGGAGAAGGACCTCGGGGATGTGGTGTACGAAGGCGACACTCTAGCGCTGGTGCGGCCCGGCCTCCTGGGCGACGGCGCCCCGGTCCCCGTGCCGGCGCCCACGTTCGGCGTGCTGGCGCGGCGGAGCGTGCTGCCAGGCGAGGCGATAGAGGTTGGCGAGCCGCTGGCTGTGCTGGCAGGGGTGCCCGTGCCAGCAACGCCCCCAGCCGAGCCCGCGCCGGAACTGCCGCTGCCCGTCTACGCGCCGAACGGCCCGGAGGAGGCCGCCGCACGCACACCGCTGGACGCGGCCCTGGCGGCGCACCACGCGCACTCCTGGCGGGAGTCACCGCACGTCTTCACCGTGGCTGTCGCCGATGTCACCGAGGCGGTACGCCTCTGCGCCCGGGTAGCGCGCGGGGAGACGGTGAGCGGGGAGGCGATGGCACTCACGCTACTGCCCTTTGTGCTGCGCGCCGCGGCCGATGCTCTGACGCGATTTCCCACGCTGAACTCCCGGTTTGCGGAGATGGGGGACGGGGCGGAGGTGTGCCTGCGGCGCTACGTGCGCCTTGGGTGGGTGACGCGAGACGGAGCGGGGCGGGAGGTGGTGCCGGTGGTGCGCGATCCCGACCGGGCGAGCGTCCTTGCGCTCGCCCGCGAACTGGCGGACCAGGCGGAGCGCGCCCGCGCCGGGACGCTGACGGAGGCGGACGTCTGCGGCGCGACGTTCACCGTGGCCGAGACCCCGCCCGGAGTGCTCTACCAGACCCCGGTGCTGCACCGGCCGCAGGCCGCGCTGCTCGCCTTCGGCGCCCCGGCGCGCGAGCCCGTGGTCGTTGGCGGAGAGGAGGACGGTACGGCGGAGCGCATCGAGGTCCGCTCCCGGGTGCGGCTGTGCCTGGCGCACGACGCCCGTCTGGTACCTCCCGCCGACGCCGCGGCGTTTCTGACCGAGGTCGCCGCGATCTTAGGCGACGCCCGCTTCCTGTTTGCCTGAGACATCCCCGTGCGGCCAGCGCCGCTGCCAGCGGAACCCGGGCAGCCCGAGCGGAAGCGCGTCAGCCCAGGATGCGGTCGACGAAAGTGATGAGTTCGGAGGGATTAAACGGCTTGGTCAGGTAGAGGTCCGTGCCGCTCTGGTAGCCCTGCATCATGTCGTCGTCCTGGGTTCGGGCGGTCAGCATGATGATCGGGACGTCCTTCAATTCCGGGTCGGCGCGGACGCTGGAAACCAGCTCGTAGCCGTCCATCTCGGGCATCATGATGTCCGTGATGAGCAGGTCGGGGCGGCTGTTCATCATCCGCTTGATCGCCTCCACCCCATTCACCGCGGTGTCAACGGAGTAGCCGTGCGACTCCAGGTTGAACGCGATCTGGCGCAGAATAAGGTGGTCGTCCTCCACGACCATAATTCGTCGTTGCGTGTGCGGTATCTCCAAGGTACTCTCCGATGCAACCGGCCTGTCCATGTGCCTGCCTGCTCCTCAAGGCGCGAGATGTCTTCCGGCGGCGGCGGAGCCGGACCCAGAGGGCCACGGCTCCGCCGTCTCGTCTTTATGTTGGACGACAACAGGTTCCCGTTTGGTTTGCTCTTTTCCTATCGTTTGACAAATTACACATTCCACGGGCGATATAACGCTTGCGTGGACACAATTTCAACACCTTCGACAGCGCGCACGGCGGCTCTCGCGGCACGCTTTCCTTTAGTTACCCATCCTGTGGAGGCGGCAGGCCGGTCCTGGCGTCTGACGGCGGTGCGCGACCAGGATGCCCTGCTCTCAGGAGTGGAGACGGACGGAGACGTGGAGCAGTTCCCTTATGGTCTCCTGCTCTGGGCCTCGGCCTTAGGCCTAGCGGGGCGCCTCGCCGAAGAGCCCTCCCTGGTGGCGGGCAAGCGTGTGCTGGAGATCGGGGCGGGCGTCGGGCTGCCCGGGCTGGCGGCGCATGCCCTGGGGGCGGCGGAGGTGATCCAGACCGACTACCAGGACGATGCCCTCGCCCTGTGCGCGCACAACGCCGTGGAAAACGGGGTGCCGGCCGGGGCAGTCCGGTGCCGGCGGGCGGATTGGCGGGACTTCCCGGACCTGGGGCAGCCGTTTCCGCTCGTGATCGGCTCGGATGTGCTGTATGAGCGCACCCTGCACCCTACCCTGAGGGCGCTACTGCCGCGGTTGGTGACGCCCGGCGGCCGGGTACTCCTCTCGGACCCGGTGCGCCCCCAGGCACTGGCGTTCATCGACTTCCTGGAGCAGGACCGAAGCTGGGTGGTGGAGATAGAAAGCCGCCTCGTCGCGTGGGAGGGGGAGCAGCGAGAAATCGCCCTGTTTATGCTGCACAGGAAGGCCGGTTAAGCCGGAGACACAGCGCTCGGAAAAATATCCACAATTAAAAAAATCGGTTGGAACCAAGCGGCAACGCGGGCGTCCCTTAAAACCGTGATCTCCTTTTCTCTCCACGTGCTGTAGTGGAAGCGGCGGGACTCCGTGTGCCCGCCGCCTTTCTTTTGTTGAACCGGACTACTTTCGTAGTCCGACAGGCGTCTCGCCCACCGTATAGAACGAGCCGGTGACAACCACGACCTCCCCCGTCGAGGCTGCGGCGTACGTCCGCCCGATGGCATCCGCGGCGGGCTCCACGACCTCCACCGGCATCCCAAGCGCCCGCGCAGCATCGGCGGTCTCCGCAGCGGGCTTGGGCCGGAACCCGGGCGCGGTGGCCACAACGCGGTGTAGCGGGAGCGCATCGCGCAACTCCTTGAGGAAGGGGCCGGCGTCGTGGGCGCGGCTCAGGCCCACCACAAAGACGTAGCGTCGGCCGGGCCCAAAGGTCTGCCGCAGCGAGTCGGCCAGCACGCGGGAGGCATCGCTGTTGTGCGCCACGTCCAGCACCAGAGCCGGCGCGCCGTCCTTGCCATCCCAGGGGATCTGGAACCGCCCCGGCAGCACCGCCCCCTCCAGGCCGCGCCACAACGCATCCGGCGGCACCGAGACCGCCCCCGCCGCGTTCGCCGCCGCAATGGCCGACGACGCGACCGCCGCGTTCGCCGCCTGGAACGCCCCCCGCAGTCGCAGCGTCAACTCCCGCTCCCCGTATCCCGGCACGTTGAGCGCCACCCGCCCGGCGGCGGGGTCGCGCACGGCGAAGGTGGCCGACGGCAGGGGGGCGGGAGCCTCACCGGCGGGGACCACCCGCCACAGCGGTACGCCCTCCGCCGACGCCTTCTCGGCGATAGCATCCAGCGCCTCGCCAGAGGGGACGGCGGTCACGCAGGCCAGCGTTCCGCGCTTCACGATACCGGCCTTCTCCGCCGCAATCTTCGCCAGGGTGTCGCCGAGCAGGTTCGTGTGGTCCCAGCCGATACTGGTCACCACCGCGACCAGTGGCGGCGGGATGACGTTGGTAGCATCCAGTCGCCCCCCGATCCCCACCTCCAGCACCGCGAAATCGACCTTCTGCTCTGCAAAGTGCTTGAAGGCGACCACCGTCTTTAGCTCGAACTCCGTGGTCTGCCCCAGGTCGGTCGCAGCGATCGCCTCAACGTGCGGGCGAATCTCCGCGACGTGCCGCGCGAAGTCGTCGCGGCTGATCATGGCGCCGTCGAGCATGACGCGTTCGCGCAGGTCGAAGACGTAGGGAGAGAGGTAGGCGCCGACCCGGTAGCCGGCGGCCCGGAGGGCCGAGGCGAGGAAGGTCGTGGTGGACCCCTTGCCGTTGGTGCCCGCCACATGGAAGCAGCGGAGCCCCCGGTGCGGGTCGCCCAGGCGAGAGAGCAGTTCCACAAGGCGCTCCCGCCCGAGGCGGGGCCCGAACTGCACCAACCCGGACAGGTACGCGACGGATTCCTCGTAAGTCACTCCCCGATTTTAGCACCGAAACAGTCCGCCCGCCGGGCGACGAGCGGGGCATTCGGGCGGTATAACAGAAAGGCAACCGGCCACGCCCGCCGTTGGGCTCATGCCCCGCGTCCGAAAGGAAATCACCCTGTGGATCGACGCTCCCCTTCCCTGACGCGCCGCTGCCGCGCCTTTGTGCTGTTCACCGTCCCCTTCGCCCTGACCACCACGCTGCTGCTTGCCGCGCTCGGGGTGAACGCCGCCCTGCCCGCCGCCACCTCAAGGCAGAAGTCCGCCGCAAGCGCCGGGGACGCTGCCCCCACAGCGCCGATTACATGGCAGGACGTAAGCGGACGGCGCTACGGCGCTGCGGACATCGCGGCGGCAAAGGCAACGGTCTTCTTCTTCTCCAGCACCGAGTGCCCCATCGCCCAGAAGTACGTCGGGCGGTTCCGCGCCTTTGAGCGGGAGTTCGCGCCGAAGGGCGTCCGCTTCTTCCTGGTGAACAGCGGCCCCGGCGGCAGCGCCGCCGCGTGGAAGAAGTACGCCGCGGAGCGCAAGATCCCATTCCCCGCGGTACGGGACAACGGCACGGCTCTGGCCGACCGGCTGAACGCAACGATGACTCCGGAGGCGGTCATTGTGGACGCCGCGGGGGAGATCCGCTACATCGGGCGCATCGACGACAGCCCGGATGCCGCCAGGGTGAGCCGCAGCGAGGCGCGCGAGGCGTTGGAGGCGGTGCTGACCGGACGGCCGGTGAAGGTGACACGTGCCCGTGCGCTCGGCTGCGCCATCTTCCGCGAGTCGGTCGAGACCGCGACCCGGCCGAAGGTCGCCGCGAAGGTGACCTACACCCGCGACATTGCGCCGATCCTGAATGACAACTGCGTTGTCTGCCACCGGGCGGGCGATGTCGCCCCCTTCACTCTGGATACGTACGCTCAGGCGAAGGTGTGGGCCTCAGCTATCAAGGAGTACACCGCGCGCCGTCTCATGCCCCCCTTTAAGGCCGACCCCGCCGAGGGCGGGCCGTTCCACGACACGCGCTGGCTCACCGATGCCCAGATTGCCAAGATCGCGGCCTGGGCCGACTCCGGCGCCCCGCAGGGCGACAAAAAGGACCTGCCCCCGCCCCCGAAGCTCCACGCCGCGGGCGATTGGCCGCTGGGCAGGCCCGACATGGTGCTGAAGCCGGTGCGCCCCTTCCACCTGGAGGCGGAAGGCGAGGACGTCTACCGCAACTTCACCCTGCCGGTGGACTTTGAGAAGGACACCTACGTCAAGGTCATGGACTTCCGGCCGGGCAACCGCGCCATCGTCCACCACATCATCGCCTATATCGACCCCACAGGCGAGACTGCCCAAGCGCGGGACAACAAGGAGGCGGAGCCGGGCTGGTCCGTCTCCGGCGGCGGGTCCGGCATCAAGAACGATGAGTGGGGCGAGGGGTGGGCGCCCGGCATGAGCCCGCGCCTGCTGCCGCCCGGTGTGGCCGTGAAGATCCCGAAGGGCGCGAAACTGGTGATGCAGGTCCACTACCATAAGAGCGGCAAGCCGGAGGTGGATCAGAGCGAAGTCGCCCTCTACCTGGCGAAGGAGCCGATCCGGGAGGTACTGCGGACGTTCCCCCTGGGGAACCCGATCTTCGCGCTCAAGCCGGGCGTGGCGGGTCAGGAGGTCAAAGCGGCCATGGTGCTCCCCTATCCGGTCAAGCTGTACCAGACGCTGCCCCATATGCACATGCTGGGTAAGACCATGCGCGTGACCGCGACCCTGCCGGACGGCACGAAGCGCCCCCTGATCTCGATCCGCGACTGGGACTTCAACTGGCAGATGGCCTACCGCTACGTCGAGCCAATCCGCCTGCCGAAGGGGACGCGCCTGGACCTGGTAGCGACCTACGATAACACAGCCTCCAACCCAAACCAACCGTCGAACCCGCCGAAGCTGGTCACGTTTGGCGAGCAGACCACGGACGAGATGTGCTTTGCCTTCCTCGGCCTCACCCGCGACACTGAGGCTGAAGCCGCGGCGGCCACGACCGCCGCGGCACGGATGCCGAGCGCAAGCCGGTAAGCTCACGGGGCAACCTCCGGCACGTCGCGCGGGTCGGAGGAGTGGATACGAACAGCCGGAGGCTGCCCGTTGAAGATTGTGGAAGAGACACCGGATCGAATGGTGCTGGTCACATCGCCCGTGGCCCGGCACCTGGGCGTCGTGCTCACGGCTGTGAGCGGGGGCCTGCTGGTCTGGGTGCTGGGGAGCGTGGCCGCGGGGCGCTGGACCTGGCAGACGACGATCCGCGATGCCGAAGGCGGTTCTGGCTTTCCGGTGTGGGTGGGCCTTCTGCTGACTCTGTTCTTCCTCGCCCTGGGCCTGATCGCCCTCTTTGGCTCGGCGACCGCCACCTACACCCTGGAGCGCCCAACCCGGAAGCTGCATATGGTGATGCGCCGCCTGGGCCGCGTTCCGGAGTACCAGATGCTTTCGTTCGACCACGTTCGGGACGTCCTGGTGCGGGAGGAGAGCGAGGGCGGCGCATGGGGCGTGCGCCTCGTCCTCCCCCCTCCGTATGACTTCGAACCGCCGGAAGTCTATACCGCGGCGCGTGAGCAGCACGAAGCGACCGCTCACCGCATCCTTCGCTTCCTGGACCGTGTGTGAAGGAAGCGCGTTCTGCGCGGCGAATCCTACCCCATGACCACGGCTTCCGCAGCGGCCTCTTCCACGACTGACGCGGCGCCCCCGGCGCTGGTCATCGAAGGGCTCACCAAGAATTTCGGCTCGGTCGAGGTACTCAAGGGCATTGATCTGGCGGTACGCGAGGGCGAGGTCATCGGCCTGATCGGGGCAAGCGGCAGCGGCAAGTCCACGCTCCTGCGCTGCATCAATCGTCTGGAGATGCCCACCGCGGGGCGCGTCCGCTTCCGCGGCAAGGAGTGCGGCCCGGGGGCGGCTGACCTGAATGCTCTGCGGCGCGACATCGGCATGGTCTTCCAGCGCTTCAACCTCTTCCCCCACCTCACCGCACTCCAGAACGTCGCCCTCGCCCCGCGGGTGGTCCTCGGCACCCCCGAGGAGCGGGCGATTCAGGAGGCGCGGGCGCTTCTGGAGCAGGTCCACCTGGGCCCGAAGGCGGACGATTACCCCGCCGCGCTCTCGGGTGGCCAGCAGCAGCGCGTTGCTATCGCCCGCGCGCTCGCGCTCCGGCCCGCGGTGCTCCTGTTCGACGAGCCGACCTCCGCGCTCGACCCGGAGCTGGTCGGCGAGGTGCTGGAGGTCATGCGCGAGCTGGCCCAGGAGGGGCGCACCATGCTGGTCGCGACCCACGAGATGCAGTTCTGCCGCGAGGTTGCCAGTCGGGTCTGCTTTCTGGACAGCGGGCGCATCCTCGAAGAAGCGCCGCCGGATGTCCTGTTCGAGAGCCCGCGCGAGCCACGCACCCGTGAATTCCTCGCCCGCGTTCTGGAGCGGGGGGGCAGTTGAGCGGCCGAAAATCCCCCACAAGGTGCTGCCTTGCGTAGAATCATCCAGACGGTCAAAGAGGAGGCGGGAATCGGCTTTTTTGATCCGCGCCTGGCATTCGCCCAGGCCCTGATCGGGCTGCTCCCGTACGGCGCCTGGACACGGCTGCGGGCCGCGCTCTATCGAATGGGAGGCATTGAGGTTCGGCGCGGCGCGGTGATTATGGGACGCATGCGCCTCTGGGGACGGGAGCCGCTCGTCATCGGCGAGCGGGCGTTCATCAACTATCCCTGCGCGATCTGCCGGGACGGCCCCGTGCGGATTGGCGCCAACGTCACCGTCGGACACGATGTCGTCATCGCCACGGGACACCACCCCATCGGACCGTCCATGAAGCGCGCGGGCGACCTGGCGCCGCGGCCCGTCACCATCGAGGACGGCGCTTGGATCGGGGCGTGCGCCGTGATCCTCCCCGGGGTCACGGTGGGGCGGGGGAGCATCGTCGCGGCGGGAGCGGTGGTGACAAAGGATGTCGCGCCGGATACGCTCGTGGGCGGCGTGCCTGCGCGCGTGATTCGCGAACTCCCGGAGGACCCGGTGGCGGCAGCCGCAGAGCCGGCGGCCGCGGTCGTGTCGGAAACAGCAACCGCAGAAAGGAGCAGGTCATGATGACTCCGCCGCGAGAGATGCGGACAGAGGGGCCGGTGCGCCTGGCGCTGGTGGGCGGATTCCTGGGCGCCGGGAAGACGACGGCGCTGGAAGCGCTGGCCCGGGAACTTACCCGACGCGGCAAGCGCGTGGGAATTGTGACCAACGATCAGGCGGCGGGCCTGGTGGACACCCAGACCCTCGGACGGCTGCAGTTGCCCATCGCGGAGGTGGCGGGCGGCTGTTTCTGCTGTCGGTTCGAGGATCTGCTGGATTCGGCACAGCGGGTGCTGGACCGGGCACCGGTGGATGTTCTTCTGTGTGAGCCGGTCGGCTCCTGCACGGATATGGCCGCAACGGTCCTGGAGCCGCTGCGCCGCTTCTACGGCGGCGTTCTGAGGCTTGCACCGTTCACCGTCCTGGTGGACCCGGCGCGAAGCGAGGAGATGGCGAGCCTGCCCGCGTCGGTGGCGTATATCTTCGAGAAGCAGTTAGAGGAGGCGGATGTGCTGGCCGTCAGCAAGTCCGACCTTCTGGCCGAGGAGGAGGCCCGACGCCTCGCCACCGAACTGGGTGCGCGGCATGGCAAGGCCGCTTTCGCCCTTTCCGGATGGAGCGGCGACGGCATTGCCCACTGGGCCGACCTGCTGCTAGATGAGGGCGAGTCGCCGATCCGCGCCCTGCAGTCCATCGACTATGACCTGTACGCAGAGGGCGAGGCGGAGTTGGGCTGGCTGAACGCGGCGGCGGAGGTGACGGCGGTCCCGTCGCTGGACGCCGGGCAATTCGCCAGAGATGTCCTGAACCGCATCCAGACGGTGTGCGCGGCGGAAAGGGCCGCCATCGCCCACGTGAAGGCGAGCATCGCGGACGGGAGCGACGTGCTGCTGGCGCGTGCCAACCTCACGCAGACGGAGGGCACGCCCGTTGTCGCGGCGGGCGACGCGGATTCGCTATACACATCCCGCGCCACGCTGACGCTGAACGCCCGCGTGGGTATCGATCCTGGCATTCTCGGCGGCATCGTCATCGAGGCCGTGCAGGGTGCGGCGGCGGAGGCCGGGGCCACGGCGCGCATCACCTCGCTCCAGTCCTTCCGCCCCGGCTACCCGCGCCCGCCGTATCGTTTCGCCGGCCCCGCCGTTCTCTAAGGTATGGACCTGCCCCCGGGCCTCCGCACAGGCTACAGCGAGCCGCCGCGCGTCAGGTCCGGGGGCAGGGAGGGTTTCTCGCCGTAGACGCCGTTCTTCTCCGGCACGGGCAGGCGCGGGCGGCTCCGCTCCGGGGCGTCCTCGCAATACCACCGGTTGCCCGCGAAGGTGAAGGTCTCGGGGGCGGTGCCCGGGCCGATGTTCACGCCGCCGCTGGCCCACTCGCCGGACCGGAACACGACCACATTGTTCTCGAAGACGCCGCGGCGGCAGGGGACGAACCCCGGCGCCCGCGTCTCCTGCAGGATGCGGAGCGCCCAGCGGCGCGGCCGGTACAGCGTGTTGCCCCGTACCACCGCGCCGTCCACCCCGACGAAGGCGACGGGGGCGCCGGAGCCGAGGAAGGTGTTCTCCTCCACCCGGATGTCCTTCGCCTCCCAGCGCTCGCTCCCCGGCCAGGACGCGAGCGGCGGGCGGAAGAACTCCAGCCCCGTGCTGCCGCCGACGTTCACCGCGCGCCCGCCGGCCCGCTCGAAGCGGCAACGCCGGATGACCACTTCCCGCGTGCCGCCCTTGGTCTGCACCCCGGCGCTGCGCTCCTCCTCGCCCTGGCGGAGCGTACACCTCTCGATCACGCCCCGGTGGCAGCCGACCATGTCGATGCCCTGGCCGCCGACGCCCCAGCGCTCCACAACGCACTCCTCCACCCGGAAGTCATCGAGGCCGGAGAGCTTGATGCCGTCGAAGTTGCCCGGGCGCCCGGCGGCGACATCGCGAACAATCAGGCGGCGCAGGACGACATGGTGCGAGGGGGCGGTGTAGTCGCTGCCGTCGTCGATGTTCAGGCCGTTGCCCGAGGCGCCCTCCAGGATCAGGTCGCGCAGTTCGACGTGCGCGACCCGGGAAAGCTGGAGGCCGGAGTTCCCTCCCCGGATCACCGGCGGACGCTTCGCGTCCGCCGCCGCGAGAACGATGGGATGGGACGGCGCGCCCTTCAGGCCGTTCAGGTGGATACCGCCCCGGTACTCGCCCGGCGCGAGCCGTATCGTCGTTCCGGGGCGGGCCGCGCCCGCCGCCCGGAGCAGTTCGTCCACCGTGCGGACCGTGACCGGTTCTGCGTCCCCCTGTGGCCGCCCCGGCAGGGCCGCCGCCGCTGCTGCTGCGCCTCGCATCGTTGGCATGCGGTCATCTTTCGCGGCGACGGCGCGTTCTCCTGCGGGGGGAAGTCAGGCTAATTCAGTCCCGACATGCGGGGGAACGTCAGGCTGTACTGCCGCACGCTCCGGACCTGCTTACTCGGCAGCACCTCCAACTGCACCAGCGCGACATAGTAGGTCAACTGCGTACCCAGCGTTTCGCGTCCCACACGCCGCCGGACCGTAAACTGCACGTCGCGCTCCTCGCCGGGCGCGAGTTCGAACTGCGGGTCCGCCGCGCGGCTGGTGACGATCCCAATCCCGCTGACGCTGGTGTCGTGCGTCCCTACCGCGCCAAACAAGAAGACGTTCCCCTGGTCATCGATGCCCAGGCTGGACGCCCCCTCATACCCCAGGATGAGGGGCTTATCGGACGTGTTCTTGATTCGGGCCGCCAGAGTGACCGTCTGCGTCCGGCGGTCGCTCGCGAAGCTCGGCGTCATGCGCGTTATCTGGACGGTGAAGGGACCCGCATCCACCGTGTTCGCCGGGAGCGGCGGGTCGGCCTTCGGCGTCGCTACATGCCCCGCCTTCAGTCCGGTCATCGTCAGCAGATGCTCCGTCCCCAGCCGGTACTGCCCCTCCCCCACCGCAGTAATCACACGCAGTGGCAGTTTGAGGTCGAATACCGTCCCGAAGACGGTGTTTCGATCGCCCTGCCAGTACATCTGGAAGAGGATGTCCCCGGTCCCCTCCGCGGGGAGCACAAACTGCGTATCCACCTTGTTGCCGGTGATCTGCCCGATGCCACGCACCAGGGTCACCCGGTAGGTGTTGCCCTTATCATCCGTGGAACTGACCTTGCTGGGCTCTACACCGAGGATGAGCGGCTTCCCGGTCAGATTCTGGAGGCGAACCGTTACGGTCAGGTAGTGTCGCCCATTCGCCCCGAGGTTCTTTTCCACGCTGGTCGCGGCGGCGCTGAGCACGCCTCGTGCTTCCGCCTGCACCTGCACTTCCGCCCCTGCTGCGGCCCGCGCAGGCGGCACACTCACGAACGCGGCGGCAAGTGCGACGAGAAGCGCCGGCGCGAGTGCGCGGCGGGCGATTCGCAGAATGCTGCTGTCCATGTCAAGGGCCTCCTGATCCCATCCAGTCGGGTTACGAGCGGATGATACGGCGGACCCAGGCACGGCGGGAGTCAAACTGACGCAGATTGACTCTTTAATCCGACGCGCCGTCTCACCGCGGGGGATGCCAGCTCCTGATGGCCGCCCTTACCAATGCCCGCGGAGCGGGCTATAATGTACGCACCAAACGACGCGGCGAGCCAATCCCTTTCGGAGCGGCCCGCCGCGCGGCGCGAAGGGGAGAGTCAGAACCCGTGGCATCGGCAACAAGCACCAGGGCCTCCTGGCAGAGGAGCATAGAATCGGGCGCGGTCCGCCCGGAACACGTCGGGCAAGTCGTCACCGTCAACGGCTGGGCGTACTCCGTACGCGACCACGGCGGGGTCGTCTTCATCGACCTGCGGGACCGCACCGGCCTGGTACAGGTCGTCGTGGACCCCAGCCGCGTACCCGGCTCCGAGCAGGCGCACCGGGAAGCGCAGAAGGTCCGCTCCGAGTTCTGCCTCGCTGTCACCGGGCGCGTCGTCCGCCGCCTCGAAGGCATGGAGAACCCCAAGATTGCGACCGGCGCGGTCGAGATCGAGGCGAGTGAGCTGGTCATCCTCAACCCCTCCCGCACCCTGCCGTTCCCGCTCGACCAGGAGGCGTCCTCGGTCAACGAAGAGTTGCGTCTGAAGTACCGCTACCTGGACCTGCGCCGCCCGGAGATGTACCGCAAGATGCACCTGCGGCACGAACTGGTCCGCCGCGTCCGCGAGTACATGTACCGCCATGCCTTCCTGGAGATCGAGACGCCCATGATGACCAAGTCGTCGCCCGAGGGGGCGCGCGACTACCTGGTGCCCTACCGCCTCCAGCCCGGCCTGTTCTACGCCCTGCCGCAGGCGCCGCAGCAGTACAAGCAGCTTCTGATGGTTGGGGGCATCGAGCGCTACTTCCAGATCGCTAAGTGCTTCCGCGACGAGGCGCAGCGCGCCGACCGGCAGCCCGAGTTCACCCAGATCGACCTGGAGATGAGCTTTGCGACGCAGGACGACGTGCTGAACCTAGTGGAGGGGCTCATGATCGAGGTCGTGGAATCCTTCACCGAGGAGACCGGCAAGACCATCGCCACGCGCCCCTTCCCGCGCATCCCGTATGACGAGGCGATGCGCCGCTTCGGCACGGACAAGCCCGACATTCGCTTCGGTCTGGAGTTGGTGGACTGCGCGCCGTACCTCGGCGCCACCCAGTTCGCCGTGTTCCGCAGCGTTCTGGAGAACGGCGGTCAGGTGAAGGCGGTGCGCTACCCTGGCGGCGCGAAGTTGCCGCGCTCGGGCATGGACGAACTCGTAGAAAAGAGCAAGGAGTTCGGCGCCAAGGGCATGGCCTACTTCCTGGTGGACGACGCGGGCAAGGCGTCCAAGGGCCCCGTCGCCAAGTTCCTTTCGGAGGAGGAGAAGGCCGCGCTGATTCAGGCTGCCGAGGCAGAGCCGGGCGACCTGGTTGCCTTCATCGCCGACTCTCCCGAAACCACGGCGAAGGTGCTGGACCGGCTGCGCCGCCTGATCGGCGAGCGGCTGGGCCTGATGGACCGCAACAAGCTCGCCTACTGCTGGATCACGGACTTCCCGGTGTTCGCGAAGGACGAGGAGACAGGCGGGTGGACGTTCGAGCATAACCCGTTCGCGATGCCGCAGGAGGGTCACATGGAGTGGATCGACTCCGACCCGGCGCGCATGCGGGCGTACTGCTACGACCTGGTGTGCAACGGCTATGAGGCGGCTTCCGGCGCCGTCCGTATCCACGTCCCGGATGTCCAGATAGCCGTCTTCAAGAAGATGGGGCTATCTGACGAGCAGATCCGGGCGCGGTTCGGGCATATGCTGGACGCCTTCGCCTACGGCGCGCCGCCGCACGCGGGTATCGCGCCGGGTCTTGACCGCATGGTGATGCTCCTGACCGACGATGAGAACATCCGCGAGGTCATCGCCTTCCCCAAGATGGGCGGCGGCTACGACCCGCTCATGGACTGCCCCTCCCCCGTGGAGGAGGCGCAGTTGAATGAACTCGGCCTGATGGTCAAGCCGCCCAAGAAGGGCTAACCCCTCCGCCCCTCCGGAAGGCGCGCTATAGCGGCGCCTTCCGGAGGGGCATCACGGACCGGAGTGAAACGGACATGCCCAGCCCCTTCCCCGGAATGGACCCGTATCTGGAAGCGCCCGACCAGTGGCCGGGCTTCCACACAATCTACATCGTCGCGCTTCAGCGCTCCCTGACAGGTATACTGCCGCCGGGCTTCATCGCCCGCCCCGAGGTACGGGTCTACATCGCAGCAGATATGCCAACGGCACGCCCCGACGTAACCGTGTTCGCGACGGCGCAGACGCGGCGCACTGCCGAGACCCCGAGTACGATCGTCCTGGCGGACCGGGTCGATGAGCCCGAGGTGGCTCCGGCTGAGGAGGTCGAGGTTCAGGAGCCCTACCTCAACATCGTGGACCGGCGCAACGGCGGCCAGCAGGTCGTCACCGTCATCGAGTTGCTCAGCCCGTCCAACAAGATGCCGAACAGCAAGGGGTGGCGCGAATACCGGCGCAAGCAAGCCAGCATACTGCGAACCGGCATTAACCTTCTCGAACTCGATCTCTTACGGGGGGGAGCACATACGGTTTACGTGCCCGAAGCCACCCTCCGCGCCTACGGCCCGTGGGATTACCTGGTGACGCTTTCGGACGCTTCCCGTCGCAACGACCGGCTGTTCTGGCGTATCTCCTTGCGGGACCGCTTGCCAGCCCTTCACCTCCCCCTCACGGCGGACGTCCCCCCTGTGCGCCTGGACCTGCAGGAGGTCTTCGCCCAGTGTTACGATGAGAGCGGGCTCGGCGACTTCGTGGACTACGCCGCCGAGCCCGTGCCCCCGCTTTCCCCGGAGGACGCCGCCTGGGCCGACTCCCTCTTAAGGGAGCGCGGGCTGCGTCCCTAAATCACCCGGCCGCGGCGCGGGCCGGGAGGGGAACGTGCCTGATGGGGCGAATTATAGGCTACCGCTTTCTCCCACCGCCACGTACGAATTTCCGCAATGCCGCGCCCCCACCGTATAAAAACACGTCTCGACTCTGAGCCTTCGCCCGAAACGCCGCCCGCGCCCGCGCGCATGGTCACGGCGCGGGCCGTGCTGCTCGCGCTGGCGCTCCTGCCGCTGAACGCGATGTGGGTGGTCAAGATGGAGGTCACCCGCTACGCCGGGCACCCCACCACCATCTCGCTGTTCTTCAACGTCGTGTTCTGGCTGGTGCTGCTGCTGGGCGTGAACGCCGGTGTGCGCCGGGTCGCGCCGAAGCTGGCCTTCGCGCCGGGCGAGCTGCTGACGGTCTATGTCATGCTCGCGCTGGCAACGGCCGTGGCCGGGCACGACGGCATCGAGGTGCTGACCCCGATCCTGTCGCACGCCTTCCACTTCGCCCGCCCGGAGAACGCGTGGGCAAGCAACATCCTGCCCCACATCCCCCCCTGGCTGAGCGTCTCCGACCCGGAGGTGCTGAAGGAGTTCTACAACGGCACCGGCTCGCTCTACGCCCCGCACAACCTGCAGGCGTGGCTGACGCCCGTGCTGTGCTGGACCGGCCTGCTCACGCTGCTCGCCTTCGTGATGCTCTGCCTGAACACGCTGCTGCGGCGCCAGTGGACTGAGAACGAGCGGCTGGCCTATCCGCTGGTCGCCCTGCCGCTGGAGATGGTGAGCCCGAAGACCGACCTGTTCCGCAACCGCCTGTTCTGGCTGGGGGCGGGCGTAGCGGGCGCGCTGCAACTCTATAACGGACTGGCGTTCCTGTACCCCGCGCTGCCGTCGCTGCCGCTGAAGTGGACCGGAGCGGCCATGGAGTTGAACGCCTACATCAAGACCGCCCCGTGGAACGCTATCGGGTGGACCCCGATGGCGGTGTACCCGTTCGGGGTGGCGCTGGGAATGCTTCTGCCCCTGGACCTGCTGTTCTCGGCCTGGTTCTTTGCGTGGGTGTGGCGGTTGGAGCGGGTGGCGGGCGTGGCCTACAGCCTGGCGACCATGCCCGGCTTCCCCTACGTGGAGGCGCAGTCGTTCGGGGCGTACGCGGGGGTTGCGGTGTTCGCGCTGTGGACCAGTCGCAGCCACTTTGTCCGCATCTTCGACGGACTGTTCGATCGGCGCATCGACCTGGACGACGCGAACGAGCCGCTGCCGTACCGGTGGGCCGTCGCGGGCCTGGTGGCGGGCTCCCTGGGAATCTTCTTCTTCTGCAACGCCTGCGGGATGCGCCCGGGGGTCATCGCCGCGTTCTTTGGCATCTACTTCCTGATCGCGGTCGCCATCACCCGGATGCGGGCGGAGTTGGGGCCGCCCGCACATGACCTGCATCGGGCCGGCCCTGACAGCATCCTGCCCGCTGTAATGCCGCCCCGCACCTACACGTCGTCGGAGCTGGCGATGTTCTCGCTGTTCTACGGCTTCAACCGGGCGTACCGCGGCCATCCGATGCCGATCCAGTTCGAGGGGTTCAAGATCGCGGAGCAGGTGCAGGGCAGCTACCGCGGGCTCTTCTGGGCGATGCTCCTGGCGGTGTTCGTGGGATGCCTGTGCGGGTTCTGGGCGAACCTGGATCAGGGGTACCGGTACGGGGCGGCGGCGCGCATCGCACCACCGAACGTCATGCGCATCTTCGGAGGCGAGCCGTGGACGCGGATGCAGTCCTGGCTGATTGCGCCGCCGCTCTCGCCTGAGCAGCCCTATACCCGTGCGGCTGTGGGCTTCGGCTTCCTGATGACGCTGGTCTTCAATATGCTGCGGCTGCGCTTCTCGTGGTTCCCGCTGCACCCGGTGGGCTACGCCGTGTCGGCCTCATGGTCGCTCGGTCTGCTCTGGATGCCGCTGTTCGTCGCCTGGGTGCTGAAGCTGCTCCTGCTGCGCTACGGGGGGCTGCGCGCCTACCGCCAGGCGCTGCCGCTGTTCCTGGGCGTGATCGTGGGCGAGTGTGTCATGGGCGGCGTGTGGACCCTAGTCGGCATCTGGCTCGACGTGCCGACCTACGCCTTCTGGCCGTAGCGACAGCAGTCGTCCGCGGAGCGGGTCTTTATCAGATGCGATTCACGCCCGGGACGCCAAGGCGGCGCGTGGGCAGCGCGCCGAGCCGCTCCGCGATGACCAGGCAGGCGTCGTCCTGTAGCTCCCCGCCTGCGAACTCCTTGGCAGCGCTGAGCGCGGCGCGGTTCACCGCCCGAACGCTCCCCTCGCGCTTGAGCACGCTCGCAAGGCGCTCGACGCCGAAGCGGTCGTCCTTCCCCTTGGCCTCGATCAGGCCGTCGGTCATCAGCGCGATCCGGTCGCCGGGGTGCAGGTAGATCTCGATTCCCTCGTACTTTTCGTTCGGGTCGATGCCCAGCGGCAGGCCGCTGAGCGCCGTATCCATGACCTCGACATGCCGCCCCTTCGAGGTGCGGACGATGCAGGGCGGCTCCGCCCCCGCCACGGCCACGGACGCCTCCCCGGACTCGGGGGTGAGCACCGCGACCGCCGCGACCGTAAACGAGATCGACGCCTCCGGGTCCCCCAGCCCTGCCTCCCAGAGGAAGTGGTTCAGGCGTGTCAGCGCGCTGCCGGGCTCCGGGTCTTCGCGCAGGAAGGCGCGCAGGGCGTACTTAATCTGCGCGGTGCGCTGCGCCGCCTCCAGTCCCTTGCCGGAGACGTCTCCCACCACCAGCGCCACCCGCCCGTCCGAGAGGCCGAACACATCTACCAGGTCGCCGCCGATCTCCGCCTCCTCCAGCGCCGCCTCGTACTCCGACGACACCAGAAGTCCCTCGAAGTGGTCCGCGGCGGGTGTCAGCAGGAGCGCCTCCTGAAGCGTCTCCGCGATCCGGTTCTGCCGTTGCAGGTCCGCCTGCAGCCGCGCCTCAGCCTCCCGCTGCTTGGTCACATCGCGGTCGATCTGCAGAATGGCGATGGCGCGCCCCCGCTCATCGAACTGCATCGCCTGGCGGCTGGCGACCACCACAGGCGTGCCGTCGCGCCGGATCAGGGAGATCTCCCCCTCCCAGTGGGCGTTGCGCCGCAGTCCCGCCGTGACGAGCCGCCGCTGCGTCGGGTCCTCCGCCTCCAGGAAGCGCTCCAGCGGGTGCCCGAGCACCTCGGAAGCGCTCCAGCCGTAGAGCTCTTCGGCGGCGGGGTTCCAGAAGGTCACCGTTCCGCGCGTGGGTTCGCGCACCACGATGGCATCGTTGGCCAGGAACAGCAGGCGGGCCTGCTTCTCGGCGTCCCGCGCCGTGAGGCGCGTCGCCACCTGATCGGTGATGGAGTCCGCCAGGTCCTGCAGAAGCTGCATGTCCTCGTCGCTCCACTTGCGTGGCCGGCTATCCATCACGCAGAACGATCCCAGGATGTCGCCCTCGCGCGTGATGAGCGGTACGCCGGCATAGGCGACCGTGCCCATGTCGCGAATAGAGCGGTTGGTGGCGATCTGCGGGTCCTCGGCGGCGTTCTCCACCACGAAGGGCTGGCCGCGCAGCACCACATACTGGCACAGGGAGTGCGAGAGCGGCGTCTGGCGCAGTCCGTTCCAGGGCTCGGCCAGACCATGCGCACTCTTGAAGAACTGCCGCCGATCGTCCACCAGCGAAACCAGTGCCACCGGGGCGTTCAGCACGCGGGAGGCGAGGCGCGTGAACCGGTCGAAGTCCTCGTCGCGCTCGCTGTCCATCAAGCCGGTTGCCTCCAGGGAGGCGAGGCGTCCCGGGTCGTCCAGCGCCTGCCCCTCCCGAGCCGGGGTCTGGTCAGAGACGCGCGGCAGGGTCGGGAGCGCCTCCTCCTCAGCGCGCACCTGATCCTGCTCCAGCACCACGGTGGTTCCCGTCTCGTCGGTGCGCAGGAACAGCCGGTCGCAGGTCTGGAGCATCAGTGGGAAGCCCTGCCCGAGCGAACCCACCGTGGAAAAGCCGCGCTCCAGCGTGGCGCGGTGCAGGAACTCGAAGGGGATGCCTGGCCCCCGATCCTCAATCCAGATCTGGAGGGTATTGTTGGCGCGGCGCACCTGTGCGCTGCCGCCGCCGCCGTGAACCACCGCGTTCATGGCCGCCTCGCCCACGGCCGCGATGAGGTCCGCGCGCCGTTCGGTGGCGAACCCGCTCTCCGCCGCGTGGTCGGCGATCTGGCGCCGCAGTTCCGCGAGGCTGGCCCCATCAAGCATCATGGCCGGCGCCAGCGGTATGCCGGGCACCGGCAGGTGGGATGCGTTCTCGCACAAACGCAGACGGCCTTCCGTCACGACCTGAAGTACCTCCCGCAGAAACCGGAGCTGCCAGTCCGCGAAAGGGGGCGCGCCAGGCCCGATGGGCGACGCACCGAGCTCGCCCTGCGGGAGGAACTCCCCTCTTTCTGCGGAAGCCGACAGCCCGGCTGCCACACCCTTCTGTGTCGCTAAGCCCGGCTGCCCGAAAGGCGCCGTGCCCCAGTTGGCTCCGGTATCAGAAATCGCCGTACTCCCGAACCATCGTTGATCACCTTAGTGGGACGGTGCGCCACTTCCCTCACAGTTCTTGCATTTCCCGTGCCACCCCGAAAGAAACTTAATTAAAAATACCTGGCAAGCAAGGGGTCTGGGAGCGAAGAAGGATTGCCGGGGCGGGCGTCGAATACTCTGGCTATTATTGTCCCCTGGGCGGCGGGATGCGCATAAGCGAACGCCCGCGGCGCCCCCGCTCCCTCTCGGAAAGGACCCGCTTCGTGCCGCGTCTTCCGTTGCCTGTTACCCTACTCCTCGCCAGCGCTCTCGTCGCCGCCACCACCACCCCACCCGCCGCCCTGGCGCAGGGAGGGCCGCCCCGGGTCTTCGCGATCCGCGACGCTCGCGTCGTGGTGGCGCCCGGAAAGACCCTGGAGCGGGGGACCGTGGTCCTGCGGGACGGCCTGATCGCCACTGTGGGCGCGGACGCCAAAGCGCCCGCCGACGCGCGCATCATCGACGGCAGGGGACTGACGGTGTATCCGGGCCTGGTGGACGGGCTGAGCCGGGTGGGTATGCCGGCCGCGGCCGATTACCCCGCGGCGCGCGGCAATGTGTACCCCATCAGCACCGTGCGGGCCGAGAACGACGCGCCCTCGCTGATGCGCCCGGACGCCGCCGCACTCGCCGCGCGGCGCCGTGCGGGCTTCGGCGCCGCGCTGGTCGCGCCCACTGTGGGTATGTTCTCGGGGACGAGCGCCGTATTCTCGCTTGGCGCCTCCGCTGACCCGGCGGCGATGGTGATTCGGACGCCCGTGGCCATGCACCTGGACTTTGGCGCTCCGAACACCGTGCGCTCCTACCCCGGGTCGCTGATGGGGCGTATCGCCGTTACCCGTCAGGCGCTCCTCGACGCCGCGGACGCCGCCCGGCGCCTGGAAGCCTATGAGAAGTCCCCCCTCGGCCGGGAGCGCCCGGTGGTCAGCCGCTCCATCCTGGCATTGCGCCCGGTGGTGGAGAAGAAGCTACCGCTGGTGATGCACGCCAACTCCGCGCAGGACATCCGGCGGGTGCTCAAGATCGCAAAGGAGTTCGGCCTGACGCCTGTGATTGAGGGGGCAGAGGAGGCGCACGCGGTCACTGCCGAGTTGAAGGCGGCGAACGCCGTCGTGCTGCTGTCGGCAAGCCTGCCGGAGCCGCCGCGCGTGCCCGCGGGTGAGGACGATCCGTCTACCCTGCAGGGTCTCCGCCGCCGGGCGCTGGCGCCCCGAAGCGCTGCCGCGCTGGCGAAGGCCGGGGTGCCCTTCGCCCTGACCACTGAGGGGCTGTCGAACCCGTCGGACTTCTATGGAAATGTCCGGCGGATGATTGCAGCGGGCCTGAGCGTCGACGCCGCCCTGGAGGCCGCCACAATCGCCCCCTCCCGTCTGCTCGGCGTGGAGAAGCAGCTCGGGACGCTGGAGCCGGGCAAGATCGCCAACATTGTGGTGACCGAAGGCGACCTTTTCGGCGAGCGGACCCGCATCCGGCACGTCTTCGTGGATGGCGAGAAGGCGGACCTGACTGCCCCCCCTGCGGCCACGCAGACGGCCTCGGCGACAGGGACGCCGCAGCGGTCCTCTACTCCCCGCGCCGCCACCGCACCACCGCCGGTGGGTAATGGTCCTGTGCCGCCCCTGCCACCGTCCGTTAGCCCGGCATTCGTGCTGCGTGGCGCGACGGTCTGGACCGTCGGCCCGCAGGGCATCCTCAAGGAAGCCGACGTGTACGTCAAGGACGGGAAGGTCGCTGCCGTGGGGCAGGGGCTGAAGGTCCCGAGCGGCACGCAAGAGATCGACGCCCGCGGCAAGCATGTGACGCCCGGTCTGATCGACTGCCACTCGCACACCGCCATTGCGGGCGGCGTGAACGAAGGCACCAACATCGTCACGGCCGAGTGCCGGATCGAAGATGTGATCGACGCCGAGGACGAGAACATCTACCGGCAGCTTGCAGGCGGTACCACGGCCGCGAACCTGCTCCACGGTTCGGCAAACGCCATCGGTGGGCAGAACGCGGTGGTGAAGTGGCGCTGGGGCAAAACCGCGGACGAGCTGCTGCTGGCGGGTGCGCCTCCCGGCATCAAGTTCGCGCTGGGTGAGAACCCCAAGCGCTCGAACAGCACTCCCCGCCCGGATGTCGAGCCGCGCTACCCCACGAGCCGCATGGGCGTGGAGAAGGTCATCCGGGAGGCGTTCCTGCGGGCGCGCGACTACCGCGCTGCACTGATTGCGTACCGCCAGGGCAAGATTCCGACCCCGCCCCGGCGCGACCTCCAACTGGACGCCCTGGTGGAGATTCTGGACGGGAAGCGGCTGGTCCACTGCCACTCCTACCGCCAGGACGAGATCCTGATGATGACCCGCCTGGCCGAGGAGTTTGGCTTTAAGATGGCCACCTTCCAGCACGTCCTGGAGGGCTACAAGGTGGCCGACGAGCTGGCGAAGCACGGCGCGGGAGCGTCCACCTTCTCGGACTGGTGGGCGTTCAAGATTGAGGCGTGGGATGCCATCCCTTACAATGGCGCGCTGATGGCGGAGCGGGGCGTGGTGGTATCGTTCAACTCCGACTCGTCGGAGCTGGCGCGCCGCCTGAATCTGGAAGCGGCGAAGGCGATCCACTGGGGTGGCCTGTCACCGGAGGAGGCGATCAAGCTCGTCACCCTCAACCCTGCGAAGCAGTTAGGCGTGGCCGACCGTATCGGCAGCCTGGAGCCGGGTAAGGACGCGGACCTTGTGGTCTGGAGCGGCGACCCGCTCTCCTCGCTCTCGATCTGCGAGAAGACCTTCGTGGACGGCTCCCTCTACTTCGACCGCGGCGCGGACCTCGTCGCCCGCGCCGAGCTGGAGGCCGAAAAGAAGCGCCTCGCCGCGGCCGAGCGGCCCGCCGGGAGGGCCCTCACCCCCGCTTCCGGAGGAGCCCTCACCCCCCGCCCCTCTCCCGCGGACGGTAGAGGGGTGCCTGGGGCAGGGGCAGTATCGGGCTCACGGGGAGCGGGAACAGACACAGTGGCAGACACCCCTCTACCGCCCGCGGGAGAGGGGCGGGGGGGGAGGGCTCCCGCCCGTCCGTCCCCCCTCACCGCCATCATCGGCGGCACGGTGCATCCGATTAGCGGCCCGCCGATAGAGAACGGCGTGGTGCTGATGGAGAACGGCAAGATCACCGCCGTGGGTGCGGCTGCCGCGGTCAGTTACCCGGCGGGCACGAAGACGGTGGACGCCACGGGCCTGCACGTCTACCCCGGCCTGATTGATGCGGATACGCAACTCGGCATTACGGAGATCAATTCCATCCGCTCCACGATAGACGCCCGCGAGATGGGACCGTTTAACCCGGAGCTACGCGCCGCCATCGCCGTCAATCCGGACTCGGAACTCATTCCTGTGGCGCGAGCGAACGGCATCCTGCATGCGATGACCGCTCCGAGCGGCGGCACCATCAGCGGCATGGGCGCTCTGCTGTGCCTGGACGGCTGGACCTGGGAGGACATGGCCATCAACCCGACCGCGGGCCTGTACATGAACTTCCCCCTGATGGGCCAGCGACGGTTCCGCGAGACCGCCCACCACTGTGAGGAGGGCGCGGGCCATTCTCACGACGACGAGGAGTCCGACCCGTACTTCCGCTCCGGCGCGTATGTCGCCGCCAGCTCGCTCGATACCCTCGCCCTGCGCTATGGGCTCCTGCCGGAAACGGCCCTCGGAGCCGCCGCGGCGCAGGAGCCGCGGCCGGGCGGCGAGGGCGGCCGACCGAGCCTGGAGACAGCCCTGCGCCCGCTGAACGACTTCCTGGATGAGGCGCGCCGCTACCGGACGGCACGGCAGAGCGAGGGTAAGGATGGCGTGCCCACGGTGCGCGTCCACGACCCGCGGCTGGAGGCCATGCTGCCGGTGCTGGACGGACGGGTTCCGTTCTTTATCCGGGCGGATCGCGAGCGGGACATCCGCTCCGCAGTGGCGTGGGCGAAGCGCGAGGGCTTCCGAATGGTGCTCGTCAGTGGGCAGGAGGCGGATAAGTGCGCTGACCTGCTGGCGCGCGAGAACGTCCCCGTGATCCTGGGGCCTACCCTGAACCTGCCGCGCCGCGCGGATGCCCCCTACGACGACGCTTACACCATCCCGCAGGCGCTGGCGAAGGCGGGAGTAAAGTTCTGCCTTTCCACGGGCGACGCAGCGTATGTGCGTCGTTTGCCCTATCACGCGGCGATGGCGGCGGCTTACGGACTGCCGGCCGACGAGGCGCTGAAGGCGATCACGCTCTATCCGGCCCAGATCCTGGGCGTGGCCGACCGTATCGGTAGCCTGGAGCCCGGCAAGAACGCCGACCTCATCCTGACCACGGGCAACCCGCTGGAGATCACCAGCGTCGTGAAGGCGGCGTTCTGCGGCGGCGAGCCGGTGGACCTGAGCAACAAGCACCTGCGCCTGTACGAGAAGTACAAATCGCGCCCGAAGAAGTAGCAGGCACGGAACGTATTGCCGGGGGGAGGTCCCCCCGGCACCAAGATATACGTGGACAGCCGTATTGTGCGGACCGCATTCCCGGGTATGATTCAATAAACCTATGGGTCAGGTATTGCGGTTAGGCACGCGAGGTTCGGCGCTCGCGCTCTGGCAGGCAGACTGGGTCGCCGGACAGATTCGGGCGCGCTTCCCGCACATTGATGTCGAAACTGTCGTCCTCAAGACCAGCGGAGACGTCCGCCAGGACGTGCCGCTGCGCGAGGTGGCGGGTAAAGGAGTCTTTGTCCGCGAGATCGAGGCCGCGCTCCTGCGCGGCGAGATCGATCTGGCGGTCCACTCCGCCAAGGATCTCACCTCCTCCGACCCGCCCGGTCTGGTTCTTGCTGCTTTCTGCGAGCGAGGCGACCCCCGGGACGCACTGGTATCCCCCCGGTACAAGACGCTTGCGGACCTGCCGCAGGGCGCGCGCGTCGCTACGGGTTCTGCCCGGCGTGTGGCACAGTTGGCGCACGCGCGGCCCGACCTGGCGTTCGTGGAGATCCGGGGAAACGTGAACACGCGCCTGCGCAAGCTGGAGGCGGGGGAAGCGGACGCTCTGGTGCTCTCGGTGGCGGGCCTTTCGCGCCTGGGCCGTGCGGACGCGGTAACGGAGACGATCGAGCCCGAAATCTGCCTGCCACAGGTGGGCCAGGCGTGCGTGGCGGTGCAGTGCCGCGGGGCGGACGCCGATATCTGCGCCCTGGTGGCGGACGCCTGCGACCACCCGCCCACGCGGCGTGAGGTCTCCTGCGAGCGGCACTTTCTGTCGCTGCTCGGGGGCGGTTGCACCGCGCCGGTGGCTGCCTACGCCATCGGGAGTGATCGGTTCCTGTACCTGTTCGCACTGGTGGCAAAGGCGGACGGGTCGGTGGTTCTGAAGACGCGCAGTGGATCCTCTCTGGACAACGTGCGCGGGGTGGCAGAGGGGGCGTACCGCGACTTAATAACGCGCGGCGCCAAGGAGATCTTGGCCGAAGGAGGCCCGGAGAGTTAAGCTGTGAGTCTTCCCTGGTACGAAACGGCGGTCGTGGGGGAGCGCCTGCTTCTGCGCTGGACGGCTGGCCAGAAGCGCCGCCGCGTCGTCTTCACCGTTCTGTACTTTTTTCCCGCGGCAGCACTGATGCTGCTCCTGACCCGGGGATTTCTTCCCCAGGCAAACGCCTCCGAGGGGGTGCGCATAGGGGTGTTCGCCTGTGCGCTGGCTCTGCCCGTGCTCTGCTACCTTACAGCCCGCGGCCCGGTCTGGACTATCGACCGGGCCGCGGGCACTTTGACTGAGAACCGCACCCCGCGAGGCTCCCTGGAGGACATCGAGAAGTTCAGCATCCGCCGCATCCACCACCCGGGCGCCTCCGACCGGGAGCGTCTTTCCTATCAGATCGTGGCCGTCCGTAAGGAGGACGGCTCCTCTCTGATCCTGGGAGAGATGGACGAGCACGACGCCCTGGACGTCTCCCGCGACATCGCCCGCTTCACCCGCATCCCCCTCTCCTGGGGGTAGGCTATTCGGGCCGGATGAGCCAGCCCGCAACCTTGCCGCTGCCGTCGAGCACGACCTCCCAGTTCACGGGCTGACGGGCAAAGGTGACGCGATAGCGGAGTTTGCGCATTCCGTTCTGGGTCTCGGACGCCGTCAGTTCGAGCGCCTTTAGCTCTCCCTGAGCCGCGAGGAAGCCGCGCAGTTCCTTCGCCTGCTCGGGGAACAGGAACTTGTAGAACCCCTCGGTATAGTCCTTCGGGTCCTCCTTGCCCGCGGCCAGTGCTGTCAGCACCCCCTTCAGGCGTGCCGTGGTCGCCGGGTCCTTGTCTTCGATGACCTTTGGGGCGTTCTCCTTGAGCGCGGGAATATACTCGGCGGCAACCTCATGGGCGATCTGGCCCGGGTCCGCAGCGTCCTGGTTCGTCAGCACGATCACCGTCACCCGGTCATCCGGAAAGCGGGTCAGATAGGAGGAAAAGCCGTTGATGCCTCCGGAGTGGTGGACGCGCCGTCGGGTCCGGTACGTGTCCACTACCCAGCCGAAGCCGTAAGAGCGCTCCGTACCGTCCTTCAGCTTCGTGGGCGTCCACATCGCCTCCCGCGCCGCCTTCGGGAGCAGTTTGTCCGTGTAGAGTGCGGCATCCCACTTTGCCAGGTCCTGCGCCGTTGAAAGGAGCGCTCCCGCTGCGAATGGCTGCGTCGGGCTGAGGAGGTCCGCCGGGCGTACCTTCTCCGCTTCTAGCGTGTAGCCCACCGCGCGGCGCGGGATCTTGGCCCCACGGTCGTCCATCCGCGTATCCGCCATCCCCAGCGGTCGGAAGATGCGCTCCTCCAGGAAGGCGCCGTAGCTCTTGCCAGTGACCTTCTCGATCAGCATACCGAGCAGGTAGTAGCCCGTATTGTTGTACGCCCAATCGGTTCCCGGCGCGAAGTCCATCGGCTTGTCGAAGACGCGGCCGATCAACTCCCGCTGCGTATAATCTCGGGCCGGGTCCTGTCCGTAATCCGGAAGGGCCGTATAGCTCGGGATGCCCGACGTATGGTTCAGGAGTTGCCGCACGGTAACGCCGCGCCAGGACTCGGGCAGTCCGTCGAGGTGCTTGCCTATCGTGTCGTCCAGGCTGAGTTTGCCGTCCTCCACCAGCATCAGCACTGCCACCGCAGTGAACTGCTTGGTCACGGAGGCGATCCCGAACACGGTCCGGTCGGTCGCGGGTACGGCGGGCTCCTCCACGCGGGCGAGGCCGTAGCCCTTCGCGCGGACGATCTTCCCCTCCTTTATTACGACCAGCGAAAGACCAGGTATCTTCTGTGCTTTTCTTCGCGCCTCCATCAGGTCGTCCACGGGGTCGGCGGCGGAAGCGGCCGTCGGGGCGAAGGCCAGGGCGCCGAGCAGGAGCGAGCAGACGAGGCCGGACAGGGCGGCGAGGGGGTTCAGGTTCATCTCGCTCCTATAGTAACCCGAAACAGGCCGGAGGTTGCAAGGTGCCGGAGGTACAATAAGGCCACCATGAGCGTTACTGAGCGCGGCCCCGCGGACGCCGCCTTCACCTTCGATTACCTCGTCCTCGGCTCCGGGATCGCCGGGCTCACGTTTGCCCTCAAGGTGGCCCAGTTGGGCACCGTCGCGGTCATTACGAAGAAGGACCGTGCCGACAGCAACACGAACTGGGCGCAGGGCGGCATCGCCGGAGTGCTCTCCCCGGACGATTCGTTCGATCTCCACATCGAGGACACCCTGATCGCGGGGGCGGGCCTGTGCCATCGAGACGCCGTGGAGGCGCTGGTGCGCGAGGGGCCGGAGCGTATCCGGGAGCTGATGCGCTACGGCGCGGCGTTCAACACCGAGATAGGCCCGGACGGCAAGGAGCAGCTTGCGCTGACGCGCGAGGGCGGCCACTCCCGGCGTCGCATCGTCTACAACGACGACCTCACCGGGCGCGAGATCGAGAAGACGCTCGTGGAGGAGATTAACGAACACCCGGATATTGCGGTGTTCGAGCACCATATCTGCATCGACTTCGCCAAGTCGCCGGACGACGAGAACGCCGTGTGCGGGGTGTACGTCCTGGACAACGTCGAGCAGACCATCACGACGTTCCTGGCCCGCCGCGCCGTGCTGCTGGCCACCGGTGGCTGCGGCTGCGTGTACACGCACACCACCAACCCGCCTATCGCCACCGGCGACGGCGTCGCGATGGCGTTCCGGGCCGGTGCGCGGGTGGCGAACATGGAGTTTATCCAGTTCCACCCCACCACGCTCTATCACCCGGGCGCCCGCTCGTTTCTGATCTCTGAGGCGGTGCGCGGCGAGGGGGGCATCCTGCGTGATAAGAACGGCCGCGCCTTCATGGCGGACTACGACGAGCGGGAGAACCTGGCCCCGCGCGATATCGTAGCGCGGGCCATCGACGCGGAGATGAAGCGCCAGCAGGCGCCCTGTATGTTCCTGGACGTCACGCACGTTGCCGCGGAGGAGCTGCGCCACCGCTTCCCGAACATCTACGCCCGCTGCCTCTCCTACGGTATCGACATGACGCGCGAGTGGATTCCCGTGGTCCCAGCGGCGCACTACTCCTGCGGCGGCGTCATCACCGATCTGGACGGCCGCACGACGCTGCCCCGCCTGTTCGCGAGCGGTGAGGTTACCTGCACTGGCCTCCACGGCGCGAACCGTCTCGCGTCCAACTCACTGGTCGAGGGCCTCGTCTTCAGCGCCCGCGCCGCCGCCTTCCTGACCGAGAACGCCGACCGGATGCCGCCGGTGGACCTCTCGAAGGTTCCGCCATTCCGCCCCTACCGCGGGCGCGTCCGCATTGCGGACACGGTCTCGCTGAAGGAGCGCATCCAGACCGCGATGACCAAGTTCGTGGGTATCGTCCGCACGAACGAGCGCCTGGCGCAGGCGAGCGCCGCGCTCTCCGTGCTGGCGGAGGAGATCGACATGCTCTACGCCACCTGCCGCCCCACGGAGGACCTGCTGGAGCTGCGCAACCTGTGCCTCACGGCCCAGCTCATCGTCCGCTCCGCGCAGGAGCGTAAGGAGAGCCGCGGCCTGCACTACAACACCGATTATCCGGAGGCGCGCGAGGAGGAGCGGCACGACACGGTTCTGGTGAAGGAGAAGCGCCCCGGCCAGCGCCCCGGCATGGCCGTGGTCACGTAAGAAGGCAAGAGGGGAGCCCGCACGATGGCAACAGTACTCGAACCCGCGCAGGAGCGCGTGGTCCTGCACAACGTGAGCTGGCGCACCTACGAATCGCTCCTCGACGACTACGCCGAGAGCGGCGCCCGCCTGACGTACGACCACGGGATTCTGGAGATCATGAGCCCCCTGCCCCTGCACGAAGAGAAGAAACAGGACCTGAACCTTATCGTGGAGCAGATCGCCATCGAGTGGCGTCTGCGCTACCGCAACTTCGGCTCGGCGACGCTGCGCCGTGCGGATATGGAACGCGGCTCCGAACCTGACGTCTGCTACTATTTCCGGAACTTCGACCGCCTCCCACGGCGGCGGCAGTTAGACCTTTCCACAGACCCGTCCCCCGACCTTGCGATCGAGATCGACCTGACCAACCCGTCCCTGGACCGGCTCCCGCTCTACGCGCAATTCGGCATCCCCGAGGTGTGGCGTTGCGTCCCGCCCGCTGCCGTGACCCTACTCGTGCTGGACAACGACGGTCGGTATCAGGAGAGTGAGGAGAGCACAGCGCTGGCACCGCTCTCCCGAGAGGTCATCGAAGCGTTCCTGAACGACGAAGCAGCCATCGAGGACCGCCCCACGTGGGCGGAGCGCATTCGCCAGTGGGCGCGGGAACACGGGCCCGAGGATTAGCCGCATCGGTGCCGTGGACTGAAGTCCCGGCTTCCGTGATTCAAGCCCGCCTCCGCGAGCGAAGCTCCGCTTCGTCGGTG
>CALEKU010000227.1 GCA_937902745.1 uncultured Armatimonadota bacterium
GGGGAGGGGGAGGTTTTTACCGCCAAGACGCCAAGGGCGCCAAGAGGGAGAGAGCGTCTTTCTCTTCTTGGCGCTCTTGGCGTCTTGGCGGTAAATCTATCGAGCAGGCGGGGGGGCGCAGGAGCCGTGTTCTTCGAGGATGGGGGACAGGAAGGTCTGCCGCGCCTCGATGTTCTCGCCGCGCAGTATCCGCGCCAGGGTGCGGCCGGCCTCCGCCGCCACCTCGTCCTGCCGGACGTTGATGACCGAGAGATTGGGCTGGATGCGGCGCATGAACCGCGCGTTCAAGCACGTCAGCACAGAGACTCGGTCCGGCACGGCAATACCCATGTCCGACAGCGCCCGCAGGACGCCAAAGGCCGCGAATTCGTCCGCCGCGAAGATCGCGGTGGGCGGGTCCGCCTCAGAGAAGAGGCGCCGCGTCAGGGCGTACATCTCGTCCTCTTTGTAGAACATGTCCTCGTAGCGCACCGAGTCCGTCAGGCCAAACTCCTCGCACGCCTTCTGGAACCCCTCCCAGCGGCGCTGACCTGCCATAAACGAGCGCCCGATGTTCTGGAACAGGATGCGCCGGTGCCCGAGGCGCTTCAGGAACTCAATGGCCTTGTAGCCCACGGCGGCGTTGTCCATACCCACGGCAGTGAGGCCGGGGCGCGGCGCCGACCCGCGGATCATGAAGGGGAGATCCATCCGCTCCAGAAGGTCCGGGCGGGGGTCGTCCACCTGCATGTCGGTGAGGATGACGGCATCGCAGGGACGGGCCCGCGCTAGGCGCTCCAGAGTGGGGGTCTGGTCGTCGTCGCTCTGAACGAGCATCAGGTTCAGGCCCCACTCGTTCAGGGTGTACGTCAATGCGCCGACGATCTCGTGGTAGTGGGGGAAGAGTTCGCGCCGGGAGTCGAGCTTCAGCAAAAGGGCCACCGAGTCGGTCTTGCCGCGCGCCAGCGACTGCGCCGCCCGGTTCGGCTGGTAGTTCATCTCGCGAGCGACCTGCCAGATCATCTCCTGCTTGGCGCGGCCCACACTGCGCCCTTCGCGGATGCGCCCGTTGAGGACGCGCGACACCTCGGAGCGGGAGACGCCCACACGCAGGGCGATGTCCTCCAGGCGCGTCGAGCGCTTGCGCAGGGCGGGCGTGCCGCCGGTTCCGTCCTCGGCGCCGGGGGACGGCGATACATCGGTGCTGGTGTCGGGGTCTTTCACGGGCGGTTTATCTCTCGGGCGTCCCTGCGCAGCGGGGATACCGCCGCAATTACCCACGCGGTTGGGTAAGGGTATCGTATTGTAACGGTGGTTTTCGGGGCTGTCAACCGGCAGAATCGGGTGGAATACGCGGTCGACAGGAGGCGTTTAACTTTTCGTCGGGGATGCCTTGACAGTTTTCCGGAAATCGTGATAGAGTTTGGCATCAATACCCCAACCGATTGGGTAAATTCGCAGTACGGGGATTTGCGCGACGGCGCGCACCGTTTGTCCGACCAACGAAGGGAAGCGAAACTGTGTCACCTGCTACCACCCGGCTCCGCCGCCAGAACGCCTTCACCCTCATCGAATTGCTTGTCGTGATCGCGATTATCGCGATTCTGGCCGCCATCCTGTTCCCGGTGTTCGCTCAGGCGCGGGAGAAGGCACGGCAGGCGTCCTGCCTCTCCAATATGAAACAGTTGGGGCTCGCCTTCCTCATGTACTCCGAGGACTACGACAACACGCTCCCTCAGTTCCCGGACAATGAGCCCTACGTCTTCGTGGCCCGCCTCAATCCGTACGTCAAGAACCGCCAGATCAGTAAGTGTCCGTCGTCGCAGTACGACGAGGGCGCCATCCAGCGCAAGCAGGGCGGGAACCCCTACGGCAACTTTGTGACCGACCCGTCTTCAAGCTGTGTCGGCCTGGGCACCTCCGCCAGGACGCAGGCGGAGTTCTACAACGACATCTACCAGCCGCTGGATTACGACATCAACCCGTCGTTTTGCGACGGGTACGTCTCCTGCACCAGCAACGTCGCCGGTTCGTATCGGACCATGCGGGGGCTGGACAACGGCGACATCACCAGCGTTGCCAAGGCCGTCCTGATGATCGACTTTCCATCCGCGGGCTTCCTGTGGCCGACCGGTCAGTATTCGGGCAATGCCAACCCGGACTTCTGGGGCGGCCTGACCTGGAAGGGGCGCCACAACGAAGGCTCGGTGGTGCTTCACGCCGATGGCCACGCCAAGTGGTACAAGTACACCGTCCTGTATCCCGGCGAGACCGAGGACGACGGCACGGCGCGCAAGTGGAACTACTGGGGCTTCTGGTGGGGCAACCAGTCGGTTCAGCAGTAGGATGGGGCGGGCTATGACTTCGAGGATTGTGGTCGCCGTCCTCACCCTCACCCTCACCGCCGCTGCCGCCCTGCTCGCAGGTGGGTGTGGCAAGAGCGAAGAAGAGGAGGCGTCCGCGCCCGCCGCCCGCGTGGTGCCGTCTCCCGCCGCGCCGCCTACCGGGGCGCCGGAGGTGCAGCGGGACCCACGCTCCGAGGTGCCGCCGCCGAACATGCCCCGGCCGGTGCCGCCCGGGCGCTGACCACCGCAAAAACGAGGGAGCCCCGCGACCGATCCGGTTGCGGGGCTCCCTGCGTTTTGCCGCTACCGGCTTGCCGGGGCGGGGACCGGCGAGGCCGGGGTGGCGCGCGCCGGATCGAGCACCGTGATGGCGATGTCGATGCGGTTTGGCGCCGCGAAGAAGCGCGGGTCCGCGTCGAACTTCTTGTCGTCCTTCAGGGCGTCGCTTTCGCGCACCGTCACCAGCATCGGGTCCTGGGTCTTGCTCTCCTTCAGGCTCACATCCACCGGGTCCGCGCGCACCGCCACGATGCTGATAGCGCTGTCCCCGATCGGGGCCTTCGCGTCCAGCACCAGGTAGGCAGCGTAGATGCCGTCGTCGCCCTGCGTGCGCATCTCCACCGTCGTGCCCGTCTTCCGCTCGCGGGCGAAGACCCGCACCGGCAGCTTCTGTTCCCCGGGCATCCGCACACGCACCCCGATCAGCGCCGGGCTGCCCGCCGGAACGAGCGTCGAGTCGATCACCGGGTCGGTCAGCAGGACGTTCATATCGTCGATTGCGCTCTTGAACTTCTTGGGGTCCGCGCCCTGCCGGGCGAGCCGCGCTGTTTCCAGCCACGCCTGTGGCCCGGCTGTAGTCTTTCCGTCCTTGGTCTCGCGCGGCTCCAGCCAGTACGCCCCGGCCTTGCCGCGCACATCCTGGTAGCCCGGAGCGCTTACCGCCACGAATATTTCGCCCGGCAATAGATCCAGTCGGGCGTCCTTGGGGGGGGCTGCGTCCTTACCGCTCACGATGCTGCGCGCGATGCCGTCCTTCGAGGTGCCCTTTGCCCCCTCCAACGCCGCCCGCCCCTCGGTGAGCCGCTTCTGGGCGTCCTCCTCCACGGCCCGCTTTGCGGAATCGCCCACTGCGTCCGCTGTCGGCACCGTGCTGGCGGTCACCGCCAGTGCCAGCGCCGCCCTCACGGCGCCCACCGGGTCTATGCTCGTCACCACGTCCACCGCAGAGTTCGCCGCTCTCCCCATGACCTGCACAGGGATGCTGACCGCTTTGCCCAGCCCGCCCGCGATCTGCGAGAGCAGACCGCGGCGGCGCTTCGGCTCAAGCTGCAGGACCTTGAGGGTCTCCGCGGCCAGAGCGTATGCCCCCTCGGCGTCGGTACGGGTCCAGCTGATGGTCTTGCCGTTCCGGTCCTGGATTGCCACCATGGCGTTCGCGATCGGCTTGTTGGTCTCCGCGTCCACCACCTTCCCGTAGATCGCGCCACGCGTAAAGTCGGCCGCGGCGCCGGGGGCTCGCAGCGCGGCCCCGGCCGCAGCAGCGGGTCGCGCTGTGGGGAGCACCACGGCGATGGCACCCGGCAGCAGCGCCGCGGCGGTAACAGCGGCGCCGGCAGAGACGGCGGCTTTCTTTCGATACACGATGGTACAACCTCCTTCGGGTGGGGACGACCGGCGGACCGTGCGGCGCAGGCGTCCCCCTCTATCGGGTAGTTACCCAAACCACTCCAACGACGGGTGCGCCCGGGCGACGCCGGGCGCTATCCTTAATATACGTAAGTACGGTTTCCGCGGCGGTCTCGTTTATATGGGAGCCTCCGCACGGGAAGGGGTTTCGTAAATGTCGCAGGAAGCAAGCACCGGACCCGGGTTTCTGGCCCGCTTGTCGGATGAACTGGCGGCGGCGGTGGCGTTGGTGGCGCCATCCGTGGTCCGCGTGGACGACGGCTCCCGCCTGACTGCCACCGGGGTGGTGTGGGAGGCGGACGGCGTGATCGTGACCACGTCCCACGGAACGGAGCGGGATGAGGAGCTTTTTGTGGTAACGCGCGACGGCGCGCGCCATGCCGCGCAGCTCCTCGGGCGGGACCTGGAAACCGATCTGGCGGTCCTCCAGGTAGCCGCCGCGGGCCTGACGCCTGTGCCGCGGGCGTCCGCGGAGGACGTCCGCGTGGGGCAGTTGGCGGTGGCGGTGGGTGAGCCGGGCGAGGGCGGCCTGACCGCAACGCTGGGGCTGGTGAGCAGCCGTCAGGATACGGAGACGGCGGGCCAGCCGGAGTATATCCTCACCACGGACGCGGTACTGTATCCGGGCTTTTCGGGTGGCCCCCTGGTGGGCGCCGACGGCCGAATGCTGGGCCTGTTGAACCGGCTGTACGGTCGGGGGATTGGGGTGGCGCTGGGCGTGCCGCTGGTGGCGCGGGTGGCGGAGGCGATTCGGAAGCACGGCACGCTCCGGCGCGGCTACCTGGGGGTGCGGACGCAGCTCGTAAATCTGCCGGACGGTCTGCGCGTGACGCACGGCCTGGCGCAGTCGCGCGGCCTCCTGGTGGTGCAGGTGGAGCCCGGGAGCCCGGCGGAGGCGGGCGGGTTGATGCTGGGCGATACGCTGCTGAGTCTGAACAACAAGGCGGTGGAGGACGTGGATGCCCTGCGCGGGCACCTGATCGCCGGGCAGCCGGTGGCTGTGGGTCTGGTGCGCGGCGGCGAGCGCCGCGAGCTTACGGTGACGGTGGGCGAGGGGCGGTAGCGTTCTCTGCGCCCTATTGCCGCCGTGGACTGAAGTCCCGGCTACGGTTAAGAAGCCCGCCTCCGCGAGCGAAGCTTCGCTTCGTCGGTGCGGGTTGCATGGGGCGAAGGGCGGCTACGGGAAATCCGTACCTGCCTGTATTTACCGGAGCCCGCGGAGGCGGGCTTGAATCACGGAAGCCGGGACTTCAGTCCACGGCACCCCCCGGCCCGCGTCGACCCGTCGACCACGTATTTCACGCGGTCGCGCTTGCGGCGCTGTCATCTCGGTAGGGGGCGGGGTCTCGGAGCAGGGGCTTGGGGGCGGCGACACGGTTCTTACCGGCGTGCTTGGCCCGGTAGAGCAGGTCGTCGGCGTGCGAGAGCAGCCGCTCGTGGTTGGGATCGCGCAGATCATCGCTGAGGCCCATGCTGATGGTCACGGACAGGCCGTTGGCGAGGCGCGACCATGGGTAGGTCGCCACCTGAAGGCGGATCGCCTCGCATAGCGGCAGGGCTTCGGCCAGGGACAGACCCGGCAGCGCGATGGCGAACTCCTCGCCCCCGTAGCGCGCTGCCGTGTCTCGGGGGCGGACGCCCTGACGCAGCAAACCGCCGACGATGCGCAGTACCTCGTCGCCCACCTGATGGCCGAACCCGTCGTTAATCGCCTTGAAGTCGTCGATGTCGGCCAGCGCCACCGTGAGCGGCGTCCCGGCGAGGCGGCTGCGCAGGTACAGGTCGGAGAGCGTCGCCTCCAGATGGCGGCGGTTAAAGAGGCCCGTCAGGGCGTCCTCGGTCGCCTGTCGCTCCAACTCGGCCGCCTGCGCCCGGAGCTGGTCCAGCAGACGCGACTTTTCGGCGTCCGCCGCCCGTAGCGCTGCGTTTGCGTCCGCTAGCTCCACGAGCCGAAGCCGCTCGATCTCCGCCTCTTTTTGCGACTTCTCCACCTCCAGCTTGATGACCACGGCGGCCATCTGGCTGTGCGCCTGCTGGTTGTTCAACTCCCGCTCCACCCGGTGCGATTCGCGCAGGTGCCGGAGCGCCCCGGCGAGGTCTCCGGCCTGCTCGCACAGTCGCGACAGCGAATCCAGCGCCTTGTAGAGGGCGCGGCTCGCCTTCAAAGGGGCGCATAGGCGCACCACCTCATTCAGGCAGCGGCGCGCATTGGTCAGGTCACCGGAGGCGAGGTAGCTCAAACCGACCTTGTGCAGTACGGTGATCTGGCTATGCCGGTAGTCGTTGGACTTGGCAAGGTCCAGCGCCTGCCAGTAGTGGCCCAGCGCTTCCGCCGTCCGCCCCATGTAATCGTATGTCTCGGCCAGCCCCGTGAGGGCGTCCCCCTCTGCCTGCCGGTCTCCGATCTCCCGCGCCAGGGCGAGGGAGCGCGCATAGGCTCGCTCCGCCTCTTCGGGCTGGTTTAGCGCAAGGTGCTGGCGGCCCAGCGTGTGGAGAATGGCCGCCTGGAGCGGCTTGCGCTCGGTCTCGCGTGCCAGGGCGAGCGCTTCGTGAGAGTAGGGCATCGCCTCGGCCGCCTCGCCCAGTTCCGTGCGGATGCGGGCGATGTTGTGGAGGCTGAGGCCTTCGGAGGTGAGGTCGCCCGCGTCGCGGGCCACCTCCAGTGCCTCCAGAAAGTAGGTCAGGCTGGAGCGGTAGTCCCCGAGGGCGTAGTAGACGGCTCCGGTGTTGTTGAGCGTGACGCCCAGGCCGTCCGCGTCGCCTGCGGCCCGCTGAACCTCGCGCGCCCGCAGGTTGTACTCCAGGGCAAGCGTCGGCTCGCGGAGGCGGTCGTGGACGATGGCAAGGTCGCTCAGGCACCTGCCCTCCAGCGTCCTCTCCTCGTTGGCGCGAGCCAACTCCAGCGCCTGATGCAGCAGGCGCAGCGCATCCGGGTACTCTCCGGCGGCGGTGCGCAGACGGGCTTGAAGGCGCAGCGCGCGGACGATACCCACTCCGGACCCGTCGGCGACGGCATGGCGCTCTGCCTCCTCGCTCAGGAGGCGGGCCTGGGCCGGGTCAATCTCCGCGGCGCGCTGCGCCTTGCGGAGAAGACGCTTGGTGGTCTCCGACAGGGGGTGGTCTTTGTCGCCGGACGTTGCGGTGCGCGAGAAAACGAACGTTGGTCCGTCACCGCTGAAGGGGTCTTGACTGTCCGCCTCTGCCGGAGTCTCCGCGTTCATCTGCACCTCAACAGTAATCGCCGCGCAGTTTCGGGACGAACCGTGATCTTCCGTTCGTTACGGGGGACCTGCTGAGGGATTCTCCGTAGGCCCCTGCTCCCTTACACGTTATTTTAGCAAGATTCGTTCCAGAGTTTCAGAAGACGCGATTTGATCTTTGCTTCGACTCCGTGTTCGGTTGGCTCGTAGTACGGCCGACCGTCGGTGGGAAGCCCCTCGGGCAGGTAGCGCTGGCGGACAAACCCGCCGGGGAAGTCGTGGGGGTACTGGTAGCCGACGCCGTGTCCGAGCGCCTTCGCGCCCTTGTAGTGAGCGTCGCGCAGGGGAGCGGGGACGCCGGGGAAGGGGGCGTTCTTAACATCTCCCTGCGCCCGACCAAGCGCGATCGTGCAGGCGTTGCTCTTGGGTGCGCTCGCCAGGTAGAGGGTCGCCTGTGATAGGTTCAGTGCGCACTCCGGCAGCCCGATCACCTCGGTCGCCTGGAACGCCGCCACAGCGAGCGGCAGCGCGGACGGGTCAGCATTGCCGATGTCTTCGGATGCCAGAATCACCAGGCGCCGCGCGATGAAGCGAGGATCCTCGCCCGCCTCCAGCATCCGGGCCAGGTAGTACACCGCGGCGTTTGGGTCGCTCCCGCGGATGCTCTTGATGAACGCCGACACCACATCGTAGTGCATGTCGCCGCTCTTGTCGTAGGCGATGCGCCGCTTGCCCAGCGCCTCCTCGGCGTTCGCCAGCGTAATTGCAGTGCCCTCGGCCAGGTCCGCTGCCACCTCCAGGGCGTTCAGCGCGGCGCGGGCATCGCCGCCCGCGGCAGCCGCCAGAAACGTCCGCGCGTCCGGCTCCAGCGTCAGGCCGCGGTCGCCAATACCCCGCTCGGCGTCCGTCAGCGCCCGGTCCAGCAGCGCCCCGATATCCTCCCCGTTCAGCGCCTGGAACGGGAACACGCGGGCACGGGAGAGCAGGGGAGCGTTCACGCTGAAGTAGGGGTTCTCGGTGGTCGCGCCGATCAGGACCACCGTGCCATCCTCCACATGCGGCAGGAAGGCGTCCTGCTGCGCGCGGTTGAAGCGGTGTATCTCGTCTACGAAGAGGAGCGTCCGCTTCCCCATCGCCTTGCGCCGCTCCTTCGCCGCCTCGATCAGCTTGCGGACATCCGCCACCCCCCCGGTGACGGCGGAGAAGTTAGCGAAGTGGGCCTTCGTGGTCTGGGCGATCACGGCGGCGACAGTGGACTTGCCGCAGCCCGGCGGTCCGTAGAAGATGGCGGAGCGCAGGTTGTCCTGCTCAATGGCGCGGCGCAGCGGTTTGCCCGGGTCGAGCAGGTGCCGCTGCCCGGCGATCTCGTCCAGCGTCCGCGGGCGCATCCGGGCCGCAAGCGGCGCCCCGGCGTTTGGCACGTCAGGCGCGGCGGCTGCGGAGGCCGGGGCAGCGTCTTCGTCGGCGAATAGATCCATAGTAAGGATTGTAGCCCATAAGCCGGGGTTGACGTTGCCTTCTGGATGAGCCCTCACCCCCGTCCCCTCTCCCGCCGCGGTAGAGGGGCGGGGGGTGAGGGCTCCGGACGTGAGGACACTCCCCCTACTGCGAACGGCAGGTGTCGGCGCCTGTCTAACGGAAACTAAGCGCGAAAGCCTGGCCGCTCCCGCGAGGGCGGACCGGAGAGGACGGAGAGATGAGGATGGTCACCACAACACAGCGGGCCGCCGTTGGCGCAGCCACGGCGCTGCTGCTTCTGCTCGGGATGAACGCCGCGCCGCGACAGGCGCGCGCGCAGGACGTGCGCCACAGCAACAGCGGCTGGGGCCTGACCATGCGGGCGGGGGACAACGCCGCCGAGGAGGCGGGGCGCGGCGACTGGCCGCGCATCCGCGACGGGGTGCCGGGGACGCAGGTTCACGTCGCGTTTGATCTGAACAACGCGGATGTGACGCTGGTGACGGGCCGCGCGTTCGGGGAGGAACCGCTCCTGGCGGAGGCGCGGCGCGTGGCCGACGCCCTGGAGATGCCCGAGGCGGACTACATCACCCACACGGGCAAGAAGGGCGTCTACGCCGACATCGAGTTCAACGACTACCTGAAGAAAACGGGGCGGACACAGACCACGTTCGACCTCGATCTGGCGGCCCTCGGCGCGGCGCTCCGGGCCTCACGCCTGCCGCGGCCCGTCGTGCTGATCGTCAAGGTGGACCGGGACGAGGCGGAGACGGCGACGCTTGCGGTGCCGGGCGCCGCCGAACGTGCGCTCGGCGAAACGACCTTCTTCGGCCTGGATGAGATTCCCGAAGGCGCCCGCCTGCGCTGGAGCGCCACGGTTCCGTGGTACGGCTACGCCGTCGCCCTGCTGCTGATGGGCATGGCGCTCATGCCCGGGACGATGCCGTGGAAACTGGCGCGCATGCAGCGGAAGGCGCGCCAGGAGCAGGCGGAGAAGGAGCGCGCGGGGCTCGCCGCGGAGACCGTGCCCGACCCGACGGAGGTGCAGGCGCAGTACAACAAGGGGCCCGCGCAGTGGGTCTTCCTGGTGGGAATTCCGCTCCTGATGGTTCCCCTCTTCCTCACCGGCCTGTTCATGCGCGTCCTGTCCGCCGGTTTCCTCGCGCTCGAGAGCCTCAACATCCCCATGGTGCTGCTGCCGGTGGGGATGATGGCGGCGTGGGGCGGGTCGTCGCTGGCGTGCTGGCTGGCGGAGAGAGCGCGCGACCGGCGCGAACGGCGGGAGGGGACCGCCGCGCCCGCCCCCGCCGCCGACCCGGACGCCCCGCCGCAGTGGACGCAGACCGGGTCGCTCTACCCGATGATCGCCGTTATTCTTCTGGTGCTGCTCATCGGGCCGTTCGGCCTGCTCGACCTGCCGGCACAGGTCCGGCTTTACCTCCTGTTCGGCGGTGTGGCGGCGGCGCTGGTAGGCACGGCGGTGATGGTCGTACTGGCGCGGCGGGCAACGTATACCCGGCTGAAGCCGGGCGACGTGTGGCACGACCGGGTCCAGGAGAGGGCGGCGCAGGCGGGGGTGCGGGTCCGCAAGGTCGAACTGCAGCGCAGCTCGATGCTGAACGCCTACGTCACCCCGTTCGGGACGGTCGGGCTGACCAGCGCCCTCCTGCGCCGTCTGGAGCCGGAGGAGGTGGAGGTGGTTGTGGCGCACGAACTGGGGCACCACAAGTCCGAGCATGCCGGCCGCAGCGTCCTGCTGTCTCTCGCCGTCTCCGGAGTGCTGCTGGCTGCGTGGTGGTTTGCGCGCGACTACCTGCGCGACCACTACAAGCTGTCGAAGGAGGCACAGGCGCTTCTGAGCAGCCCGATGTTCGTGATCTTCGTGCTGCCCCTGCTGCGCTCGTTCCTGACGGGGAGGGCGAGCCGGAAGCACGAGGAGGCCGCGGACCGGTTCGCCGTGGACGCGACGGGAGACGCCGAGCGGGTCATCCACACGCTGCGGAAGCTGCATACGCTGAACGGCACGCCGCACTACCTGAGGCCCGCGGACGAGGCGATCAGCACCCACCCGTCGCTCGCCAACCGGATCGAGGCGATACGGCGCTATGCGGAGGGGCGTCCCGCCGCGGGGTGACCCTCGGTTGACCCGCGGCGAACGCGCGTGCTACACTGACAGGGGAAGGAACCTTTCCCGATCGTGTTGCTCGACCCCCGACACTACCGCCTCGACGACATCCTGCGCCGACCGTACACGCCGACCACGCCCTTCGGGTCTACCGGGAACTGCCTCTGGGCAACCTCGCCACAAGGGTGGGGCTTCCGCGGAGGTGTCCACTGGGTCCACCGGACCGGCGACGGAGGGCTCGCGCCCTTTGCGCTCACCATCACCGCAGATGGAGAGGTGGTGGAGCCCGGCGATGCGGTCTACCGCCCGTCCTACGTCACGCTGCACGGCCGGCATGAGGCCACGGGGCTCCAGGTGACGGAGGACAAGTTCATTACCCGCGACGATGTGGTCGTGTCGGTGCTCTCGCTGCGCAACCCCGGCCCCTACACCGTGGATGTGGTCGTGGAGTGCACGTCGGGGGTGGCTGCAGGGGAGCAGGAGTTCCGGGCCGGTATTCCCGTTTATGTCCACCGGCACCTGCCTCCCGGCGATGATCTGCGGCAGAAGCTGCCTGCCGAGGGGCGGGTGAGCGTCGTCTTCGCCGTGGCCTTCTCTACCGAATCGGTGGACGACGCCCGGCGCCGGGCGCGCTACTGGGCCTCGGACGTCAGCGCGGCGCGCCATCACGCCGAGACCTATCAGGAGTGGTTCGACGAGAACGTTCCGCGTTTCGACTGCCCCGACCCGTGGCTCACAAAACTCTGGTACCACCGTTGGTACGTGGTGAAGAAGAACCACGGGCGCCCCGGCGTCGGGTGGATGCGCGAAGACACCTTCGCCGAAGGGCGCTGGGACAGCGAGTGGTACACCGCCACCATCACCTACGGTGCCGGGCACGTGCTGCGCGAAGCGCGCTGGCTGCGCAACCCCGAGATCGCGCGCAACTACTTCCGCGGCTTCCAGCGCGCCCAGCGGGAGGACGGCCTGTTCCGCTCATTCTATGTGGACGGTATCGCCCGGCCGGACGGCGACGAGGGCAAGTACACCGACTGGATCACCGCCGCGGTGGGCGACCTGCTGGCCGTTCACCCCGACCCGGTGTTCCTGGCGGAGGCGCTGCCCGCGCTGGAGCGGAACCTTGCGTACTGGCAGAGCCATGCGTGGGACGGTGACAACCTGCTGGTGGTAGACGACCACTGGTGGACCGGCATGGAGTGGCAGCCGTCGTTCTTCTATCGGGCGGGCTACGAACTCGGCGAGCGGCGGGACGGCCGCGACGTGCAGAACCCCGTGAAGCGGCTCGACCTGACGAGCTACCAGTACGCCAACGCCCGCGCCGTCGCTGCGCTTCAGCGCCTCCGTGGCGACGATGCGGCGGCAGCGCGCTGGGATACCCTCGCCGACCAGATACGAGACGCCGTGCGGGGGAAGATGTGGGACGCCGAAACAGGGTTCTTCTACGACCTCCTCCCGGGCACGGACGAGAAGATCCGGTCGGCGAAGACCGTGGCGGCGTTCTATCCGTTCTACGCGGGGCTGGCGGAGGCGGATCAGGCGCAGGCCTGCTGGGGGCATCTGACCGACCCTGCCGAGTTTTGGGCCCCGTTCCCGCCCGCCTCCACCGCCGCTGATTCGCCGGCGTACAGTCAGGAGAGGGCGATGAAGGGGCGGCCCGTGACCGGCTGCTACTGGAACGGCCCGACGTGGCCGCACGCCAACTCGCTTGTGATCTCCGGACTGGCGCGCTCGCTGCGCGAGCACGGCGAGTGGGAAGGGGGGCGCCGGGCGCTCTTTGACCTGGTGGCGTCGTTCGGCCGGGCGCAGTTCGAGGAGGGGGACTTCCTGAGGCCGCACACCGGCGAGTTCTATCGGGGGGACACGGGAGAGTGGCTCACGCCGGAGCGGGACTACCACCACTCGACCTGGGCCGATCTGGTGATTACGGCGCTTGTCGGCCTGGTGCCCCGTCACGACGACACGCTGGAGGTCCATCCGCTCCTGCCGCCTCCGTCCGAAGGGGGCTGGACCCACTTCTGTCTGGATGACCTGCCGTACCGGGGACGGCGGCTCACCCTGGTCTGGGATGACCCCGCGCACCCGGAAGATGCTTACAACGATGGGGACAAAGGGTTTACCCTTTACGTGGACGGCAAGCGACTATACCATCAGGAGGGGCTGGACCCTTTCACGGTTCCGTTGCCCCTGCCTGACGATGTCGGGCGCGTCGCGTGACGGGCGCTTGACTTACGCGGGGCAAAGGCCGTACAATCGCTGGAAGTGCCTGCCGAGAAGTCGGTAGGGCGAACGCGCTTGTCGGAGGATTCAAACGTTGGTACGTTCCTGAGGCCGCGGCCCCCATGGCAGGGTGGGAACGGAGACGGGAGGCTGTATGGCGACGACCATGAAAGACGTGGCGCGGCAGGCCGGGGTAGACGTCTCGACCGTGTCGCTGGCCATCAATAACGATCCGCGCATCCGCAAGGAGACGCGCGAGCGCATCCTCACCATCGCCTCCGAACTCGGGTATCGGAAGAATCACCTGGCCCGGGGCCTGCGCTCCGGTAAGTCGTTCACCATCGGGGCGGTCGTCGGCTACCAGTCCGCGTTCTGGGATGAGGTGCTGGCCGGCACCCAGTCGGTCCTCGCGGAGCGCGACTACCATCTGCTCCTCGACTACTCCCCCAGCGATGCCCGCCGCGAGGAGATGCAGATCGAGGCGCTTAAGGCCAAGCGCGTGGACGGGTTTGTGATCGCACCGGCGGACAGCGACCCTGCTACCGGCGAAGGTGCTGCGGTCGCCTACTACCGCGCCCTCCAGGACGAGAACATACCGTTTGTGTTTGTGGACCGGTTCGTGCCGGGGCTGAACTGCGACTATGTCGCCGCCGACTGCTTCGCCGCCGCGCGCACCGCCGCCCGTCATCTGCTGCGTCTGGGCCACCGCAAGATCGCCTTCCTGTATTCGCCCCACCGCATGAACTCGGTGCAGCGTGAGCTTTTGGAGGGTTACCAGAGCGTGCTGCGCGAGGCGGGGCTGAAGCCGCTGCCGTGGGAGGCGGTGCGTGTGCGCTCCGACCGCAGCGAGGAGGGGAAGGACGCCCTGCGCGACCTGCTGAACGACGCGGCGGGGCGGGGTGTGACCGCCGTGATCGCCAGCACCGATGCCGCCGCGATGGGCGTGTTGCGCGCCCTGCACGACACGGGAACGGCGGTGCCCGAGCAGATGGCGCTCGTTAGCATGGGGGGAGCCTCCATCACCGAGTACCTGCACCCGCCGCTCACCACCATGACGTTCCCCCTGCGCCAGATCGGCGAGCAGGCCGCGCGTGTCCTGCTGGACCGCATCGAAGGGGATGATACGCCGCCGCGTCACATCCTCCTGCCCGCCCATCTCACCGTTCGTGCCTCCTGCGGCGCCTCCTCCAAGACCTGACGCGCCCGCCACTTTACCCAGGTGAAAATCCGGAGGGAAGGAGGCGGGCAGACCGGCGGCGAACGATAGGGGCAGGAACATGCTGCCGAGACGCCGCCGTCCGAAAGGAAACCGTACCCATCGCCGCCAGTGAATCGCTCTACATCGCCGACCCACAGGCCCTGTCCGCCCTCGGCGCCCGCCTGAGCGCCGCCCTGGAGCGCGACCCGCGCCTCGCGCTGGATACCGAGTTCATCCGCGAGCGCACCTACGCCCCCGTGCTCGAGATCGTTCAGGTCGCTGCGGACGAGGGGCGGCTGATCGCGCTGCTCGATGTCACCGCTCTGCGCGGAGATCTCGGCCCCGTTGCGGAGATCTTGCTGGACGACAGTGTCCTCAAAATCCTGCACGCCGCGACCCAGGACATTGAGATCCTGACCGCGCGCCTCGGGCGCATGCCCGGCCCGATCTACGATACCCAGGTCGCCGCGGCGTTCGCCGGCTACAGCCTGCAGACCGGATACGGGGCGCTGGTGCAGGCACAACTCGGGGTGCGCCTATCCAAGGATGAGGGCTTCGCCGACTGGTCCCGTCGCCCGCTCACCCCGGCAATGCGTGACTACGCCGAGAACGATGTCCGCTACCTCCACGCCCTGCACGACAAGCTTTCGCGCCTGCTGGAGAAGCGAGGGCGCGCCGCCTGGGCGGACGAGCAGATGAAGCGCCTGATGGCGGCGGCCACCGAGGAGACCGCTCCGGACGATTTGTGGCGCAAGGTCGGCGGACGCTCCGGGCTCGACGGCAAGCAGCTTTCGGTGTTGCGGGAGCTGGCGAAGTGGCGCGACGAGGAGGCGCGCCGCCGCGACAAGCCCCGGCGCACGGTGCTGAAGGACGAAGTGTTGTCTGAGGTCGCCCGGCGCTCCCTCACCGACCCGGCTGCCATCCTGGCACTACGCAGCGCCCCGCAGAACCTGGGAGAGCGGGCCGCTACTGCGATGGGGGAGGCGGTGCGGCGCGGGCTCGACACGCCGAAGCAGGATTGGCCAAAGATCGAGCACGCCGCGCCAATGGACGAGCAGGGGGCGATTCTGGTGGAACTGCTGTCCGCGGCGGTGCGCCTGCGCGCCCTGGAGGAGAGCCTGCCGCCGTCGCTGCTTGCCACGGGGGACGACCTGCGGGCACTCGCGGTGTCGCGCTCCCGGCCCGACCCGGACTCTCCGCTATTTACCGGCTGGCGGGGAGAGATCGTCGGGGGCATCCTGCGCGACATCCTGGAGGGGCGAGCGGCCATCGCCTACGACCCCACCCGCCGCCGCGTCCGCGTGGAGCAGCGCGGCGGCTGACCGGCTTCGGAGGGCACAACGACGTGACGCTTTGTTTCGAGATGACGCAGGCGGATGCTCGGGCAGCGCTCCTATATCAGTACACCATGACTCCGCTCGGACGCTCGGCCGTGCGCCGTCAGCGCGTGACAGGGGCGGCGCTGGAAGGAGCCTTCACCCTCCTCGGGGCGTGGGTCGCTCTCAATGTGATGGGCAAGCCCGTGGGGCCCTACCAGTGGGCCGTGATTTTCACGGGAGTCTGCGCCGCCATGGTCCTGTTCCTCTGGGTGATGCAGTTGACGTTCCCCTGGCAGGTCGCCCAGTCCGCGCGAAAGTTCGGAAAACTCGGAGTGTTCGACCGGTTCCTGGGAGAACACAGCGTGACGCTCACCCCCGAAGGGCTGGATATGGACTGGAAATCCGGCTCCGCGTCCGTCAAGTGGTCCGGCATCGTCCGCGTCGAAGAAACGGATGCACACCTGCTCCTGTACATGACCCCGAACGAGATCGCTCTGGTCCCGCGCCACGCCTTCGCCGACGATGCGCATTACCGCGCCTTCCGCTGAGCGCCACCGCTCCCGCTGGGAACTGGTATCGGGATCGGCAGAGAGTCGACACCGGCGAGGCGACGCGGACGCGGCTCACCCGGTAGGGCGACAGGGGAATCCGGCTATGGCGGACGGCGGACTCCCGCGGCTTTACCGGTACGCGTAGCCGCGCGGGACTGCGTATCAGGGGCGGCGGCGGTACAATGAGGGCATGGAAACGCTGACCGTTCTGCGCGACAAGCGCGGCCCCTCCGACAGCTGGCAGGAAGACCTTTCCCGCCGCGCGGACGCCATCGACCCCACGCTCGACCTGGAGGCCGAGATACGGCGGCTGAAGGCCGAGAAGAACGCCGTGATCCTGGCGCACTACTACCAGGACGGCGAACTGCAGGACCTCGCTGACTACGTTGGGGATTCGCTGGCGCTGGCGCAGGCGGCGGCGAAGACCGACGCCTCGGTGATCGTGTTCTGCGGCGTCCACTTCATGGCCGAAACGGCCAAGATCCTGAACCCGGACAAGCCGGTCCTCCTGCCGGACCTAGACGCCGGCTGCTCACTGGCCGACCGTTGCCCGATCGATGTGTACTCCGAGTGGCTGAAGCAGTACCCCGGCCACACAGTCATCAACTACATCAACTCCTCGGCTGCGGTGAAGGCGGTCTCCGATATCATCTGCACCAGCAGCAATGCCGTGGACATCGTGGCGCAGCTGCCGAAGGACGAGCCCATCGTCTTCGGGCCGGACCGGCACCTGGGCCGCTGGGTGGAGAAGCAGACCGGGCGCAAGATGGTGCTGTGGCCGGGCTTCTGCATCGTTCACGAGCAGTTCAACGCCCGCCGCCTGCAGAAGCTGATCGACGCCCACCCGGACGCGACGATCATCGCGCACCCGGAGTGCGAGGAGGCCGTGCTGGACCGGGCCGACCACATCGGCTCGACCCTCTCGCTGCTGAAGTTTGTGCAGTCGCACCCGGAGATCAAGAAGTTCATCGTCGCTACCGAGCACGGCATCTTCCATCAGATGAAGCGCTCGCGGCCCGACGCCGAGTTCATCTGCTCGCCGCCGAACTCGGGCTGCGACTGCGCCATGTGCCCCTACATGCGCCTGAACACGCTGGAGAAGCTCTATCTCTGCCTGCGCGACGGCTACCCGCAGATCGAGATGGATGAGGACCTGCGGGTCCGCGCCGAGCGCTCCGTGGTGCGGATGCTGGAGATGTCCAAGCACCTGGCCCCGGTGCAGCAGAAGGGCGATTAGTCTGCCGCTCTCCTCAGGGGCGGCGCCGGCTGGCCCTCGTGACCGCAGCGCCCTTCCTATTCAGCGCCGCGCTGCTCCTTGGCGGGAGCGCGCGGCGCTGCTCCTCCTAGGGGTGGCAGCGCGGGACAACTGTGTTATAATCCGCTTATAAACCGGTTGATGGTAGCGGTTCGAACGCGGAGAACCCATGTCACAGACGATACGAAAGCCGCCCACCCTGCAGGACGTCGCAGGGGCGCTGGGGATGCACAAATCCACGGTTTCGCTCGCCCTTTCCGGCAAGGGGACTATCTCCGCCGAAACGCGCAAGCGCGTCCTGTCGGTCGCCCGGGAGCTTGGCTACGAGCCCAATGTTCTGGCGCAGCGCCTCGCGCACGGCCAGGGCAGCACGATGGTCTGCATCTTCAGCGGGGTGCTGGATGTGGGCCTCGCCACCGAGAAGATTCTTCTGGTCCAGAAGGCGCTCAGCGCCCGCGCGCTCGAAGTTCCCATCTACACGTGCTATGACGGCGGCGTTCCGGCGTCCGGGGAAGGCGGGGAGCCGGCTGCGCCGGGGGAGGACGCCCCCAGTGCGGCCGACGCCGGCGAGTCGCAGGCAGCCCAGGTGCGCCAGCTCTGCCGCCAGCGACCCCGGGCTGTGATCTGCGCCGCCCAGAAGGTCCACCCGGCTGTGTTCCGCGAACTGGAGCAGTATCGGGAGCGGGGCGGCATCGTCGTGAGCTACGACACTCCCATCCCGCTGGCGTGCGATCAGGTGATCTTCGACCGGGAAGACAACGCCTACCGCGCTGCCCGTCACCTGCTGGAGCATGGGCACCGGCGCGTCGGCCTGGCCATGTCGCAGGTGAGCGTCCCGGCCGATTCGCTGGAGGCGGCGCAGGATCCGCAGGGCTACCGGATGCGGGGCTTCCGCAAGGCTCTGCGCGAGTTCGGCGCCCCATTCCGCGACGAGTGGTTCTTCCGCAACGTTCCCTACGAGATGGGGGGCGCGGCGATGGCCCGGGAGTTCCTCCAGATGCCGGAGGGGGACCGCCCGACGGCGATTGCGATCGTGAACGACTACGTCGCGCTCGCGTTCATGGTCGAGGTCATGCGCGCGGGGGTTCGCATTCCACAGGACCTGAGTCTGGTCGGGCACGACAACCAGCCTATCGCTGCCTACTGCCCGGTTCCGCTCACCTCTATGACGCAGCCGGCCGAGCAGATCGCCTACAAGGTGGTGGATCTGCTGATGGAGCGCGTCAACGGGGACGTTCCCCCCGAAGAGCCGGCGCGCACGGTCCGTATTCAGGGCGAACTGGTGCCGCGTGGAAGTGTCGCGCCCGCGCCGGAGTGACCGAACTTCGCAAAGGAGAAGCGAAGGGGCACGAACGTCTCTGTTCCTGTGCCCCGCTCCGGTCGCCGCGCCCGCAGCGGTTTCACTCTCATCGAGCGATTGGTTGTTTTTGAAATTATTGCGATTCTGGGAGTGATTCTGTTCCCAGTATTTGCACAGGCGACGGATGGGGGCGCCCCAACCGCCGTTCCCGATGCCGCTGAACGCTCCGACGATGGAAACGAGACGCATGTCACGCCGAGAGTTTGTAGAGACCGCGGCCGCCCTCGCGGGCGCGACCGCCGCGCTCCCCCGGGACCCCGTCCCCGCTGCAACCGCCGTGCCGTCCGGCGATCCTCCCCCGGTGACCGAACTGCGCTGGCTCGTCGGCGCGCCGCCCGCGCACTTCGCCGGCGTCACCCTGGGAGTCCCCTGGCCCCGGGGCGCGGTCCGGCCGAGCACGCCGTTCGCGCTCCGGAGGCCCGACGATGCCCCGGTGCCCGTGCAGACGTGGCCGCTGGCGTACTGGCCGGATGGCTCGCTCAAGTGGACGGCGCATGCCGTTGGGCCGTTGGAGCCCGCGCCCAAAGCGTCGCTGCGCCTCGTTCCGGGGGAGCCGCCCGCCGCCCCGGAACGCCCGCTGGTGGTACGCGAAACGGCGGACGCCTTCGAGGTGGACACGGGCGTGGTGCGCTGCCGCGTGCCGCGCCGGGGTGCGGCGTTGATTGAGTGGATGGAGCGGGACGGCCGGGAGATGGTGCGCAGTGCCCGCCTGATCTGCCTGCGCGAGGACAGCCCCGACCCGGGCGACGCCGGGATGGTGCGCCGGGAGGCGTTCACCGGCCGGACGATCGCGGCCCGCCTGGAGCAGAGCGGCCCCGTGCGCGCTGTGGTGCGCCTGGACGGGAAGCACCGGGCGGAGGGGGGCGGTGACCGCGAGTGGCTGCCGTTTACCGTGCGTCTCTACTTTTACGCCGGGGGCGACGCCGTCCGGGTCATCCACACCTTCGTCTTCGACGGCGACGAGAACCGCGACTTCCTTCGCGGGCTGGGGCTGCGCTTCACGGTCCCGATGCGGGACCTCCTGCACGACCGGCACGTCCGGTTCTCGGGCGAGGGCGACGGGCTGTGGGCGGAGGCGGTGCGCGGGCTGACCGGTCTGCGGCGCGACCCCGGCCCCACCGCGCGTGCGGCGCAGGTTACGGGCCGGCCCGTTTCCACGGCGGGGGACCTGCCGGAGGCGGTTCGCTCCCGCCTGGAGTATGTCCCTGCCTGGGGCGACTACACTCTGGCGCAGCACTCGGCCGACTCCTTCACCCTCCGTAAGCGCACCGGGCCGGGCTGCGGCTGGGTCCGGGCGGCGAGCGGCGGCCGGGCTTCCGGCTTCGGGAGTCTGACAGGCGCCGCGGGCGGGGGAGCGGCGTTCGGTATCCGCGACTTCTGGCAGCGGTACCCGACCCGGCTCGATATCCGGGGGGCGAACTCGGACGTCGCCGAGGTGACGCTCTGGCTGTGGTCGCCGGACGCCCCGGCGATGGACCTGCGCTTCTACCACGATGGCATGGGCATGGACTCCCACGCGGAGGAGCTGCGGGGGCTGGAGATCACCTACGAGGACTACGAGAAGGGCTGGGGGACCCCGCATGGTGTGGCGCGCACGAGCGAGATGACGCTCCAGGCGCTCGCCGCCACGCCCGACCGGGCGCAGACCGTAGCACGGGCGGAGGCGCTTCGGAACCCGCCCCTTCTGGTCTGCTCGCCGGGGCGCCTTTATGCGGCGGGCGTCTTCGGTATCTGGAGTCTGCCGGACCGCTCTCACCCGGTGAAGGCGCGCATCGAGGACCAGTTAGACTACCTGGTCGCGCTCTACCGGGGCCAGATCGAGCAGCGGCGCTGGTACGGCTTCTGGGATTACGGCGACGTGATGCACTCCTACGACGCCGACCGGCACGAGTGGAAGTACGACATCGGCGGGTTCGCCTGGGCAAACTCGGAACTGTCGCCGGATCTCTGGCTCTGGTACACCTTCCTGCGGACCGGGCGGGCGGATGTCTTCCGCATGGCAGAGGCGATGACGCGGCACACCGGGGAGGTGGATGTCCACCACCTCGGGCGCTTCAAGGGGTTCGGGTCGCGGCACAACGTCCTGCACTGGGGCGACAGCTCCAAGCAGCCGCGCGTCAGCACCGCAGCCTATCGCCGCATCTACTACTATCTCACCGCGGACGAGCGGACGGGCGACCTGATGCGCGAACTGCTGGAGAGCGACCGGCAGCTCGCCCACATCCATATCGGGCGCAAGGTGGGCGGACGCAGCACCGCCTCACCGGGTGATGCCGACCCCGCCCCGGCGGAGGGGGCGCCGCCCGCCTACGCGAGCTTTGGCACGGACTGGTGTTCATTCGCCGCCGCATGGCTGACCGAGTGGGAGCGCACCGGGGATGCGAAGTGGCGCGATCGTCTCCTGGCCGGGATGCAGGACATCGGGGCGATGGAGCGGGGGTGGCTTGCGGGGGGCGCGGGCTACGACCCGGAGACGGGGCGCTTTCCGCGCGGCGCTGGCGGCGATCGGATTAGCGTGTCGCACCTGAACGCGGTGTTCGGCGCGGTCGAGGTGAACGCCGAACTGCTGGACCTGCTGGACGTGCCAGAGTACGAACGGGCGTGGCTGCTCTACTGTGAAGCGTACAACGCGTCCCCGGAGGAGCAGGAGCGCCTGCTAGGCCAGCGGCTGCGCCGCCTGAACCTGGGCGAAGCGCACTCCCGCCTGACCGCATACGCCGCGGCGCGGCGCGGGGGCGACCCGGTCCTGGCCGCGCGGGCGTGGGCCGAATTCTTCGGCGGCGCGGCGGGCCTCGGCGTGCGCTCGGGCGACCTCGCGACCCGACGCATCGCGGGGCCTGCGGTCCTGAACTCCGTGGACGAGGGGTTCGGGATGTCCACGAACGCCGCGTCGCAGTGGGGGCTCGCCGCCATCCAGAACCTGGCGCTAATCGGGGACCGCGTGCCCGCGGAACTGCCCGCGCCGCCGCGGCCGGGGGGAGGAGACCGATGACGCGCCGGGAACCGGACCCGACAAAAATCACGCAACCGGTTTATGTATGTTGCGGGTTGTGTTATAATAGGCCAATAAACCGGTTGATGAAGTGTCGTCGTCCCGGTCCCACTCGCGACGAAGTGAGAAAGTAGGCAACGTTGATGGTTTATAGCCCCGCCTCGAACACGCGGCGTCCGCGTCCGCACTCCGCCTTCACTCTGATCGAACTGCTTGTCGTCATCGCCATTATCGCCATACTTGCGGCCATACTGTTCCCGGTGTTTGCCCAGGCGCGGGAGAAGGCCCGGCAGGCGTCGTGCCTCTCCAACCAGAAGCAGATCGGCCTCGCGGCGATGCAGTACGCGCAGGACTACGACGAGACCATGCCGATCCTGTACTACGTCAAGAACAGCCCCTCCAGCCCGCACTGGATGGATCTGCTCTACCCGTACATCAAGTCGGAGGCGATCTTCAGCTGCCCGAGCCGCACGGGCGACCCGAACGACCCCGACGAGTGGGGCAAGTACATCTGGGTCGGCAACGCCTCTGGCATCGCGGCGGCGGGCGGCAAGCGCAACTACCACTACGGCAACTACGCCATCAATGGGACCTACAACGCCACTACCGGAATCGGCAGCGTGGTTGGCGCGGCGCTCAGCGATATCACCCATCCGGCGACCACGGTCTTTGCCTGTGAGGGAGCGATTCCCCTGTACCCCACCAACAACAATGTGGACGCCTCCACGAACTTCGACTGGGGGCAGGGCAACTCCACCACCTACTACCAGGCGTGGGTGGACGAGACGACCAACCCGCCCAAGGTCTCCGCTAACAACGCGGACCGTGTCTTCGCGCCGCACTTCAAGCGTACCAACATCTCCTGGTGCGACGGCCACTCGTCCACCCTGGACCTGAAGTCGCTCATGGCCGCACGCCAGATTCCCGGGACCTCGCGCTACGGCGCCTACCTCTGGGCGATGCCCGAGTTTTAGTCCACCCGCCGTTTGTAAAAGGCCCGCGGCAGCAGGTACCCTGCTGCCGCGGGCGTTCGCTTTCATGTACGATAAAGAGCTTAAAGAACTCGAAGAAGAGGAGGGAAGAACGTGAACATTGTTCGCTGCGCTGGTTTTCTCACTACCCTGCTGCTGCTCTGCCTGGGCGGAGCCGGGGGGGAGGCGCACGCCGCCGCTGATAAGCCGACGGTCTACCTGATCGGGGACTCCACGGTGCGCAACGGCACCGAGGGCCAGCAGGGGTGGGGTGAGCCCTTCGCCGCCCTGTTCGACCCCGAGAAGGCCGTGGTCAACAACCGGGCGCTCGGCGGGCGCAGCAGCCGCACCTACTACACCGAGGGACTGTGGGAGAAGGTGCGCGCGCAACTCAAGCCCGGCGACTACGTGCTGATGCAGTTTGGCCACAACGACGGCGGCGAACTGAACACCGGCCCGCGCCCGCGCGCCTCGCTCAAGGGGAACGGCGACGACGAGCGCGAAGTCGTGATGGAGGCCACGGGCGCGAAGGAGATCGTCCGCTCCTACGGCTGGTACCTGCGCCGGTACATCGCGGACACGAAGGCGGCGGGCGCGATCCCGATTGTCCTCTCGCCGGTGCCGCGCAAGATCTGGAACGAGGGCAGGGTCGCCCGGGCCTCCGGGGACTACGGCAAATGGGCCAAGGAGGCGGCGGCACAGGGCGGGGCGCTTTTTGTGGACCTCAATGAGATCGTGGCGCGGCGCTATGAGGCGATGGGGCCGGAGAAGGTGGAGGCGCTGTTTGCGGACGCCCGGACGCACACAAACGAGGCGGGCGCGAAGATCAACGCCGAAGCGGTGGCGGAAGGCATCCGCGGCCTCAAGGACTGTCCGCTGGCCGGTCTGCTGAAGCCCGCGACGGCTGCGCCGGCGGATACGACTACCCCGTGAGGAGGCGCGGCCGTTCGCGACGCCGAAATCTGACGCCGCCATGAGTACGCAGCCGCAGAGCCGTCCGTCGGCGAACTCCTCCTTACACCCCGCTTGGCCCGCCCCCGCCGCCGCGCACCGACCCTGGACGCGGTGGTGGTGGATGGGCAGCGCCCTGACCGAGCGGGATATCACCCTTTCCCTGGAGCGGTTCCGCGAGGCGGGTATCGGCGGGGTGGAGGTGAGCCCGATCTACGGGCCGAAGGGGCAGGAGGCGCGCTCCGTCCCCTTCCTTTCCGAGCGCTGGGTGGACCTCTTCGCTCACACCCTGCAGGAGGCGAAGCGTCTGAACATGGGCGTGGACCTCATTACCGGCACGGGCTGGCCCTTCGGCGGCCCGTGGGTGGGGGCCGCCGACGCTCCCTGTCGGGTGTGGGTGGAGGCTCTGCCGGACGGCGAACCGCTCCGGAGCCTGAAGAAGCCGGACGCGGAGCTTCTGGCGGCGATGCCAGCGGGCGGTAAGCACTACGCGCTGTTCCTCGCGCCCACGGGACAACAGGTCAAGCGCGCCGCCCCCGGGGGCGAGGGGAACGTACTCGATCACTTCGACGCGGGCGCCGTGCGGCGCTACCTGGCGCCGTTCGACCGGGCGTTCGCGCGCCTGCCCGAAGGGCTCTCGCCCCGCTGCTTCTTCAACGACTCCTGGGAGGTCTTCGGCGCGAACGCGACGCCGGACATCCTGGAGGCGTTCGCGCGGCGCCGCGGCTACGACCTGCGCGACCACCTGCCGCACCTGGCCGGGGACGGCGACCCCGACACCGTCCGCCGGGTCCGCGCCGACTATCGCCTTACTATCGAAGACCTGACACGCGAGGCGTTCCTGGACGTCTGGGCGGGCTGGGCGCGCGGGCGGGGCGTGAAGGCGCGCAACCAGGCGCACGGCTCCCCCGGCAACCTGCTGGACCTGTACGCCGCGGTGGATATCCCGGAGACCGAGGTCTTCGGCCCGCCCCGGCTGCGCCTGGCGGGCTTGACGCCGCTGGCGGACGCTCCCCCGGACTTCGGCGCGCAGGAGGAGGCGCTGGTCTGCCGCATGGCCTCGTCTGCCGCGCATGTCGCGGGGCGGCCCCTCTGCTCCAGCGAGTCGTTCACCTGGGCGGGAGAGCACGCGCACGTCCCTCTGGAGCACCTGAAGGCGGAGGTGGACACGCTCTTTACGCTCGGCATCAACCACATCTTCTTCCACGGCACCCCCTTTTCGCCGGAGGACGCCGAGTGGCCCGGCTGGATGTTCTACGCGTCCACCCACTGCGCGCCGACGAACCCCTGGTGGAGCCACCTGCCCGCGCTCAATGCCTACATCGCTCGGTGTCAGTCGCTGCTCCAGGCGGGCGAGCCGGACTCCGATGTGCTGCTCTACTTCCCATACTCCGACCTTTTGGCGAAGGAGGCGGGGGCGCACGACCTGCTGCACTTCCTGACCGTTGGCCGTACGGCGACCTGGCTGGGCGAGAACCTGCCCGAGTTTGTGAAGACGGCGCACGAACTGGCGGAAGGCGGCCGGGCGTTCGACCTGGTCTCCGACCGGCAGCTTTCCGAGAACGTGACCGTGGGCGAGGGCGGGCGGCTTGCGACCACCGGCGGGCTGCGCTGCCGGGCGCTGCTGGTCGCCGGGTGCCGCCTCGCGCCGCCGGAGACGGTGGCACGCTGGGCGGAACTCGCCCGCGCGGGCGCGACGGTGCTGGTGCTGGGCGAACTCCCGGAGGACGTTCCGGGCCTTTCGGATCTGGAGACGCGGCGGGCGAAACTGCGCGCTGCCGTCGCGGCGCTTGGGGCGGCCGAGGGGGGAGCGGGAGGTGTCCGGCGGCACGCCGTCGGCCGGGGGCAGGTACTCGTGGGCCCGGACCTTGCTGCGCTGCTGGAGCGCGCGGGCGTACCCGCGGAGCCCGTCGCCCGGGCAGGTGTCGAGTTCACGCGCCGTCGGGACGGTGACACGCTCACGTACTTCCTGGCGAACCCGGGCCAGGAGGATATCCGCGGCTGGTTCGCCTTCGGCGCCAAAGGCGGCGGGGCGCTCCTGATGGACCCGATGACGGGGGCGGTAGGGCGGGCGGCCCTGTCTGCGGAGAACGACGGGGGGGCATGCCGCGTGTACCTGGACCTGCCCGCCGGGGCGTCCCTGCTTCTGCGGATAGGGGCGGGGCTGCCGGATGCCGACCCGTGGCCGTATCGTGTGCCGTCGGACGCGGGAGAGGTTCCGCTCGCCGGCCCGTGGGAGGTAACATTCGTGGAGGGCGGGCCGGAGCCGCTGCCCGCGCCGCGCCGCGTGGAAGCGCTGTCGGACTGGACGGCCTGGGAAGGGGACGGCGGCGCCCCCGGCAACTTCTCCGGCACCGCGCGCTACCGGACGACGTTCGATGCTCCGAGCACCGCGACCGCGGACGGCTGGCGGCTCGAGCTGGGAACGGTCTGCCACAGCGCCCGCGTCCGGCTGAACGGCGCGGACATCGGGACGGTCTTCGCGCGCCCGTGGCGCCTCGACCTGCCTCCCGGCGCGCTGAAGCCCGGTCGCAACGAACTGGAGGTCGAGGTGACGAATCTCATGGCAAATCGCCTCGCGGACCTGGAGCGACGTCAGGGCGCCCGGTGGCGCCCGTTCCTGATGGTCAATATTCATTACAAGCCGTTCGACGCCGCCAAATGGAAGCCGGTCCCTTCCGGCCTGCTCGGCCCCGTGCGGCTCCTGCCCCTGCGGACCCGCCGGACGGAAATATAAGGGGAGCGCATGCGCTCCCCGCGCCACCGTGGCACGAAGGGTGCGTACCCGTCCTGGTGAAGCATTTCACCGGGGGCTATCCTCATGCCGTTCCATCGCCGCCGCCGCCGACTACTGACCCGGGTCCTCCAATCCGGGCTGTGCCTCTGCTGCCTCGCCGCGCTGCCGGTTGCGTGTCGGAGGGGCGGCGCCGCGGCGGGGCCAGCCGCACCCGCAGGCGTGACGGTGCGTGTGGACGCGCACCGGGAGCGGCAGCGGCTGGAGGGTTTCGGCGCCTCCGTCGCCTTCTACCAGAACTGGCTCGTGTCGCACCCGAACAAGGAGCAGATCTACCAGGCACTGTTCGGGGGCCTCAAGCTGGATATTCTGCGGCTGCAGAACGCGTACCGGCCCGGCTCCGGGCCGAATTTCGCGCGGGACGAGGCGGACATCACCCGCGGCGCAGCGCAGTCGCTGGGCCGTCCCGTCACCATCCTCATGTCCTCCTGGTCCCCGCCCGCGGCGCTCAAGAGCAACCGGAGTGAGAAGGAGGGCGGCACCCTCGCGCGGGAGAACGGCGATTTCGCCTACAGCAAATTCGCCCGGCACTGGCGCGACTCCCTGATCGCTTACGAAGCGGCCGGTATCCGGCCCACGTATATCAGCATCCAGAACGAGCCCGATTTCAAGGCGGAGTGGGAGTCCTGCCTGTTCGGGCCGTCCGAAACGGGGGGGCAGGCCGGGTACGGGCGGGCGCTGGACGCGGTGTACAATGCGGTGCAGACGCTTCCGCAGCCGCCGCGGCTGGTCGGACCCGAGACCCTTGGCATAGATGGCGGAAACCCCCAGCGCTACCTCCCTCCCTCCAATGCCGTGCGCCTGGGCAAAGTCCATGCGGTCGCTCACCACCTCTACAGTGGCGGGACTCACCAGGACCCGGACACGTTTGTGCCGAAACTACAGGCAATCCGCGACGCCTACCCCGAAAAGTCGCGGTGGATGACAGAGTTTGGACGCAGTGACGGCTTCCAGACCGCGTGGCTCATCCACAACTCTCTGGTGGAGGAGGAGGCCAGCGCCTACATCTACTGGGCGGGTGTTTGGCCAGGCGACGATGCCCTCATCACGATCGACAACCCATGGAAGCGCGACGCGTGGGCAAACGCGGACGGCTTTCGCCTGAATGACCGCTACTGGGCGCTCAAGCACTACGCCTACTTCACCGCCCCCGGCTACCGCCGGGTGGCGGTGGAGGGCGGGCCGGAGGAGGTCAAGGTGTCGGCATTCCTCAGCCCGGACCGCGCGTGGCTTGTGGTGGTCGCGCTCAATACGTCGGAGAGTCATCCCGCTGACGTGACACTCGACCTGAAGGGCTTCCCGCGCGGCCCCGCCTCCGCGGTCCACCAGACCGTTTTCCCGCCCAGCGGCGGCGGGGTGGAAGCGCCCTTCCAGGAGTTGGGGCCGCTCGGCACGGACAACCGAATAGTCCTGCCGCCCCGTGCGGCGGTCACCATCGCGGTCGGCAGCCCCGGAGCGCTGCCAACTGCTACGCCCGACGGAACGATTCGACGCTGACAACGCAGACAAGGAGAGGTCTGATGCGAGTCATCCTGAAGCCGGTCATCCTGAAACCAGCGGGGCTGCTGGTTATCCTGGGCGCCTTCTGCGTCCTCACCGTGATCGCGTTCTGGCGGTACAAGCCGGGGGACAACGGCGCCGGGGCCGCGCCGGGGGCCTCCGCCGCAGCGGCTGCGGCCGCCCGGACGGCCGCGGCGAGCGCCACCGCGCCGCCACCGCCGTCCGGTAGCACTGCCTCCCCGTTTGCTGTGTCTCCGTCGGCGGCTCCCCGCCCCGCGGGCGTGCTTCTCGCGCCCGACATCGCCTCCGAGGCATGGAAACTCCTGGTGTCCAACCCACCCACGGAGAACATGACAACGAGCGTTGTGGATGCCAGCGTCCCCGGCCACCCCCGGGCGCGGCGGTTTACCATCACCGCCGTTGGGGAGAACTTCTGGGGCCTTCAGGTTGCGCACACGCTCGATGCTCCCTTTCAGAAGGGCAAGCGCTACCGGCTGACCTACTGGGCGCGCAGCAAGGACTCCTGCCCCATGCTCACGGTGGTGGAGCAGTCCGAAGAGCCGTACGCGAAGATTGTGACGAAGGAAGAGCGGCTGACGCCCGAGTGGAAGCAGTATTCGGAGGAGTGGGTCCAGGAGTCGGATACCCCTCCGGGCTGGGCTAAGGTGGACTTCCAGGTAGGATACAAAGTCGGGCAGATCGAAGTGACGGGCGTGATCCTCCGCGTGGTGAACTGACCGAACCCGCGCGCTCTAGCGGAGGCAGTGTGGAAGGCAATAGCAGCAACAATGGCGGCGGCGCTGGCAGCCGCCGGTACCGCAAATCGACCATCAAGGATGTGGCGCGCCGCGCGGGTGTGTCCACCACGACCGTTTCCGTCTTCGTAAGCGGGCGCGAGAGCGTCTGCTCCCCGCAGACCGCGGAGCGTATCCGCGCCGCGGTCGCGGCTCTGCACTACACGCCGTCCTCGCTCATCAGCGCCGCGCAGACCAAGGTGACGCGAACGGTGGGGGTGTGCGTGCGCAGTCCGCTGGACCCGCTAATCCTGGACGGCAACGGCTTCTTCGAGCGACTGTGGCGAGGCATCACGGCGGCGGCCGATGCCGAGGACTACTCGCTGCTCCACTACCCCCGGTCCGTGCGCGATGCGGACCCGGGGCGCGTGGAGCCGTTTCTGGACGGGCGCGTGGACGGGGTACTGTTCCATGCGCACGAGAGCGAGAACACGCGACCGGGGCGGGTGGCTCGGGCCGGAATGCCCACCGTATTGCTGACACGGTCACAGGACCTGCCGGAGCACTGCGGCGCCGCCTGGGCGGACGAGGCGCAGGCCGTGGACCTCGCCCTGTCGCACCTGTGGGAGCTGGGGCACCGGCGGATTGCGCATGTCGCCGGCCCGGTCGGGCGTGAAGATGACGCGCCGGAGGCGGGAGACCTGCGGGTGGACGACGTTGCCCTGCTGCGCCTGCACGCCTACGAGGCGTGGGTGCGGCGCCGGGGGGCGTTTCGCCCCGAGTGGCTGGCCTATGCGGGTGCGTGGCACGCCGACGAAGTGCGCGCGGCACAGATCGTGGCCACCTGGCGTGCTCTGCCCTGGCCGCCCACCGCCGTCCTCTGTGCTAATGACGCCATCGCGGCGGCCGTGGTCCGGGCCACGCTCGGCGCGGGGTGGTCCGTGCCCGGAGACCTTTCGGTCGTGGGGGTGGACAACGCGGGGGCGGCCCGCGAGAGTGCGCCGCCCCTGACCACGGTGGACGTCGCCCTGGAGAGCGTTGCGAGCGAAGGGTTCCGGTGTCTGCTGCGGCTGCTTGGAGGGGCGCCGCTGGAGGCGTGTCGGGTTGCGCTCCCCGTTTCGAAACTCGTGGTGCGCGCCAGCACAGCGCCGCCGCGGCTTTCGTCGCCCTCTTCCTGAAGGAGGCCGTATGTCCGACTACGAAGCGCGGCAGCGGCAGTACCTCGAAGCCGTGGCCGAAACCCCGTTCCATCGCCCCGCCGAGCGCACCGGGTCTGTGTTCGATCTGATTCCGATGGAGCCGTTCTACCTCCTTCCGCGCGCCGAGGCGGGACGCGGCCCGGCGACAGACGCCCACTCCGCGCTGCTCCTCTCCGCCACGCTGGACTGGATCAATGCCCGGCGCGACTGCGCGGACTTTGCCCTGGCCGCGCTGCTGCGCCTCCTGTACCGCCCGGCCAGCCGGGGCGGTGACGCCCCGGCGATAACCTCGGAACAGCGCGACGCGGTGGAGCGGGCGGCGCGCGGCTTCTGCTACTGGTACGACCAGAAGGGCGTGGACGGGCGCGGCATCCGGGGGATGTGCTTCCACACCGAAAACCACCAGATCCTGTTCCACGCCTGCGAGGTGCTGGCGGGGCAGCTTTTCCCGGGGCGTGTCTTCGAAGGAACGGGGCAGACGGGCGCCTGGCACGCGAAGCACGGCGCGGCTCGCACCCGGCAGTGGATGGACCAGCGCGCCCGGTTCGGCTTCTCGGAGTGGCTGTCCTGCTACATCGAGGAGGACCTGCTGGCGCTGCTCTGCCTGTACGACTTCGCGGAGGATGCCGACCTGCGGCGCCGGGCCAGGATGCTGGTGGACGTGCTGCTGTTCGAGATTGCCCTGCACTCCCACCGGGGCGTCCTCGGGGGGACACACGGGCGCACCTATGTCGAGTTCCTGCGAACCGGGCGGGCGGACCCGGCCACCGCGGTCTCCTGGTTGGTGTTCGGGGTGGGGAAGTTTCCCGGGCACGCCACGCTCGCCCTGACGGCGCTCGCCACCAGCGCCTACCGTTGCCCTGAACTGGTCGCGGCGGTGGCGGCAGAGGAACCGGCGCCCTCGCTCCTGTGCCGGGAGCGGCATGGGCTGGATGTGGCGGACGCGCCCCGCTATGGCCTGGCACACGACTCCCTGGACGACGCGATGTTCTTCTGGGCATGCCAGACCGCGCGTCACCCGGCGCTGCGCCCTACGGCGTTCCGCGTGGCCGATATCGCGGACGACCCGTGGCTGAAGGCGTTTATCGAGCAGGCGGATGTGCCGCTCAATGCCTGCCGCGCTCTGATTGAGTCGGGCGGCGCGGTGTTCGATGGAGACGTCCTGAACACCGCGCTCAGTGAGGTCAATCTGGTGACCTACCGGACCCCCGATTACCTGCTGTCCTGCGCTCAAGACTTCCGGCCCGGGAAGCCCGGCTACCAGCAGCATGTGTGGCAGGCCACGCTGGATGCGGACGCGGCGGTCTACACCAACCACCCGGGCACGCGCGACGAGAGCGGCGAGCACACGCACCGGCCGAACTTCTGGGCGGGTAACCGCTGGCTGCCGCGCGCCGCACAGCACGAGAACGTCCTCGTGTGCCTCCATCACCTGCCGCCGGACGACCCATTGCCCTTCTCCCACGCCCGGTTTCCCCGGGCCGCCTTCGACGAGGTGGAGCAGTGCGGACACTGGACCTTCGGGCGTCTGAGCGACGGCTACCTGGCCCTGTACTCACAGCGTCCTGTCCACTGGGAGAGTGAGGTGGAACTGCGCGCGGAGCCCGGCGACAATGTCTGGCTCTGCGAGATGGGCGCGAAGTCGGATTATGGCGGCTTCGCCGCATTTGTGGATACCGTGACCGCCGCCCCGGTCGTGTGCGACGGGCTGTCGGTGGTGTACACGTCACCGTCGCAGGGTGAGGTGCGCTTCGGCTGGACCGGCCCGCTGACGGTTCGGGGGACGTCCATTCCCCTGCGCGGCTACCCCCGCTTCGATAATCCCTACTGCCAGGCGGCTCTGGGGGAGCGCGTATACACGCTGCGGCGCGGCGCCTCTCACCTTACCTGGGACTTTTCGTAGGACGTCATCACGGTTCGGTCGATTTTCCCGCGAAGGCTTGAATTAGCGATAATCTATGGTAGGATGGGCCTAAGCGATGCGAAGAAGCAATGCGCCTACTCTTCAGGATGTGGCCCGCGAAGTAGGGGTCTCCGCGATGACTGTGTCGGTCGTCCTCAACGGGGCGCACTCCGCAACCCGCGTCTCCGAGGCGACTCGCACCCGGATTGTAGAAGCTGCCGCGCGCCTCCGGTATCGCCCCAATGCCGCCGCACGTGGCCTCCAGCGCCGCCGAATGGACACGCTCGGCGTGGTGGCTGCTATCGACGGGGGCGTTCCGAATCTGTACTTCCTCGGTATCCTGAACGGCATTCTGGAAGCCGCGTCCGCCCGGGGGCAGAATACGACCATCTTCTCCGTGTCGCATCACTGGGCCGCGGACGAAAAGAAGATTCTGAGCTTCTGCGACGGCCGCGTGGACGGCATGATCCTGATCGCCCCGGTGCTCTCGGCGTCGTTCGTGGAGCAGCTTGCGCTGCACATGACCTATGTCACGGTCCAGGCGAACGAGCCCCCGAAGGGGATCGTCAATCTGAACGTGGACGACGAGGGCGGCGCGTACCTGGCCGTGCGCCATCTGATCGAGCATGGACACCGGCGCATCGTGTTCTTCAGCGGCCCGGCCGAGTTCGCGGGCGTGCGGGAGCGCATCGCAGGGTACCGGCGCGCGCTCCGTGAGGCGGCGATTCCGGTAGAGGAGGCGTGGATCGTCCCGGGGGGCTACCATCTGGCCTCAGGGCGTGAGCGGATGGCGCACCTGCTGGACACGACCGGCCCCTCGGAACTTCCCACTGCCATCTTCTGCGGCAACGACGCGGTCGCGATGGGGTGCCTGGAGGCGATGGCGGAGCGGAACCTGCGCGTCCCCGAGGACTTTTCGATCATCGGCTTCGACGACACCCTGGACGCCTGCCTGACGTCGCCGCGGCTCACCACGGTCGCCCAACCTCTCCGCACGCTCGGGGCGCGGGCGGTGGAGCGTGTACTCGCCTTAATCGACCAGGAAGCGGCGGGCGACCATGAGGAGGGGGAGGCGGGCGAGTCCCCCGCCGAGGTCGCTGCCGACGTACTTTCGGTTCAACTCGTCGTCCGTGGGTCTGTCGGCCCACCGCCTGCTCGTTTCTCAGTCATCAAGTGAACGGGTTCATCGGTACCCAGAAGAAAGGTCTCTGACACAATGAGACGTAGTCGTCAATCAGCGCGCGGGAGCGCACGCAAACTGTCAGGGTTCACCCTGATCGAACTCCTCGTGGTCATCGCCATTATCGCTATCCTGGCGGCGATTCTGTTCCCTGTCTTCGCCTCAGCCCGGGAGAAGGCGCGGGCTGCCTCCTGTCTCTCCAACATGAAGCAGATGGGCCTGGCAATCCTCCAGTACAACCAGGATTACGACGAGACCTTCCCGCTTGCCTTCGACGGTAGCCAGTGGGTTAACGGCCAGTGGCAGCAGTTCGTTCAGCCCTACATCAAGAATGTGGCCGTGTTCGTCTGCCCCAGCGACCCGGAAGGGGCGGTCCCGATGCCGAGTAACGACGAGTATGCGGGCTGGGCGGGCATCGGCATGTCCTACGCCAGCAACGGCGTGTACAGCACTCAATACAACTGGGCTGGCGACGGCAATCCCGACAACGGCTTCGTGCTACTGGGAGTCATGGCCACCGGCAATTTCCCTGGCTGGCTGAGCGGGGCTTCCAAGTCCAACGGCGAGATCGAGCGCCCGGCGGATACCATCCTGATCGCCGAGAAGTGGAACGGCGATTCTAAGGGCTGGCAGGGCGGCGGTGCCGGCTACGCGGGCAACTCGTCGGGCTTCGGGCCCAACTCGGTCTTCGGCGGCCCCTACGGCGACGCCGGGGGATGGGGCGACCACCTGATCCCGGACGGCACGCGCACGGAAGCGGCCTACCCCAATGGCAAGAACGGCGCGGTCTCGGTGCACCGCACGGAGTTTGCCAACTTCTGCTTCGTGGATGGGCACGTTAAGGCCATGAGGCCTGTCGCCACCAACCCCGACCCGATCAACCGCCCGCAGGACAACATGTGGGACGCGACCCGGCGCTAACCCAACGATGGACGGTGCCGCGCTGGTCGGGTGCTAACACCGAGACCGCTAACACCGAGACCGGAAGCATGAAGCGCCAAGCGCGAGTCTCCCCGTCTGCCCGGATGGCCGGCGGGGAGGCACCATTACGAACCTCGGAGGAGACAGACGTGAAGATACGGATAACATGGGCCGCCCTGGTGGTCGCCGCTGCGGCCGCCGTCAGCACCACTGCGGGGTGCAGCAGTGCCGAGAGCCGTGCCAAGAACGTGACCCCGCAGTCCTTCGCCGCGGACCCCTCGAAGGTCCCACCGGAGATGCAGCTGCGCATCCAGTCTATGCAGCAGAAGGGGGCCGCTCAGGCCGCACAGAAGGCGCAGACGCGGTAACGCGGCGCGTCGAACGTCGGACCGGCTTTCATAAATAGCTCGTAGATAGGCCCTACCGGAGAGTCGGATAACGTGATCCAACGATTCAGCCCGATGCGCGCGGCGGCACTTTTCGCCGCCGCGCGTCTTTGCTTGCCGGACGGGACTACGGGCGGGTAGCAGAATCGGCGGCGGCAGGGGGCTTGCAAGTAACCATGAAATTCACCGACGGCAACTGGCTCATGCGTGAGGGCGTCCGCGCCCATTACCCGGCCGAGGCGTACGAGATCGACGCGGGCGACGGCATGCTCACCGTGTTCGCGCCCACCCGGCCCATTCGGCACCGCGGCGACACCCTGCAGGGGCCGGTGCTCACCCTGCGGTTCTGGTCACCGCTCCCGGGCGTCATCGGGGTGCGAATCTCGCACTACGAGGGCGGACGCGAGCGCGGCCCGCGCTTCCCGCTGGAGAGTGCGGCGGACATCCCGGCCACCGTGGCCGTGACGGACGAGGCGGCCACCCTCACCAACGGCGACCTCACGGTTCGCGTGTCCCGCAAAGGCTGGGGTGTCGAGTTCATGGGGGCGGACGGACGGGTGGTCACCCGTAGCGCCGGCCGCGCCATGGGCTATGCGGAGGTGGCGGGTCAGGGCGCCTACGTCCACGAGCAACTCTCCCTCGGCGTCGGCGAGTGTGTCTACGGCCTCGGGGAGCGCTTTACCGCGTTCGCCAAGAACGGCCAGGTCGTGGACATGTGGAACAAGGACGGCGGCACCGGCAGCGAGCAGGCGTACAAGAACGTCCCGTTCTACCTCACCAACCGCGGCTACGGCGTCTTCGTCAACCACCCGGAGCAGGTCTCCTTTGAGGTCGCCTCAGAGAAAGTCTCGCGCGTCCAGTTCAGCGTCCCCGGCGAGTCGCTGGAGTACTTCGTGATCTACGGCCCCACGCCCAAAGAGGTGCTGGACCGCTACACCGCGCTCACGGGCCGCCCCGCGCTGCCGCCCGCGTGGTCGTTCGGCCTGTGGCTCACCACGTCGTTCACCACGAGCTACGACGAGGGGACCGTCACCAGCTACGTCGAGGAGATGGCGCGGCGCGACCTGCCGCTGCATGTCTTCCACTTCGACTGCTTCTGGATGCGCGGCTTCCACTGGTGCGACTTCGAGTGGGACCCCGAGACCTTCCCCGACCCCGTGGGGATGCTGGCCCGGCTCAAGCAGCGCGGCCTGCGCATCTGCGTCTGGATCAACCCCTACATCGCCCAGCGCTCGGCGCTCTTCGCCGAGGGGCGAGAGAAGGGCTACCTGCTGAAGCGCGCCAATGGGGACGTCTGGCAGTGGGACCTGTGGCAGCCGGGCATGGGCATCGTGGACTTCACGCACCCTGAAGCCCGGGCGTGGTTCGCCGACAAACTGCGCGCCCTGTGCGCCATGGGCGTGGACTCGTTCAAGACCGACTTCGGCGAGCGCATCCCGGTGGACGATGTGGTCTGGCACGACGGCTCGGACCCGCAGAAGATGCACAACTACTACGCATACCTCTACAACGAGGTCGTGTTCAACGTGCTGAAGGAGGCGCGCGGCGCGGGCGAGGCGGCGGTCTTCGCCCGGTCGGCCACAGCGGGCTGCCAGAAGTTCCCGGTCCACTGGGGCGGCGACTGCTACTCGTCGTTCGAGTCGATGGCGGAGACCCTGCGCGGCGGCCTGTCGCTTGGCCTCTCCGGGTTCGGGTTCTGGAGCCACGACATCGGCGGGTTCGAGGGAACGCCGCCATCCGACGTCTACAAGCGGTGGATCGCGTTCGGCCTGCTCTCCTCGCACAGCCGCCTGCACGGCTCGTCCTCGTACCGCGTCCCGTGGCTCTTCGACGAGGAGGCGGTGGACGTTCTGCGGCACTTCACAAAGCTCAAGTGTCGCCTGATGCCCTATCTGTTCGGTCAGGCGGTTGAGGCGCACCGTACGGGCGTTCCTGTGCTGCGCGCGATGCTGCTGGAGTACCCGGACGACCCCGCCTGCGATACGCTGGACCGCCAGTTTATGCTGGGCGAGTCGCTGCTCGTGGCCCCGGTTTTCACCCCGGAGGGGCGCGTGGACTACTACGTCCCGGAAGGCCGCTGGACGCACTTCCTGACCGGCGAAACCGTGGAGGGGCCGCGCTGGGTGCGCGAAACGCACGACGCCCTGAGCCTGCCGCTCCTCGTGCGCCCGAATACCGTCCTGCCCGTCGGCGCGACCGACACCCGTCCGGACTACGACTACGCCGACGGCGTCACCTTCCGCGCCTACGCCCTGTCCGACGGCGCGGACATCACTTCTACCGTCCCGACTCTGACCGGAGAAACCGCCCTCACCCTCCGCGTCCGCCGGGAAGGCGATCAGGTCCGCGCCGAGGCCACCCCCGGCGGCGGCAACTGGTCCCTGCTCCTCGTCGGCGAGTCGGCTGGCACCCCGAGCGGCGGCGCGACCGCCGAACCCGCGGAGGGCGGCCTGCTCGTCCGCCCTGCCGCCGGTGCGGCGGCCGTGGAGGTGACTGTTTGAGCGCGGTCGGATCGGGCGTGGTTTCCGCCGTGGACTGAAGTCCCGGCTTCGTTGATTCAAGCCCGCCTCCGCGAGCGAAGCTCCGCTTCGTCG
>CALEKU010000228.1 GCA_937902745.1 uncultured Armatimonadota bacterium
ATCATAGGCCCGCCGGGTCCGCCCGCCTGCGCGGCCGGGGCGCCCGCATCCGGCGTCTCCGAGGGCGCCGCGCCGCCCGCCGCCGGCGAGGCCACGCTCCCGGCCGGGGCGCCGTAGGGCTGATCGTCGCTGGCAGGCGTGCTGCTGCAGCCCGCGGTGAGGGCGGACAGGACAGCCAGAGAAAGAATGATATTCAGGTATCGCGTTTGCGGTGCAGGCATTCGTACAGCTCCTTCGTCCTATTGTAGCACGCTCAGTCGCCCTCGAAATCGAAGCGGAGCCGCTGGACACTGGCCACGGGCAGACCGTTTTCCAGGGCGGGCGTCCAGGTCCACCGGCGCAGCGCAACGAGCACGCGCCGGTCGATCTCCGGGTCGCCGGACGACTCCTCCACTGCGGCCTCGAACGTTCCGTCCGCAGCCACCTCGACCCGGACGCGAACGGTCTTACGGCCGCCCCCCGTCCGCAGGTCTCCGGCCAGGGAGGGCATCACGCGCGAGGCCGCCTGCGCCTCACGCGTGGCGCCGCCGGGCACACCGGGCGCCGCCGTAGGGTCGTCGCCTCCTCTTGGCGTGTCGCCGGGCCGGATAGGTCCGAACGGCCCGGTGGTCAGGGTACCCGCGCCGGCATCTCCGCCCTCCAGGAGCGGTCCCCGACCGGCCGGGCCGAGGGCCGGGCCGCCTGCGCCCCCTTCCGGCTCGGCCGGCATCGGCGCCCGCACCGCCGTACCGGAGAGGGCCGGCGCGAGCCCCCCCGCGTCGTTGTGACGGGCAGTTTCGTTCGTGCGCGCCAAAGCGCCAGCACGCGTCAGCGCGCCAATCTCCGGGGCAGCGACCGGCGCGGCAGCAGCATCCGCAGACGGGGCGGTCAGTGGCTTCCTCCGGGCGGACGGCGCAGCCGGGGTCGGCACAGTCGCGGCGGCGGGGGGACGGACCGCCAACCGGTCCGGAGGCGGCTGGGACGTGCCATTCCGCGACGTCCGTTCGGGGGAAGCGCTACCGGAAGCGGGCGCGAGGACCATGCGTGACGGCTCAGAGTGCCGGGCGGTGCCACCAAGACGAACCATCTGGATCGGCACGGTTGCCGCCGCGCCGCCCTCCGGGGTACCCGCCGGAGGGAGCGATGGGAGGGTTGGTAGCAGGGAGGCGGCGGCGCTGAGGAGCAGTGCGTGAACCAGAAGTGACGCTGCCCCCGCCCCGGCGAAACGCTGGCCAGGAGCGTCTTCGGACAGAAATTCGCCGCTCGGGGTTCGCATAAAAGTGTCCGTTCGCGCGCCGCGTTCCGCCCCGTGCCTTGACAGGGCCGCCGACTGATTCTATAATATGCGGTACGGGAAGTCCATGCCCGGTGTTGGAGTGATGTCCGAGTTGGTCGAAGGAGCACGACTGGAAATCGTGTAGGCGGTTTATAGCCGTCTCGTGGGTTCGAATCCCACTCACTCCGCTTACTGTGTTTCACCTCTGGATCGGGCCGCGCCGCGGAATGCGGGCCGCGGCCTTCACCTTATGGGACCCACTGCAGTTTAGCCCGGCGATTCAAAGGAGGATTCACCGTCGTTGCGACCAAGCAGGCCACCCTTCTTTAGTGCCCGCCGTCTGTCGTTACGCCCGGCGTCTCTTTCGTTTCTTGCTCGCCCCCCGTATCGCCGCCGACGCCGCCCTCCCTTCTGGAGGCAGTTTCTGGTCGCTGGTCTGGTACTGACCGGGCTCCTGGCCGGAGGCGCATCCAGCGCTTTTTATCTGCACCTGCACCGGGAGGCGCAGCAGTTGGCCGATGACGCGCCCCTTCCTGAGTTTCCGGCCCCCGAGGCAAGCCGGCGCGTGCTGGTGCTGGCGCCGCACTGCGACGACGAGACCCTGGGCGTTGGCGCGTTCATCGCGGACGCGCGGCGGCGAGGGGTGCCGGTCACCGTCGCCTTCCTGACCAACGGGGACGGCTTCCCCGTCGCCGCCGGGCGTGACCTGCGCGATGTGTCGCTGACGGGCGCCGAGATGGTGCGCTTCGCGGAGAAGCGGCAGGCGGAGGCTCTACGGGCCATGATGGCGCTGGGTGTCGCCCCCGACAATGTCGTTTTCCTGGGCTACCCCGACCGGGGGCTGAAGGCGATGTGGGAGACGCATTGGGAGCCGTCCACCCCCTTTCGTTCGCCGTTCACCAAGTGCAGCCACTCGCCGTACCCGCGGACGTTTACGCCAAACACGCCTTATAGCGGAAGCGCCCTGCTGGCGGACCTGGAACGCCTGATTCGGAAGGTGCGCCCCACAGACGTCTTCGTGACCCACCCCGCGGACGACCACCCTGACCACTACTCCGCGGCGGCGTTCACCCAGGCGGCGCTTCAGACCACTCCGGATAACGCTATCCGCCTGCACTACTACATCGTCCACCGCGGCGACTGGCCGCTTCCCCAGGGCGCGCACCCGGACAAGCCGCTGGTTCCGCCGCCGGGTCTGACCGACCGTGACACGCACTGGCGCTCGTACGCCCCATCGCCCGAGGCGCGCGAGGCGAAGAAACGGGCGCTCAGTGCATACGCCTCGCAACTCGCCGTGATGGGACGGTTCCTGCGCTCGTTCCTGCGGGAGAACGAGATCTTCGGCTCGCTCGACGTGGCTCATGTGTCCCGGCACAAGATGGCGACGGCGCTGGACGGGCGCCAGGACGACCTGGCTCGCTACCTCGACCCTGCGGCCGATGTTTCTGCCATCAGCGTGGCGCGCACCGAGGACGGCGCGGCACTGCGCGTACTGGTTACCCTGCGCGGGCCGGTCTCGAACCGGGTCCGCTACAACCTCCTGGTGCGCGGGAACACCCCGCCCCGCTTCGGCGGGATTGCCAGCGACGACTCCTCCGCTGTCTGGCTTCCCCTCGCAGTGAAGGCGCCCGGCGCGCGGGTGCTCCAGGCCACCATTCCCCTCGCCTCGCTGGGCACCAAAACGCCGCGCTGCGTCTGGATCGCCGCCGAGACCCGGTGGCGCGGCACGGGACGCCTGAAAGACCTCCCCCCGGTCGACCGGTTCGGGTACCGCCCTTTCCTTCTGGATGCGACCGATGAGACTCCCCCGAAAGAAACTATGATCAGGTAGTTTTACCTGCATCCGGATTGGGTATTAACTCCTCATAGCGTTTCGACGAGGGGAGCTTAACGGTCCATGATCCGGTCGGACGGTTTGCTTGCGGAGCGTATTGGAGGCGCGGTGCGCCTGTCCCGCCCGGGCGAGTGGGAGATACTCACGCTGATGACCCTGTGTGCGCTGGACATGTACACCACGCTCTGGTGGGTGCTGACGGGTGCGGCGGTGGAGGCGAACCCGTTCCTGGCCTGGACGTTCCAAGTCCACCCGGTGGTCTTCGTGGGGATAAAGACCGCCACCTTCCTGCCGGCGCTACTCCTGGCGCGCCTGTTCACCGAAAGGCGTCCGTCGGTCGCGGTGCCGCTCCTGCGCGCGGTCCTGATCGCATACGTGGGCCTTTACCTGCTCACCGTGCAGTAGCCTGCGTGGCGCCGCCGGGTGGGTTCCGTCGCCCGTGTGGTGCCGTCGAATGAATTCGCGGCTAGCGGTTAAGAAGCCCGCCTCCGCGGGCTGACGAAAACGGGGCGGCTACCGCTATGCGGTAGCCGCCCCTCGTTTCCTGGAGTCGGTGTAGGCCGCCTTCTTATCGTAAGCCGCGAATTCATTCGACGGCTCCACACGGGCGACGGAACCCACCCGGCGGGCATATCCGACCGTGGCCTGCGCGCACCGTACCTGCTACCCGCGCATATCGAAGCCGCCGTCCACGGTGATGGTAGACCCGGTGATGAACTCCGCCAGGTCCGAGAGCAGGAACACCGCAGCGTTCGCCGGGTCCTCCGGACGCCCGATGCGCCCCAGCGGCACGCTGGCGATGACCTTCTCCCGCCCCTCGGCGTCAATCGGTTCCCGGCTCATGTCGGTGTCGGTCCAGCCAGGCGCGACGCAGTTCACGCGGATGCGATACGGCGCCAGCTCCTTCGCCATAGACCGCATGAACAGAAGCTGCGCCCCCTTGCTCGTCGCGTATGCCGAGTAGACGGACGAACCACGCTGCCCCGCCGTGGATGTGTACAGCACAATGCTGCCACCCTTGCCCGTCGGGCACAGATGCCGGGCCGCCGCGCGGACGCTCAGAAACGAGCCGCGCACGTTCACCGCCATCACGCGGTCCCAGAACTCGGTCGTCATCTCGTGGATAGGCGACGGCTCGAAGACCCCCGCGGATACCACACAGCCGGTGAGCGGCCCGAGCGCCTCCACTGCTGCATCCATCGCCCGGTCCACGGCCCCGTCCTCGGCGATGTCGGCCTGTACGGCGACGGCCCGCCCGCCCGCCGCTGTGATTGCGTCCACGACTTCGCGCGCCGCGGCCTCGTTTTGCACGTAGTTGATGGAAACAGACGCCCCGGCGCGGGCGGCAATGAGCGCGGTAGCGCGCCCGATGCCGCGGCTGCCGCCCGCCACAAAGACGTGCTGTCCGCTCAGGTCAATCATAAGCGCCCTGCTGGTGCTCGCCGAGGAGCCGTCGCTGCCGCGGGCTCGCCGTTTCCAAGATCTCGGTGCTGAGCTGGAACTTCAGGTACGGCGAGAACTGCTGCGCAATGAACCGGTGTGAGTAGTGCACCTGAAGCAGGTAGCGTGAGCGGTCACTCGTGTTCTTGCTGCCGGTATGCCAGATCTCGGAGCGGAAGAACAGCAGGTCGCCCGCCTTGCACAGGACCGGCTCCAGTTTGCGCCCGTTCCACTCGGGGTCCTTGTCCCGGCCCCAGGAGAGCGCGCGGCCGGACTTGTGGCTGCCAGGAATCACCCAGGTCGGGGCGAGGTCCAGGGTCAGGTCGTCCAGGTAGTAGTGCGCCGTGCAGAGGTAGATGGGCAGTTCCACACGCGGGTCCGCAGCGACATCCTCCGGCAGATTGATGAACACCCGGTCGGTGTGGGGCGCCCACCCGTCATGGCCGGGGTGCGAGCGCCAGGCGGACTGCCCGATGATATGGCACTCCGCGCCCATGGTTGCCTCTGCCAGATCAACCGCGGGCTCCCGGTCGATCATGTCCAGAAAGACCTTCTCCCGGTTGAACACGCACTTGTAGTGGTCGGTGACGCCCTGTTTGTCGAAGCCGAAGGGGCGCAACCGGTCGATGGCCGCGCGTAGCTCCGCCACCTCGTCCGCGTTCAGGACGTTGGGCACCAGCGCAAACCCGTCCTCCTTCATGGCCTCCGTCATGCCCGCAATGTCATCCAGGGCAAACGTCTTCTGTTTGTACTCGAAGGCCGTCTCCGGCCGCCTCTCTGCGACAACGCTCATGGGGTCCTGCTCCTCATCCTTCCGAGACGGGCGCGGCGGTAACAGCCACGATGCTCCCGTTCTCCATCACCGTCGGAAAATGGTCGCCGACCAGCGGCTCACCCGCCGGGACGTGAATATGCTTCTCAACCAGGTGCGGCCGTCCCTCCGGCTCGTAGCGCGTCCACCCCGGCATATAGTGCACCGCGATGGCCGGGCGTCCCACCCCCGAGTAGTTCGGCGGCGCGCCGTGCCAGGTGAGGCAGTGGTGGAAGACCACACCGCCCGCGGGCACCGGGCAGGGGACCGCCGCGATCTCCGCGCCCTCCGGCAGGAAGTCGCGGTCCTTGGGTGCGGGGCCGTAGGTCTCCGGGTCGGTGCCAATGGTGCCGCCGTTGTACGGCCCCCACCGGTGGCTGCCGGGGACCATCCACATGCAGCCGTTCTCCACCGTGGCATCGTCGATGGCAACCCAGGCGCTCACCAGGTCCGCGGGCTGAATCACTGGCCAGTATGGGTGGTCCTGGTGCCAGTAGGTGGGGCCGCCGATATGCGAGGGCTTGACCTGGATCTGGTCGTGCCACACGCGCACCGTATCCGTGCCCATCAGCTCCGAGACCATCTGCACGATCTTCGGGTGGCTCAGGTGCACCCGGAACGCCGGCTCGGCCTCCCAGATATTGACGATCTGGACGACCACCTGCTCGCTCCCCTCACCCAGAAGGTTCCGGTTAGCCTCGGGCTTGGCCGCGCTCTTGCCGGACATGACCCGCTTCAGACCCTCCCGAAGTTCGGCCGTCTCCTCGGGGGTGAGCACCGGCCCGTAGTTTAGAAAGCCGTTCTCCCGGAACGACTGTATTTGCTCTTGCGTCAGCATGGGACTCTGCTCCCTACTCCGTCGTTGGTCCCGATTGTATCCGCCCCCTTTCCTCGTTTTCCATGACGGAACGGGCGCGTTCTTGCACTTTTCCGGCACCTGCCGGCAGGGAGCGGCGCGGCGTCAGGGGAACGTACTACGGACATGAGCGCGCGAACGACCGACGACGGTCTTCCCATTCGCTACCACTGGTTCCAGGATCTGGTGCGCCAGCGCAAGGACACCGCCGCCACGCGGGTGCCCCTGGTCATGTGGGCCGACAACATCACGGCGCTGCAGCAGTCCGCGGCGAACCACCACCACGACTTCTATTCGCTCTACATCGTGCGCCGGGGGCGCGGAGCGCATGTCATTGACGGCGTCGCCTACGGCGTGACCCGGGGCGATGTCTACGCGATGCGTCCCGGTCAGACCCACCACTTCGAGGGCTGCGAGGGGATGGTCACGGACACGCTCCACTTCTCCCCCGAGATCTTCGATGCCGCGACACTGGACGCCCTTTCCGAAACACGGGGCTTCCACGGCCTGTTTGTCGCGGAGCCATACCGCCGCACCGGCATGGAGGGGCGCTGGCTGCACCTGACACCCGCCGCCTACGCGAACGTGGTAGAGGCCATCGAGGAGTTGTACGCGGAGTGGTCAAGCGGCACGCCAAGCGGCGCCCTGCTCACGCGCGGCCTCTTCCTGCGCCTGCTGGTGCGCCTGGCCCGCGAGTACGCCGCCACGAGCGAAGAGCCCACGCGCCGCGGCGGTGTGCCGTATGCCTATGAATCCACCGTTGCGGCGGCAGTCCACTACCTAGAAGCCCACTTCGCCGAGCCGGTGCGTATCGAGCAGGTCGCCGCCGAAGTCTTCCTCTCTCCGGACCGCTTCACCGAAGTGTTTGCCGCCGTGATGGGACGCACGCCCCGGGACTATCTGCGCTTCCTGCGCATCGAGCGGGCGAAGAGCCTGCTCGCCGCCTCCGACGCCCCGGTGACCGAGGTCGCAACCGCAGCGGGCTTCGGCGACCCGGCCTACTTCGCCCGCGCCTTCCGTGAGGCCGTAGGGATGTCGCCGCGGGCGTACCGGAAGCGAAACGCCCCCGCGCGCTGAGGAGCAGCGCACGGGGGCGTTCGACGTTTGAGGCCGTTGGCGGCTTTAGCCCGCCTTCGCCTTCGCGTAGTTCTCGGCCACCTTGTCCCAGTTCACGACGTTCCACCAGGCGCTCAGATAGTCCGGGCGCTTGTTCTGGTACTTCAGGTAGTACGCGTGCTCCCACACGTCCACGCCGAGAATCGGGGTCTTGCCCTCCATCAGCGGGCTGTCCTGGTTCGGGGTGGAGGTGACCTCCAGCTTCCCGGCCGCGTCGGTCACGATCCAGGCCCAACCGGAACCGAAGCGCTTGGCGCCGGCGTCGTTCACCTTGGCCTTCAGGTCATCCAGCGTACCGAACGCCTGCTGGATGGCGGTCAGGAGCTCACCCGTCGGCTCCTTGGCGCCCCCCGGGGTCATGATCTCCCAGAACAGGGTGTGGTTGGCGTGGCCGCCGCCGTTGTTGCGCACCGCCGTGCGGATTGCCTCGGGAACGGACTCAATGTCCTTCAGGAGCTGCTCCACGCTCTTCGCCTGAAGATCGGGCGCATCCTTGAGCGCCGCGTTCAGGTTGTTGACGTAGGTCGCGTGGTGCTTGTCGTGATGGATCTGCATCGTCTGCGTGTCGATGTGGGGTTCCAGCGCCTCGTAGGCGTAAGGAAGCGGCGGAAGCGTATGCTCGGCCATGATGTGGAATCATCCTCCGCGAAATCGTTGAGTTTGGCGCGCTCCCACGGCCGGACTCCCGGCCGGGTGCGCCGCCACGGGTTAGTATACCTGTTTGAGCCCGCAGAACAATCGCCGCCGTCCTAATCGGTCTTAATAGGACCATACAGCCGCCCAAGCAGAGCGAAAGGCAGGCTGTGTTTGCCGTCCGCACGAGGCGAAAAGTATCGACGGTGTTTGCCTCGCGTGTTACAATAGCGGCATGGCCCCCTCCCTCTTCGACGACCCCGAGGACACTCCCGAACAGCCCTCCCAGGATGCCCCCGAGACGGAAACGGAGGCGCTTCCGGACCTCTTTACCGAAGCTGTCACGGACGACGCGGAGGACGAGCCGTGGGAGGCTTCGGAGACGTTCGCGGTGGCGGATGAAGCGGCGGAGCCCGAGCCGGAACCTGCCGCCGAGCCCGCCGAGGCGCCGGAGCCCCTCGTGGACCTGGTACAGCCGGCTGCGGTTCGGACCGGCGCGCAGAGGTCGTCAGAGGCGGCACGCAGCGTCCGCCTGTTTCACTTCGCGGATGTCCACCTTGGGGTCGAGACCTACGGCAAGTACAACCCCGAGACGGGGCTGAACACGCGCCTGGAGGACTTCACCGACTCGCTTAACCAGGCGATCGACCGCGCGCTGGAGTCCGACATCGACCTTGCCGTGTTTGCCGGGGACGCCTACAAAGCGCGCGACCCGAACCAGACCCACCAGCGAGCGTTTGCCGCTGCGCTCAAGCGGCTCACCGATTCGGGCGTGCCCGTGGCGCTTCTGGTGGGCAACCACGATATTCCGAACACCCGGGGCCGCGCGCACGCCCTGGAGATCTACGGTCTGCTGGGCGGCGCGGGGGTCACCATCCTGCAACGGCCGGAGGTCGTGCCCATCCAGACCCGTAAGGGCGAGGTGCTGGTAGCGGGCATGCCCTACCTCACCCGCTCGCGCGTGATCGCGCAGGACGAGGCGCGCGGCAAGTCAGTGGAAGAGGTTGCCCAGATCGTCCGGGACCGGTACGTCTCCTATGTCGCTCAGCTTGCCCGCGAGGTCGCGGAGCGGCCGGACCACATCGCCGTCCTGACCGGGCACTTCACCATCCTGGACGCCCGCGTCGGCGTGCAGGGCTTCTTGAACAACCCGAACGAACCGCAGGTGCCGGCAGCCAGCATCGCGCACCCGGTCTTTGACTATGTCGCCATGGGCCACGTCCACAAGCACCAGGAGATGAATCGCGGCGCGCAGCCGCCCATTCTTTACAGCGGCTCTATCGACCGCATCGACTTCGGTGAGCGCGGCGAGCAGAAGGGGTTCATTCTGGCCGACCTGCGGAAGGGCCACGCCGATTGGAAGTTCGTCCCGCTGCAGACGCGCCGCTTCCTGAACATCGAGGTGGACGCCGGGGACAGCGAGGACCCGACGAAGACCCTGCTTGCGGAGATCGCACGTCACCCCCTCGCCGGTTCGGTGGTGCGCTGCCTGTACCGCGTCCCCAACGACCGGGCGGCGCTGGTCCGGACGGAGGAGTTGCGCGCCGCGCTCTCGGCCGCGCACCTCGTGGTCGCCCTCCAGCGGGACATGCCGACGTCCGACGCCCTGGTGCGCTCCCAGGCGCTGACCGAGAGCGTCACTCCGGAGCGCGCCCTGGCGATGTACCTGGAGTTGCAGCCACGCCTCGCCCCGCGCAAGGATGCCCTTCTGGCCGCCGCGCGCCCCCTCTTTGAGGCTCTGGAGCAGGAGGCGCTGCTCCGGTGATTCCCGCACGCCTCCAGATTCAGAACTTCATGAGCTACGGGGAGGGAGTCCCGCCGCTCGACTTCGGCGGCATCAAGCTCGCCTGCCTGTCTGGTGACAATGGCAACGGCAAGACCGCCCTGCTCGACGCCATGACCTGGGCGCTCTTCGGCAAGACCCGCGCCAAGTCCGAGGAGGATATTATCCGCCTTGGCGCGTCGGATGTCGCCGTCCTTTTCGACTTCTACGTGGGCGACGCCAAGTACCGGGTCCACCGGCAGCGCGGCCGGCGCGGCGGCGCGGTCTGGGAGCTACAGATCTGGCAGGAGGACGGCACCCTGCGCTCGCTCACGGGCGCCAACCGCTCGGAGACGCAGGAGCAGATCAAAAACCTCCTGCGCATGGACTACGATACGTTCCTCTCGACCGCGTACCTGGCCCAGGGGCGCGCGGACGAATTCACCCGCGCGACACCCGGCAAGCGCAAGGACGTGCTGGCGGAGATTCTGGACCTGTCCCGCTACGAGCGCCTGGAGCAGATGGCCAAGGAGCGGATGAAGGAGGCAGAGGCACGGGAGCTGGACGCCGACCGTGAACTGCGCTCTATCGACGCCGAGTTGGAGCGTGAGGACTACTACGCGGCGCAGTTGGAGGCCGCGCAGAAGCGTCTGGCGGATGTCGCCGGGGAGATCGAGGGGCTGACGAAGGAGCGGGAGGCGCTGTTCACCCAGGTTCAGACCCTGGATGAGAAGGACCAGCAGGCCCGCGACTACGAGGCGCGCATCGTCGACATTGAGGAAGAGATTGCGCGCAGCCTGGCGGCTCTGGCCGAACTCGAAAAGCGCATCGCCGCGGCGGAGCAGGTCGCGGCGCGGCGTGAGGAGATCGAGGCGGCGAACCGGCGGCACGCCGAACTGACCGCGCGCATCGGCCCGCTGGAGCAGAAGTACGATCGCGTTCTGGCGCTGGAGCGCGAGGCGCGGGCGCTGGAAACCGCCGTCTCTCAGGAGCGGGAGCGGTTGGAGCGCGAGCGCTACCATGCGGAGCGCGAAGTTGCAGAGCTAGAGAACCTGAAGGGCGAGCGGGCCGAACTGGAGAAGGACGTGGCCAGGCTGGACGCCCATATCGCGGAGTTCGGCGACCTGGAGGCACGAGCGGAGGCGGCGGAGGCGGCGCGCACCGCAGCGGACGACGCCCTGGTGCACCTGCGCTCCGACCACGGCGCCCTCAAGCGGGAGTCGGAGGGGCTGGAGAAGCGGCTGGCGGCCCTGTCATCGTCGGACGCATCCCTGTGCGAGTACTGCGGGCAGCCGCTGTCGGCGGAGATGCGCCAACAGGCCGTTGCAGAGACGGAGGCGGAACTGGCCCGACTCCGGAGCGAGATGGCGGCGCGGGCGGCGCAGGGGCGCGACCTGAAGCAGGAGTCGGACCGCTGTCGGGCGGAGTTAGCGCGGATTCAGGAGGAGCGCCGTACCGTAGCAAACTTCACGGCGCGGCGCGGCCACGCGGTTCAGGAGTTTGAGCGGCTGACCGAGCGGCTGAAGACCCTGCCGGAGCGGCGTAAGACCCTGGCCGCCTTCGACCGGGCGCTGTCTGAGAAGCGGTACGCGCCGGATGAGCAGGAGCGACTGCTGAAGATCTCTGCCGAACTGGAGAAGGCCGAGCGCATCCGCGAGGAGTTGACGGCGGCCCGGGCGGAGCTGGAGCAGTACCGCACGGCGGCTGTGCAGATGGAGCGACTCCAGCAGGCGCTCGCCCTGCTGGAGACGGAGCCGCCGAAGGCCGCGGAGCTGCGGGCGCTGGTGAGCAAGCGCGAGGGGCAGATCGAGAAGGGGCGCGCCGCGGTGGAGCGTATCCGCCTCCAAACCGCCTCCCTGCCGTCGCTGCGGCGTGAGCTGTCGGACTTCGACTCGCGCCTCGGCGGGTGCCGCGAAACCGAGCGGCAGGCAGAGCGGGCGGTCGGCGAGTTCACCTCGAAGCTCGAACACTGCCAGAAGCTACGCGCGGAGCGGGCGCAGCGCGCGGCCGAGAAGCAGGAGGCGGGCAAGGATCGCGACCTCTACAAGGAGTTGACGGGGGCGTTCGGCAAGAAGGGCGTGCAGGCGCTCATTATCGAGAACGCCCTGCCAGAGATCGAGCACGCCACAAACGAACTGCTGAGCAAGATGACCGACGGCGCGATGCAGGTGCGCTTCGAGACGCAGCGCGAGGCGAAGTCAAAGACCGCCGCCGGCCCCATCGAGACACTGGACATTATCATCTCCGACGACGTAGGTACCCGTCCGTACGAGATGTACTCGGGCGGCGAGGCATTCCGTGTCAACTTCGCCCTGCGGGTCGCGCTCTCCAAGATGCTGGCGCACCGCGCGGGCGCACCGCTCCAGACGCTCATCCTCGACGAAGGGTTCGGGACGCAGGACCCGCGCGGACGCGAGGCCATCATCGACGCCCTGTACGCCATCCAGGACGACTTCGCCCTGATCCTGTGTATCACGCACATCGAGGAGCTGAAGGAGCAGTTCCCCTCGCGCATCGAGGTCACCAAAGGCCAGAACGGCTCCACCTTCAGCGTCGTCTCGTAGCTTCGCCCTGCCGCCGGGTTTTGTGCGAGAGCGGATTCAGAACCCGGTTGTTGTGCTACAATGGGGGCACGACGATGCGAAGAGGCAACGCTATCACCTTGCGCGATGTGGCGCTCGAAGCCCGTGTGGCGAAGGAGACCGCCTCGGTCGTCCTGAACGGCTCCCGTTCGGGCACCCAGGTCTCCGAAGCGACCCGCATCCGCATCCTGGAGGCCGCCGCCCGCCTTGGCTACCGTCCCAACGGCGTTGCCCGGGGCCTCAGCCGCCGCCGCATGGACTTTATCGGCGTCGTGGCTGTCTGCGGCGAGGAGGGGCTTCAGGAGTACTTCCTCGAAGTCTTCAACGGCATCGTCCAGAGCGCCGCGGTCCACGGACAGAACGCCGCCGTGTTCACCATCCCGGGCTGGGAAGACGCCGCCACTCTCCAGCCGCGCCTGATGCGCCTCTGCGATGGCCGCGTGGACGGCCTGATCTTCCTGGGGCCGCACCAACTCGACCCCGCCGTGGCCGCATCCGTCCTGCAGCACACCCCCCTCGTCGCCATCCACGCCGATAACGCCCCCGACTGGCTCTGTAACGCAGACGTGGACAACGAAGGCGGTATGTACGCGGTAACGCGCCACCTGATCGAACTCGGCCACCGGCGCATCGCGCACCTGTCCGGCGGGCTCGGCGCCCCCTTCCGCGAGGCGGGGGCGCAGGAGCGGCTCGACGGCTACCGGCGCGCTCTGACCGAAGCGGGATTGCCCCTCAACCCGGCGCTGGTCCTCCACGGGGACTACCGGGAGGTTTCCGGGCGGGAGCGCACCGAGCGCCTGTTGCACTCTGGGATTGCGCCCTTCCCGACCGCCCTCTGCTGCGCCAACGACGCCATCGCCATCGGGTGCATGGACGCCCTGGCCGCCCGCGGCCTGCGCGTCCCCGCCGACATCTCGGTGACGGGTTTCGATGACATCCGCACCGCCCGGGTGACGTCGCCGCCGCTCACCACCGTACGTCAGCCGTTCTTCCAGATGGGCCAGCGCGCCGTTGACCTCCTTCTGGAACAGATCGCGCGCACCACCGCCGGGGACGACGAGGAGACGCCCTCTCTGGACGTGCCGCCCGCTGGCTCCCGCACCGAGGTCCTGCCGGTCGAACTCATCGTTCGCGGCTCGACCGGTCCGCCGCCTCCACCGGCCGGTACAATGGGTCTATGACCGGCGCTTCTCCTCCGCTGCGCTTCTACGGGACTCCCCCCTACCGTATCGCCGTCCTGCACGGTGGCCCGGGCGCCCTCGGCTCCGTGGCGCCCCTCGCGCGGAAATTGGGCCGGTCGCGCGGCGTTCTGGAACCACTCCAGACGGCTCTGAGCGTTGCGAGTCAGGTCGAGGAGCTGCATGCCAGTCTCGAAGAACACGCCTCGGAAGGTCCGGTAACACTCATTGGCTCGTCCTGGGGCGCCATGCTGGCGTACATCTTCGCCGCCCGGCACCCCGAACGCGTCCGCAAAGCAATTCTCGTCGGCAGCGCCGTTTATGAAGACCGCTACGCTGCGGAGATACAAACCACCCGTTTGTCCCGCCTGTCTTCCGAGGAGCAGCGCGAACTCGACGGGCTTACCGCGCGCCTAGACGGGCCAGACGCGGACGCCGCCCTGGCGCGTATCGGTGAGATCTCCTCGAAGGCCGACACCTACGACCCGCTGCCCCCGGAGAAGGACACTCCCCCGGGGGATATCCGCATCGATGTCTACCAGCGAGTCTGGGAGGACGCCGCACGCCTGCGCACGAGCGGCGCCCTTCTGGAGCTCGGCCGTGCTATCCGTTGTCCGGTGGTCGCCATCCACGGCGACTATGACCCCCACCCCGCCGCAGGCGTTTTCGAGCCGCTATCGCGCGTCGTCGCGGACTTCCGGTTCGTGCTTCTGGAAAGGTGCGGCCACGAACCCTGGAAGGAACGGCAGGCCCACGCCCTATTTTTCGCTCTGCTGGAGCAGGAACTCGCGGACTGACGTCCGCTCCTACCCGAAGTAGCCGCGACGGTCGGCGCGGTCGTACAGCTCGTCCAGAAGCGCGCCAAACACCGGGTCGGCATCGTAGGCAGGCTGCATCCGCACCTTCGTCCGTTCGGGTGTCACGCCGTGCTCGCGCCACGAGCGCCCCTCCGCAATGAAGTTCTGGAGGAAGCCCTGCATCCGGTCGCAGGCGCGTGCCAGCTTCGACTCCGGCGTCTCTCCCGCCTCGAACTCGTCCCAGAGCGCCCGCAGGTGCCCGCCGATATCCGGCGGAAGCGTCCCGAACAGCCGGTCGGCCGCTTTCCGCTCCCGCTCCGCCTGCCCCACCAGTGCCGCGTCGTCGTAGGCGTAGGTATCCCCGGCGTAGATTTCTACCAGGTCGTGTACCAGCACCAGCGAGAGCGTGCGCCCCAGGTCGGCCTCCAGCCCCACCTCGCGGTGCAGCACCAGCGCGCAGAGCGCCATGTGCCAGCAGTGTTCGGCGTCGTTCTCACGCCGCCCGCTGCCGCCGACATACGTCCGCCGCTCGATCGACTTCATCTGGTCGGCAATGATGAGAAATTCGAGAAGAGAGTTCCGCCGCTCGGCGTCCATTGGAACAGAGGTTTCAGGCATGCCTACTGTGTATCACACATC
>CALEKU010000229.1 GCA_937902745.1 uncultured Armatimonadota bacterium
TACGCCCTGGGCGCCGGGGGCGAGCGGGCGAAGCATTACGCCCGCGAAGGCGTCTTTACCTCGTCGGTGCTGGACGCCCGCGCGCCCGCGACCTGGGGGGCGCTACGTGTCACCGCGGACCTGCCGGAGAATAGCCGCCTGACCGTGCAGACCCGCTCCGGCAATGTCGCCGAGCCGGACGCCACCTGGAGTCCCTGGGCGTCTCCGACTCCCTCGGTTGGCGGCGGTAAGATCGCCAGCCCGCCCGCGCGCTTCCTCCAGTACCGCCTGACCTTCGCCCCAGGCGATAGCGGACCGGAGTCCGCCAGCCCGGCGCTGCGAGCGGTGGAGGCATTCTACCGGACGCCGAACCAGGCGCCGACCGTGAAGATTACCGCGCCCGCGGCGGGCGAGGTCTGGCGCGGCACGAAGACTGTGCGCTGGAGCGGCACCGACCCGGACCGGGATGCCCTGACCTACGAGGTGCAGATCAGCGGCGACAACGGCAAGACCTGGAAGCCGGTCGAGGGCGCGAAGCCGAAGCCTGCTGCGGCTCCCGCACCGGCCGACGCCGCGAAGAAGGCGCCCGCGCCCGGCTCCCCCGAGGCTGAGCGGGCGGAGAACGAGAAGAAGATGCTCGCCAGCCTGGAAGAGGAGTTGGCGAAGCATCCCGAGATGAGCGCGGAGATGAAAGCGCGCATCCTGGCGGATGCCCCGGCCAGCATCCGCGAAGCCCTGTCCGGCAGCAGCGCGACGGGCGGCGGCGGCAGCAGCAATGGCACCACCACACGCGAGACCAGCATCGCGCTGGACACCACGCAGTACCCCGACGGTCTCTACCAGGTCCGCGTGGTCGCCAGCGACCGGGCGGCGAATGCCGACGACCCGAAGACCGGCGAGGGCGTCTCCGCTGCGTTCCGCATCGCCAACAAGCCTCCCATGCTCACCATCGGCAAGGACGGCGCTGTGGTCGGCGCCGACCGGGCCGTTCGCCTGGAGGGTGTCGCGACGCATGCGGCGGTCGCCGTGCGCGCGGTGCAGTGGCGGGTGGACAACGGGGACTGGATGGCCGCCTCCGCCGCGGACGGCATCTTCGACTCGCCGGTGGAGTCGTTCCGGCTGAACACCGGCGCGCTCGCCCCCGGCGACCACACCCTGGAGATTCAGGCCATCGACGAAGCGGGCAACAGCGCCACAACCAAGGTCACGGTGACGGTGAAGTAAGGCTCGGCCGGCGGCGTCACCCTTCCCAGGGGGGCAGGTAGAGCGCCCGCTCGTAGGCGGCGCGGTCGTGGACCGGTTCGCCGTGGGAAACGAGGACGTGCTCGAAGGGCAGGTCGAGCAACGCCCGGAGGGCGGGCAGGGCACGCTCCCGGTGCCACGGCGTGGACCACACCCGCAGTTCGCCCCCGAGCGACGCGGGGGCGGTGAGGGCGTCGGCAAAGACCAGGGCGCGCGGCTCCGGGAGCCACAGCGGCGTTTCGTTCCGACCGCGGCCGTCGTAGAGGGCAGTAAGGCCGCCGGGCAGTACACTCACCGGCTCGATCGGCTCCAGCTCCGTTTCGGGGATGTCGTCACGCCAGAACAGCGAGGGGCCGAAGGTGCGAGCGCCGGGGTAGCGGCGGGCGAAGACATCCACATCGCGCACATGATCCGGCTTGAGGACCGCGATCACCGTTGGCGGGCGGGCATCCAACCGCGCCCAGATGTCGGCGGCGTCCTCGGGCGGCGCCAGCGGGTCGATCACGACCACCTCTCCGTCGCCGCACTCGGCCACCGTCGAACTCACCACCGGCTCCCAGCCCTGCCCCGTCTCCCACCGCGGGTGGGTCATGCGCCATAGCCACAGTCCCGGCGCCACATCGCGCACCTCGGGCGGCATCCGCGCGCTTCCTCAGTCCACGTACAGGAACTCGTTGGTCATCAGCAGCGCGTGAGCGTAGCGCTCCCAGGGATTCAGCGGCGGGGGCAACGGCCCGACGAAATCCCGATCCGCGCGGGCCAGGGGCTTGTTATCCGCGGCCGCGAGCACCCGCGGCGCCCAGGAGAACCCGTCGAACGACTCCGAGCCGCGCGGACGCGTCACGAAGTCGAGCGTGTCGCCCGGCTCCACCACGACGGAGCCCGTGGTCTTCACCTCGCCGTTGTGGACGACCCAGCTTCCCACGATCCCGGCGCGGCTGGAGACGACCACCCCCTCTACTCCGTCGCCCTCCTTCTGCGGATGCTTGAGTGTCCCGTCGAACTTCACCGTACCCGCCCGGTCCGCGATCCAGCGCCGGACGACGGAGTGTTCCGGCCGCGCGCCCGGGTGCCCGCCCTGCGCCGACAGGTAGGCGTGCCCGATGGCCGGGTCCGGGAAGGCCGCACCGACCCGGTATACCTCCCCCGTGAAGTGCGCGAACGGCGTGAACGCGTGGACGCGGCCCGTCGCCTCGTCCAGCGCGCCGTAACCATACTGCCATCGGGCGGAGGGCAGAGACTCTTTCGGCGCCTTCGCGCCGTTCAGGACGAACTCCAGGCCAAGCGCCAGTTCTTCCTTGTCCGGCTGCCGTCCGTACAGCAGGCGGTACAGGGCGCGCACCCGCGCCGCCCCCTCGGGCGCCTTCGCGATCTCGGGCCGCGCGGCGAGCGCGCGGGCCTGCGCCGCAGCGAACGGGCTGTTCATAAAGAAGAGCGCCTGCTGCGGCACCGTAGTCTGGAAGCGGCCGGGGCTGGTGCTGTCCGGGCTCGCGAAGTCGAAGGTGCGGAAGACACCCGGCAGGTTCTGCCGCTCGATGCGCCCGTAGAGCGTGCGGCGCGTCGAGTAGTCGCCCTCCCACGCCTCCACGGACGGCCCGCCCACCTTCGAGGTGTCCAGGCGGCCCGCAGCGGCGAGCAGAGCGTCGCGCGTCTGCTCCATGTCCAGGCGGCGGCGGTTCATACGCCATAGCAGGCGGTTATCCGGGTCCGCCTCGTACGCGGCGGCGCGGTAGCTGCTATCCTGACGGTAAGTGCTGCTGAGCACAATCATCCGGTGGAGCTGCTTTACCGACCAGCCCTGCTCGACAAACGTCGCTGCGAGCCAGTCCAGCAACTCCGGGTGGGTCGGCTTATCGCCCTGGCGCCCGAAGTCCGAGGGGGTGCGCACGATACCCTGCCCGAAGTGCCACGCCCACACGCGGTTCACAAACACGCGCGCCGTGAGCGGGTTGTCCTTCGCCGTGATGGCGCGGGCCAGCTCCAGCCGCCCGCTGCCCTGGTTCCAGACCGGCTGCTCCTCGCCCGGCTTCGCCAGGGCCTGCAGGAAGCGGCGCGGCGCCTCCTCCCCCGGGTTGCCGGGGTTGCCGCGCTTGAAGACGCGCGCGTGGTGCGGGCTGGGCGAGTCCGCCATCGCCATCGCAAACTCGGGCCGGGGCGGGTACGTCTTGCGCAGCGTCTCCAGTTCGGCCGCCATCGCGTCGATCCGCTCACGCGTCCCCGGCTCGAACGCCGGGGCGATCGCAGCATACTGCCCGGGGTTAGGCAGTTCGTTCTCGCGGAATCCCTGGAGGCCGTTCTTGACCGGTTCGGGCACCGAAGCGGCCTTCGCGGGGTCCTTGACTATCTCCCGCAGGCGATTAATCTGGGCGCGGAGCAGGTTCAGCCGCTCCTCGTCTGTCTTCCGGACCTTCTCATCGTGCGCCAGATATGGCTCCGAGATCGGCTTTGGCGAGATAGCCGGGGTAGTCTCCACGCTGGAGGCGAACACGCCGTAGAGCGCATAGTAGTCCTGCGTGGGAATAGGGTCGAACTTGTGGTCGTGGCAGCGGGCGCAGGCAACCGTCAGCCCCTGGAGGCCGCGCATGGTAACGTCGATACGATCGTCGATGATGTCGTGCGTGTTGTTCAGGAACCGGCGGCCAACGGTCAGGAAGCCAAGCGCGGCCTGGTCGGACGGCTTCGCCCCGGGCAGGCGGTCGGCCGCGATCTGGCTGGCCACGAAGCGGCTATAGGGCATGTCCTCGTTGAACGCCCGGATCACCCAGTCGCGGTAGGTGTAAGCGTTCGGATAGTTGCGGTCCTCGGTGAAGACGTAGCCCTTGGTGTCGGAGTAGCGGGCGATATCCAGCCAGTGCCGCGCCCACCGCTCGCCGTAATGGGGTGAAGCCAGCAGACGCTCCACCACCTTGCGATAGGCGTCCGGAGACTTGTCAGCCAGGAACGCATCCACCTCCGCCGGAGTCGGCGGCAGGCCCGTGAGATCGAACGTCACGCGCCGCAGCAGAGTGCGTCGGTCCGCAGGCGGCGACGGCTTCAGCCCCTTCGCCTCCAGCTTCGCCTGCACGAACCGGTCGATGGGGTTCGCAGCCCACGTCCCGTCCTTCACCTTCGGCGGCGTCGGCTTGGTCACCGGCTTCAGGGACCAGAGGGTACTGGCAGCGGAAGCCATGGGAGCGGGCGCACCCTCCGGCCACGGGGCGCCCATCTTCACCCACGCCTCCAGCGCGGCGATCTGCTCCGGCGGGAGCTGGCTGCCCTGGGGCATCTTGAGTTTGCCCGTGTGACGCACTGCCGCGATCAGCAGGCTCTTCTCCGGGTCGCCGGGCACCACCGACGGGCCGGTGGCGCCACCCTTCAGCAGCGCGGCGCGCGAGTCGAGGCGCAGGCCGCCAAGCGCGGCGTCCTTGCCGTGGCATCCGAGGCAGCTATCCGCCAGAATGGGGCGGATCTTGCTCTCGAAGAACTCGGCGGCCTCCCGCGAAACAGTGGGCGGGGGCGTGTCGGAGGCCGCGGGGCGAGGCGTCAGCGCCGCGACCGCGGCGAGGGTCGCCCCAAAGGCGAGGGTAAGGAGGGTGTAGGGTACCGCGGACCGGCGGCGCTGGCGGGAAGGCATCACAGTCCCATTGTAGCAACAGTTTCGGCCATTCGGCCCGCACCGGGCGAAACTTCCGGTAATCGCCCACCCTGCACGCAGGAACGAGCCTTTGTGACGGAGATCACCGAGTCCCGCTCCGCGGGCTGGTGGTCACGCACCCGCCTTCCTACAGCGGTTCCCAGACGTCGCCCGTCTCCATGCCCCGGACGAACTCGTCCCATTCCTGCTCGGACCAGTAAATGCACTTGTAGCGCTCGTGCTTCAGACGGAAGATAGTCATGCCCGGCAGGGTGATCGCTTCTTCGTCCCCTATCCCTTCGTCGCCCGGGTCGCGGGAGGGTTCCGGGAGGTCCAGGCGGCTTATCAAGGTCATCATCAGCCACAGACCGCCCTCGTCGGCAGAAAGGTAGTAGGAATAGCGCACGTACTCGGCGTCTTCGTCACTGATCGGCCCTTCGACCAGGCGCGCGAATCCCGGCGCCGTGTACTCGACCCACTGCCGCACCAGGGGGACCACCTCCTCCGCGGACAGAGTCGCCGCGGCGGAGGTTCCCATGCCACCGCGAAGCTTGTTCCCGTAGTAACTATCGACGGGGAGGAGGGGCAGGGCGCCGCGGATGAAGTCGGCCACGCCATCCGTGAACTCGGTCCACTCGTGCGTCACCACCCGGTCGTCGCCGGAAGCCGCGCGGTCGACGATCGGCGACTGTCTCAAAGGAGAAGAGGTACTGAAGGAGTCTGCATCGGCCATAGATCGTTTTCGGAAGCCCCCGAAGTCAGTTTCCCGGTTCGCCGGACCCGGCAGGACCGGGGACCGGCTCTATTTCACTTTCATCCCCGCCGGGTCCTAATTCCGCGAAGTCGCCCGCTGCTCGCAGCACGCTCGACAACCAGACGAGCGCGTACGGCACGGCGTCCGTTTCCCCCGCGGCGATCCGGGACACCTCCGCCCAGTCGTCGCTCAGTTGGCCGATGGTGAACTCGGCAGGCTCGTCGTAGGGGTCGTACACCTTCTCCCGGGCGATGAACCAGTAATAGTCCTCCGGAACATCGACCACCGAGACGCCGTACTTCTGGACCGCAGTCAGTACCCGGTCGCACGCCGCTTTCAGTTGGTCGAGGGAAATTTGCATCTTGCTCTCGTTTCAGGACCTATCTGTCTCCAGGGAGATCGGTCTGGCAGCCGTGCTGAACGGCGAAGGCGAACGGCGTGCCCGTGCCGCCAGGGGGGTAGCGATGGATCGCCTGGTCGCTCTCCGCTTCTGTGTCGTCGCGGACTTCCGCCGTGGGAAACTCCTTGTTCATCTCGACGGTCAGGGATTGCAGCAGCGCAAAGTCTTCGGAGTCCAGGCGATATTCGCCCGTGGGTGTACGTACATTTCCGGAACGATCTACGAGAAATTTACCACGGTTTGTATTCAAGCTGAGTCGGACTTTGGATTCCAAAAACTTGCTGGGCACTGCGGCATTTTCAAGGATAGGCAAGAGGGTCGCCGGATAAGAATGTCCCTGCAACGGAACCCGATTTCTCGGGTTTTCAAAACTGTCAACATCCCAGACACCCCACTGACACAGCACATCAAAACTCATGTAATATGCAGAGCG
>CALEKU010000230.1 GCA_937902745.1 uncultured Armatimonadota bacterium
GCATCAGGCGTGCCCACGCCTCCGGCTGGAGTTCCACCAGGCGCTTCGTCGTGGCGTCGAACGGCTTTGACATCCCGGCTTACTGTACACCCGGCCGCGACCTTCCGGGGACGATCACACCAGAGGCATCTCCGCCGTGACGACCGACGGGTCGCCGTGCGGCTCGCCCAGGGTGAAGCCGAGCCTGCGGGCCACGCTCTGCATCGGCGCGTTCTGCGCCAGTATCTCGGCCCTCAGGAGTGAGATACCCTCCCCCCGCGCGACCTCGATCAGCTTCCGTAGCAGTTCGGTCCCCAGGCCGCGGTTCTGGTGCTGGTCCGAGATAAGCAGCGAGAAGCGTCCTTCCGCGCCGCCGACCGCGGTCGCGCCGAGGTTGGTCTTGCTCAGGCGGGCGACGGCGATCACGTCGTCCCCCGACAGGGCGACCAGGGCGATCTCACGGTCGTAGTCGTTAAACACGATGCGCTGCAGGCGCTCGTGTGCCACGCGCTGGCTCAGGTCAAACGGGCGATAGTAGCGCAGGGCGACGGTATGCTCCGAAAGCGTCTCGTGGAAGGCGATCAACCGCGGCTCATCGTCCGGGCGGATGGGGCGCACAGCGACCTTTGCTCCGTCCTTCAGCGTAACCTCCCCCGCGTACTGCGCCGGGTAGGGCCGAATCGCCGGGCGCGGGATCGCCTCCTCGTGGACATCCTGGTCGTACAGGACCACACGGGCGTCCAGGGCGATCATCTGTTCGTGCGAGATGAGCAGCGGGTTGATGTCCAGCTCCTTGATGAGCGGCTGCTCCGCGATGAGCTGGCTGAAGCGCACCAGCGTCCGCTCCAGCAGGGCGAAGTCCACCGGCGGCCGGCCCCGGACCCCCTTCAGCGCCTTGTAGATCTTGGTGCGGCGCATCATGCGTCGCGCGAGCGTGGTGGTAAGCGGCGGCAGGCCCAGCGCGCTGTCCTCATACACCTCTACCAGTTGCCCACCGGTGCCGAACAGAAGTACTGGACCAAACTGCGGGTCGGGGCTCGCCCCGAAGATGAGTTCATAGCCCTCCAGTTTCACCATCGGCTGCACGGCGACACCGAGGAAGTGCCCCTCTCCCTCCTTCTCGCGCACCGCGGCCTCGATCGCCGCAAACGCCTCCCGCACGGCGGCCTCATCGCGCAGGTTCAGGCGCACGCCCCCGACGTCCGTTTTGTGGGTGATGGTCTCCGAGTGCAGTTTCAGCACCACGGGGTAGCCCATCTCCGCCGCTAGCACCACGGCAGCGTCCGGCGTCTCCGCCACCCGGGTCTCCACGGTCGGGATGCCGTAGGCGGAGAGCAGCGCCTTGGACTCGACCTCGGTCAGCAGCGTCCGCCCCGCCCCCCGGGCACGGTCGATGATCGCCCGCGCCGCCTCCGCCGCGCGCCCGTCCTCATCGGTCTCCGTGCTGACCGGCGTCTCGTAGAGCGACTGGAGGTTGTCAGAGTATTTCCAGAGATAGTTGAACACCGCCGCGGCCTCGTCCGGATACGCGAACGTCGGGATGCCGGCACCGGTGAGGATCTGCTGTCCCGCCGCCACGGTCGCGCCGCCCATCCAGGAGGCCAGGACCGGCTTATCCAGCGTCCCCGCGTAGGGCTTCAACTGCTCGGCCGTCATGGTCGGGTCGGTCATCGCCTGGGGCGTCAGGATCACCAGCAGGCCGTCGCTGTTGGCGTCGTCCGCCGCCGTTTCCAGCGTCCTCGCATAGCGGTCCGGGGCGGCGTCCCCCAGCACGTCGATCGGGTTGTTGTGGCTCCAGTGTGGCGGCAGGAAGCTATCCAGTGCGGCCATCGTCTCGTCGGAGATGTCGGTGAGCGTACCGCCGCCCGAGATCAGGGTATCGGTCGCCAGCACTCCGGGACCGCCGGCGTTCGTGATGACGGTCAGCCGATTCCCCTTCGGCAGCGGTTGCAGGGCCAGCGCCTCGGTGAGAGCGAAGACATCCGCGATGGAGTCCACCCGCAGGACGCCCGCCCGGTCGAAGGCGGCGTCCAGAACCTCGTCACTGCCGGTGAGTGAGCCGGTGTGCGATGCCGCCGCCTTGGCGCCGACACTGGTGCGCCCGGCCTTAATGACGAGGATGGGCTTGTTCAATGCCACCTCGCGCGCGGCGCTCAGGAACGATCGGGCGTCCCCAACCGACTCCATGTAGATAACGATGCTGCGGGTCTTCGGGTCATTGCCCAGGTAGTCGATCAGGTCGCCCCAGCCGACATCCAGCATCGAGCCGAGCGAGGCGAACGCGGAGAACCCGATGCCCTCCCGGAGCGCGTGGTCCAGGACCGCGGTCAGCAGCGCGCCGCTCTGCGAGAGGAAGGCGACATTGCCAGGGCGCGCCATGGCCTGCGCGAAGGTGGCGTTCAGTCCCGTCAGCGGGCTCATGACGCCCAGGCAGTTCGGCCCGATGATGCGCATGCCGCCGGCCCGCGCCTCCTCCAGCACCTGCCGCTCCAGTTCCGCCCCCTCCGGCCCGGCCTCCTTAAAGCCCGCCGAGATCACAATGGCGCCCTTGATGCCCTCCGCCCGGCAGTCGCGGATGATACCGGGCACAGTCGGCGCGGGCGTCGCGATTACGGCCAGGTCCACCTGATCGGGGATGTCGGCGAGTGTGGGGTACGCCTTGATGCCCAGCACCGACGGGCGCTTCAGGTTGACGGGGTAGACCACACCACCGAACGGCGACGCGATAAGGTTCGTCAGGAGCGTGCGGCCGACGCTCCCGGGCGTTTCGGTCGCGCCGATCACGGCGACGCTCTTCGGGGCGAAGAACACTTCGAGGGCGGGCCGCTGCACGGCGCGCAGAACGTCGTGCGAGGGGTCGGTCACGAGGGGGGTAGCGGCGGCGGGCATGTTATTCGGCTCCTGCGTTCAGAAAGGTTTCCGAGTTCAGGATACCTCCAACACCGCGCGGCACCGTCCCCCGTCTGGCGGTTTGTAGCGGGTCAGGATGCAGGGCGCGCAGCAGGAGGCTTTGACCTGCGGCGCGCGTATCTGCTACACTGATGACGTTCCCACCCGGTAATCCGGCCCCCCAAGGAGGATGACGAAGACCATGCGACGACGCGACTTCCTGCGCACCGCGACGGGCGCCGCTGCCGCCGCCACCCTTGCTGCTACCCTGCCGCTTGACGGTGCGGATGCCGCTGCTACCGCGGAGCGTCCCAACCTCCTTTTCATCCTCGCCGACGACCTGGGATACGCCGACCTCGGGTGCTATGGGCAGCGCGACCTGCCCACCCCAAATATTGACCTGCTCGCGCGCGAGGGGACACGCTTCACCAGCGTCTACGCCGGGTCCACCGTCTGCGCCCCGTCGCGCTGCTGCCTGCTGACCGGCCTGCATACCGGCCATGCCACCGTACGCGGCAACGGCGACACCACGCTTCCGCCGGAGGAGGTCACGCTCGCCAAAGTGCTGAAGGCGGCGGGCTACGAAACGGCCTGCATCGGAAAGTGGGGCTTGGGGAACGAAGGTACCACGGGCGTCCCCACAAAGCAGGGCTTCGATACCTTCTTCGGCTACCTCGACCATGTCCACGCGCACAACCACTTCCCCGAGCACCTGTGGCGCGGTGAGGAGAAGCTGCCCCTGAAAAACCAGGTTCCTGACGCCGGAAACCGCGGGCAGGGTAAGGCGTCCGTGAAGGCAGAGTACAGCAACGACCTGTTCACCGAGGAGGCGCTGAAGTTCCTGGACGCTCCCCGCGAAAAGCCGTTCTTCCTGTACCTGAGCTACACTCTCCCCCATGCCAACAACGAGGCGCGACAGGAGGGTATGGAGGTCCCGAACGACGAGATTTTCGCCGTCTTCAAGGACAAAGCCTGGCCGGAGCCGCAGAAGGGCTTCGCCGCCATGATCGCGCGACTGGATCAGTACGTCGGGCGCATCGCGGGGAAGCTACGGGAGAAGGGGCTGGACAGGAACACGCTCGTCATCTTCACCTCCGATAACGGCCCCCACCGCGAGGGTGGCAATAACCCGAACTTCTTCGACAGCAACGGTTCCTTCCGCGGCATCAAGCGTGACCTGTATGAGGGTGGCATCCGCGTGCCGTTTATCGCCTGGTGGCCGGGCCGCGTTCCGGCGGGAAAGGCCTCCGACCATATCGGCTACTTCCCGGACCTTTTGCCGACGTTCGCGGAACTCGCAGGCGCGCCCGCCCCGAAGCACCGCGACGGTATCAGCCTTGCCCCCGTGCTCCTGGGGCGCGGCGGACAGAATCAGCACACCTACCTGTACTGGGAGTTCTACGAACGCGGCGGCGCTCAGGCCGTCCGCATCGGCAAGAAGTGGAAAGCCGTCCGCGCCGGGATCGCGGAATCCAAGAACCCTGTAGAAGTCTACGACCTGGAGTTAGACATAAGTGAGGCGCGCGATGTGGCTTCGTCCCGCCCGGAGATCGCGGCATACGCCCGTTCGCTCATGGCCGAAGCGCACGTTCCCTCCCCTAGGTGGCAGGTGGCCGCCCCGCGCCCTGCTGCCGGTACGTCCTGAATAAGAGATGAACGAATCCAACAATATGATCCTGGTGGCAGGGGCGAGCGGCGTGGTCGGACGCCGGCTCTGCCGCCTGCTTCTTGAAGACGGCTGGCGCGTGACCGGAACGACGCGAACGCCGGAGAAGGCGTCCGAACTCGCGGCGCTCGGGGTCCTGCCGGTGGTCGTGGACGTGTTCGACGCGGCGGCGCTGCGTCAGGCGGTTGTGGACGCCCAGCCCACGGCCGTGGTCCACCAGCTCACGGACCTTCCGGACGGACTCGACCCGGCGCAGATGGCCGAGGCCCGCGTGCGCAACGCCCGCATTCGGGACGAGGGCACGCGCAACCTGATCGCGGCGGCGGTCGCCGCGGGAAGCGTACATCGGTTTGTTGCCCAGAGCATCGCCTTCGCCTACGCACCCGGCCCCACGCCCTATGTCGAAGAATCCCCCCTGAACTTAAACTCTCCCGACGACGGCGCGGCCCTGTCCGCCCGCGCCGTCGCCCACCTGGAGCGTCAGGTGCGGGAATCCCCTTTCGTCGGCATCGTCCTGCGGTACGGCAAGTTTTACGGCCCCGGGACGGGCTTCGACGCTCCCCCGCCCGGCGGCCCCGTACATGTCGATGCCGCCGCCGACGCGGCCCGCCGCGCCCTCACCCACGGAACGCCCGGTGTGTATAACATTGCGGAAGAAGATGGTACTATCTCCAGCCGCAAAGCGACAGAA
>CALEKU010000231.1 GCA_937902745.1 uncultured Armatimonadota bacterium
CATGGTTTCCACAAAGTTGGGGGGGAATCGCGGGGTGGGGAAGTGCTTTGATGGGTTACCTTGGATACGCGCTGGACAAATCTATCCCAAAGCCGCATACCACCACATCATCGATTCACGAACTGTGGCTCGAGCCTGCGTCGACGCCGTCGACCGGGCGTACACCTGAAATCTGGAGTGCGGGGCTGTGGGAACTCACTGGCGTCCATGTTATGGTTCCGTATAACGTAACCCCTTATAAAGGAGAACAGTGGGGCGTGAATGGTTACCAGGGTAAGACACCTGCGACTGCGGTAGCGGAGAAACTTTCCATCCGTGGGGCGGTCACCGGGGATTTCACCATCCTGCAGCCGTAACCGCTCCACAGACTGGCCGTTTGAGCGACATCGTATTGCTGACTCCTCTTGCTATTGGCTTCTCATCGGATGCCAAGAGGCAAGAGGAGTATAGTTGACATGAAATCACAGTAACAGCGCGAGCATGAGGAAAATGGCAGAAGGTCCGCCTTTCGGAGGCTCTGTAATGATGAAGAGAACGCTGGTGTTCACGGCATTAGTAGGTACCATAGTTGTATGCGCTACGGTGCATACCTGTCCGTCCTCGGCCTCCCCGCAGAAGAAGGAGCGGCCTAAACTGCTCCTTGAGGTCATCCCGCCGAAGACAGCATGGCCCAAGCCAGACTATCATTGGATCGAGGATGCTTGGACCGGTGGCGGGGGCAAATTCGATGCGGTGCGTGCCGCCATAGATCATCAGATCGCAAAGGGAACAAATCCCCGGGTTCTCTGGGAAGGCTACGCTAAGCGGCTTGATTCCACTCCCGACGACCCTGTGGCGCGAGCGGGATGGGCGTATAGTGTTTTTTCCGGATTCGCAGGAAATCGGACGGAGCTTTCCCATCAAACGCTGTATCAGGATCTGGACCGAGCGCTCTGGATATTGCGCCGCACATCAGTGGAAGGTAGCCCTGAGCTGTACCGGCTACGGTTCTTGGTGGAAAGCGCAGCCAATCCCTCTCCTGAGTTGTTGCCTGCGGGGCTTCGCCTTCTCGGAGCGTTCCCCAACGACCCCCACGTCAAATGGCGTTACGCGTTCTTACTTGGCCTCTACGGTAATAAGGCGGACGCTTTGTGTCAGTCCATCCGCTTGCTTGATGAGCTGATTCATTCGCAGGACAAAAATCCGAATTATTATTCCGCCCAGGCATCAGCATATTGGATGTTGATGGGGCAGACAAAGCAAGCCGCGGATGGCGAGAAGGCGATCCACTTGTTTCATAAGGCGGAATCGCTCTTTAAAGATGAGGGATCTCGCTCCGTGGTGCGGCGGTCCATTGAAAGAGTGAGAGACTTCATGAAAAGGCTTAAAGTCAATTACATCCTATAACAGAATTCCGGCCTTGCTCTGAAGTCGGTGTAGTCTCCGGAACCAGAGCAGGGCGCAGGCGAGCTTCACTTGCGCCAGGTAGCACTCAGCCTTCTTGTCCCAGCGGATCAGGATGCCGCGACACCGCGACAGCCAGGAGAAGGTGCGCTCGACGACCCAGCGGCGCGCCGGGTACTTCTTCTGGCCCGATGCCGGGTCGATCTTCTCCTCGCCGATCCGGCGGATGTGGGGCCTGTAGCCGAACTGCTCGCAGATCGCATAGCCCGTGCTATTGTCGTAACCCTTGTCCAGACACAGGTGTTGCGGGGCGTCTTCGGTCGGCTCTGGACGCTCGACAACTACGGCGTCGAGCGTGTCCTTGAGCAGGCTGATGTCGGCGACGTTAGCTCCGGCGATGCAGACCGCAAGTGGTCCGCCGTCTCCCTCGACAAGCAGGCTCTTCTTGACGCCCGCCTTGCCGCGATCGGTGGGGTTCCGGCCGACGCAGTCACGCTTGCGTGACCGCACTCGCCGGCATCGCACGCGCCCCCTTTTCCACACGCGGCACGCCGCGCGCCTTGCCCAAACACCCGTCGGCGGCTTGCGCGTTCACGTCAGCGTGAACCCATCTCCAGTCCACCCCGCCCAACTCCTCGCACTCGATCAGCAGCAGTGCCCAGAGGACGTCGAAGATGCCCTTCTCCTCCCAGCGGCGGAACGTGCGGTACACGCTCATGCCCCAGCCGAACTCGGCCGGAAGATGGTTCCACTGACAGCCCGTGCGAATCCGGTAGATCAGCGCGTCCATCGCCCGGCGCTGGTCGATGCGCGGCCGGCCGACCCTGGCCGGCGGGTCATAGACCGCCAGTACCTTGCTCATGCGCTCCCACAGCGCGTCGGGCACCCGCCAGATCGTTTCCAGGTCGTCTCCACGAGAATTCATGACTCTATGGTCGGTTGACAGGGAGTTCTGTTATAGGATGTAAGCTGGGTATTCTTGCCGTCCCGGGGGCATCGCGGGATGGCGCGCCTGTTGACGCAGTTTCGGGACGCGCGCCTGACGGGGCACTGCCTCGACGCCTTCGTACTGCCCTTTGTCCCGGGCGGCAGTGAGGAGTGGCGCAACGCCCTGCGCGCCCGACTGACGGACCTTCTCCCGCAGTACGCCTACACCGACGCCACGCCCTTGAACGCACACCAGAGGGGTGTCCTGCTCCAGATGGTACGGCGCCACGCCCGGAAACTGCGCCGCCAGCAGGAGTTGAGCGACGAGGAGACGCGCTTCCTGGTCGCGACCCTGAACGCGCTCGCATGGGAGGCCCTGCGCCCCGAACGTCAGGAGAAGCGGCCGGACCGCAGGGAGGAGCGAGCGGTGAAGCAGATCTCCGAAGCCGCCACGCAGTCGCCGGACGCCCTCCGGATCGCCAACCTTCGGGAAGTCGGTCAGGCGGCGGAGGACTGCCTGCTGCGCCTGCGCGCCTGACCGGCCGATTCACTCCCCGCCGGCCACCTGGGACGGTGTCCCCGGCTTCGTCAGAACCAGGTTCTCGATGAAGAACTCCATCATGCGGTCGTGGTTCACGCTGGAGTGGCCCTGGTCCGGCCCGACCTGCACCTCGAAGCTCTTGCCCGCGCGCTGGAGCGCCTGGATAAGCTGCAGGGCGTTCGACGGGTGCGTGTTGTTGTCCGCGGTGCCGTAGTAGATCATCATGCGGCCCTTCAGGTTCGCCGCGTAGCGCATGGCGTTGCCCGCCTCGTAGCCCTCCTGGTTCTCCTGCGGCGTCCACATATAGCGCTCGGTGTAGATGGTGTCGTAGTGATACCACGAGGTCACCGGGGACGATACGCACGCCGCGTGGAAGACGTCCGGGTGGCGCAGCAGCGCCAGCGCGGAGGCGTACCCACCGTAGGACGTGCCGTAGATGCCGACGCGCCCGGCGTCCACGTAAGGGCGCTTTGCCAACTCCTTCACGCCCGCCGCCTGGTCATCTATCTCCACAACCCCCAGCTTGCCGTAGATGGCGTCCAGAAACTTCTTGCCCCGCCCCGCGGCGCTACGCGAGTCGAGCGTGACCACCAGGAAGCCGAACTCCGTGATCGGGTCCGGCATGGTGAACGTTTCCCGCGCCCCGTTGGTCTCCGGGCCGCCGTAAACGCTCACCAGCACCGGGTACTTCTTCGACGGGTCGAAGTCCGACGGGAAGTGGATCATACCGTACAGGTCCGTCACGCCGTCCGCCGCTTTGAAGGTGAAGAGTTCGACCTTTTTAAGGCCCTTCTCCTCAAACTTCTCCAGGCTCGCACGGCCGATCTCCTTGAGGACCTTGCCGTCCGCGTCGATCAGGCGGGTCACCGGCGGCGTGTTGTGGGTCTGAGCGGTGTCCAGGAAGTGCCGGCCGTCCGGCGCGAGGTTGACCGAGTGGAAGAACGCCGGATCGGTGAGCCGCCGGTCGCCCTTGCCGTCCAGTCCGACCCGGTGGAACTGCAGCTTCATCGGGTTGTCGCCGCTGCGCGCCGTGTAGTAGAGCAGCCCCGCCTCCTCATCCACGCGCACAATCGCCGCGACCTCGAACGGGTGGTTGGTCAGAGTCGCCAGCAGCTTACCGCTCAGGTCGTAGAGATAGTAGTTCTTGAACCCGGTGCGCTCCGAGGTCCAGATAAAGCGGCGCCCGTCCTTGAGCCACTGCATCCGTGGCCGGTTCTCGGTCCAGCTTGCCGGCCACTCCTCGCGCAGGACCACGCGACACTTGCCGGTGGCGGGGTCAGCGGCGGTAAACTCCAGGACGTTCTGGCGGCGGTTGGTGCGGTGAAACAGAAGCTCTTTGCCGTCCGGCGACCAGGCAACGTTGTAGACGTAGTGCCCGACCACGGAGTCTTCGAACGGCTTGCCGTCGCGCACGTCCACCCGAACCGTCTTTTTCGTCTCCAGATCATACACGAACAGGTCCACCACGGGGTTCGGGGTGCCGGCCTTCGGGTAGGCTTCCACGTCCAGCGTGCTCTGGATCTTGGTCTGATCGGTCTGGAGGAAGTAGTCCTTGACCGGCATCTCGTCGAACCGGTAGTAGGCCAGCTTCTTGCCGTCCGGCGACCACCACATTGCGGTGTTCTGGTCCAGTTCCTCGCCGTACACCCAGCTTGCCGTGCCGTATTTCACCCGCTTCTCCACGCTGCCGTCGGTGGTCAGCGCGATCTCCGCGCCGCCGGCAACGGGGCTCAGGTAGACGTTCCTATCGCGGTAGCTCGCGCGCCACTTACCGTCCGGCGACTCCGCGGTGTCGAACTGCCGCCCACGCTCGGGGAACCGCCCCTGCGCGCCGCCGGGCCGACGACGCCCGCCGCCCGCGGCCACCGAAGCTGCCGCCGCGGGCGAGACCTCCGCGATGCTGCCCGTAGCGATGTCGCAGCGGTACGTTTTGTTATTCGCGCGGTAGGTGAACGCCTTGCCACCGTCCAGCCACTCCGCGCTAAAGGTGGAGGCAGGCCGCGCCTCCATCATCTCCCGGGCCACCTTTACATACCGGTCGTAGCGGGGCATGGTCTTCAGGCGGTCCTGCGCCCAGGCGGTAGCGGGCGGCGGGAGCAGGGCGGCGGCGCCCGTCGCCAGCGTCAAGGTCACGGCGAGCAGGGCGGAAGCGGCTGCGGGGCGTCGGGTCTTCATGGGCGGGGTTCTCTTCGCAGTCGGAATGATTTCCTTGTTTCCGGTTACGCGTGGCAAATCCCTCCGTGTTTCCGCGGCACGTCCGGGCAGGGCATCCGGCGGCATCCGGAGAAAGGGAAGCCATGAACCTCCTTATCACGGGCGGTCTGGTCTTCGACGGCACCGGCGCGCCCCCCCGGCGCGCAAACGTGCGCGTGAAAGACGGCCGAATTGCGGCTGTAGGCGCCTCTTTGAAGCGCACGACGGGCGAGACCGTTCTGGACGCGCGTGGGTTGGCGGTGGCTCCGGGCTTTATCGACACGCACTCACACGCCGATGGCGGGCTGCTGGAAACGCCCACGGCGGACGCCGTGGTGCGCCAGGGCATTACGACCGTGGTGGTCGGCCAGGATGGCGGGCACCGTTACCCGCTCGCCGACTGGTTCGGCAACGTGGAAAAAACGCGGGTCGCGCCGAATGTCGCCAGCTTCGTCGGGCACGGCACCGTGCGCGGCCGGGTGCTGGGCGAGGACTTCCGGCGCAAAGCGACCGACGACGAGGTGCGCCGGATGGCGGCGCTGGCCGCCGCCGAGGCGAAGGCGGGCGCGGTCGGCCTTTCCAGCGGTCTGGAGTACGAGCCGGGCCTGTTCTCCGCGGAGGCCGAGGTGGCGGCGGTCGCAAAGGCGGTCGGCAGCCTGTATATCAGCCACGTCCGCGACGAGGAGGACGAGGCACTGGAGTCGTTCGCGGAGGTGACCCGCATCGCGCGGGCGGCGGGCGTAGCCGCGCAGATTTCGCACATCAAGCTCGGCTCCGCGCCGGTGTGGGGCAAGGCGCGCGAGGTGCTGAAGCGCATGGCGGACGCCCGCCGGGCGGGCCTGGATGTCACCGCGGACGTGTACCCCTACACCTTCTGGCAGTCCGGCCTCGCCACCATCCTGCCATCGCCGGACGCGCGCAGCGTGGCGGACTGGGAGAAGGCTCTGGCGGGGATCGGCGGCGCCGAGAACGTCCGCATAACCGGGGGCGCGCCGGACGCCTCCTGGAACGGGCGGACGCTGGCCGAGATCGCGAAGACAGCGGGCAAGAGCGCGGCGCAGGTAGCAAGCGAAACGCCCGGCCTCGGCGTGATGGTGACGGCGATGCGCGAGGCGGATCTGGAGACCTTCATGCGCGACCCGCACGTCATGTTCTGCACGGACGGCGGGCTGCGCGGCTCCCACCCGCGCGCGGCAGGGTCGTTCCCGCGCATTCTCGCGCGCTATGTGCGAGAGCGGCGCGTCTTGCCGCTGGAGATGGCCATCCGGAAGATGACCTTACTCCCCGCCTCCCGCATGGGGTTTTCCGATCGGGGGAAGATTGCGCCCGGTATGTGCGCCGATCTGACGCTCTTCGCCCCCGCGCGGGTACAGGACCGCGCCACCGTCGCGACTCCTGGCGCACCGCCCTCCGGCATTCCGCACGTCCTGGTGAATGGAGCCTTCGTGGTCCGCAACGAGAAAGTCACGGGCGAGCGGCCCGGTCGGGTGCTCCGCCGCGGCGCCGCGGCAGCCCGCCGCTAATCCCCCGGCAAACGCTCCACGGAGACCAGCGTGAGGTGCAGGTCGCGCACCTTCATGAGTAGACCGTGGAGCGCGCACTGATCCGGCACCGCCCCTTCGATCACCGTTTCCGGTGCGTCTGCGTTCCGGCAGTCGCACCGGAGCGCCATGCCATCGAACCAGTCGGACCAGCGCACCGCATCGAGGCATCCCTCCACGCGGATCGCGTACCGCACTCCCCTATTGCCTCCATCGCTGCTGCTGCCGCTGTGAAGGCATGACTGTATCCGGTTATCCACGTTTTTATAATAGGCCGGAACCGGGCTGCGCGCGTGTATCCGCGGATACAGGAGAAGATACATTGGTCGGTTGATTTCTGAAGGAGTTCTGAAGAAAATTCCTCTTTCGCTCTCAGAACTTCTTCAGGGCTTTTCTCTAAGATGGGAGTCAGGAGGAAGCCACTACCATGAAGCACATGCATTTCCCGGCCATCCTGGCCGCAGTCCTGACGATCGGTGTGAGCGGCGCTGCTCTGGCGCAGGGGCCCGGCGGTCCGCCGCCCTTCCCCCCCGGCGGTGGTCCGGGCGGTCCCGGTTTCGGTCCCGGTGGCCCGGGCGGCCGGATGGGCGGGCCGCGCGCGGTGACCGTGGCTACCATGCCGCTTGAGGTGCTGGAAACCTACCTGGGCCTGTCGTCCGACCAGGCGAACCGAATCGAAAAGATCGTGGAGAAGATGCGCTCGCAGATGCCGCGCCCGCCGCAGCCGGGCGGACCGGGTGGACCCGGTGGCCAGGGCGGCGAGCGGCCCCAGCCCCCGTCCCGCGAGGAGATGGAGGCGCAGCGTACGAAGATGCAGGTCGCAGAGAAGGCGGCCAGCAAGGAGATCGAGGCGGTACTGACAGCGGGCCAGAAGGCGAAGCTGCCGCCCCTGATGAAGGCGTTCGGGGCGCTGCGGACAGAGCGCATTTCCCCTAATGGCATCGCGCAGATGAAGCTCACCGAGGCGCAGCTCGCGAAGCTGGCGGCGCTCGGGGAGCGCCCCGAGCGGGGCAAGGTGGCGTCCATCCTGACCGCGGAGCAGAAGGAGATCGCGGACCTCAACCGCCAGCAGTTCGGGCCGGGCGGACCCGGTGGCCCCGGATTCGGACCGGGCGGACCCGGTGGGCGGGGCGGACGGGGGGGCGGCGGGTTCCCCGGTGGGCCGCCCCCACCGGGTGGTGAAGGCTTCCCCCCGCCCCCTCCCGGAGCGTAAGCCGATGCGCGCCACCCGGACCCGCTACCTGCTGGGCGCCCTGGTCCTCTGCGGATTCGCACTCCCCGCCGCCACCTGGGGCGGCGGGGAGGCATCCGATAGGGAAGGCGGCGTCCCCCGCTTCGATGACAACGTCCGCACGACCGTGAGCAGAGACGTGCTGGTGGTGCGGAGCAACGGTCTGCCGAATCATCCCACGGCGACGTTCCCGAACCCCGACAACCCGAACCGCATCGTGCCACAAGACTATACGTTCTACCTCCCGCTCCGGCCCCGCCGGGCGGAGAAGCCGACGCCCCTGCCGATGGGCCCGATTGGAGTGGCAGTCAACGGCATCCCGTTCTACAACCCGTACAACGCCGAAGGACAGAACGCTGTGAGCGGGCTGTACGCCGAGGTGTTCGACTCCTGCTGCGGCCACCCCGACCAGCAGGGGCGCTACCACTACCACAAGTACCCGGTGTGTCTGAAGACGCCGTTTCGGGACAGGCCGGGCGCGCATTCGCCCGTGATCGGGTACGCATTCGACGGCTACGCCCTGTACGGTCCGCAGGGCGAGAACGGCCTGCCGCCAACGGACCTGGACGCCTGCAACGGCCACGAGGACAGCGAGCGTGGCTATCACTATCACGCCACCAAGCGCTTCCCGTACCTGCTCGGCGGCTACCGGGGTGTTGTGGATGGGCGTAACTTCGACCGGCCCGGCCTGCACGAGCGGCGGCGGCCGGGCGCGGGCTACCCTATGGACCACTCCGTGAGGGAGTGACGGGTGGGCGGCAGCCGTCCGTCAAAGGACGCAGCCGCCCTTACCGTTCTGCTTCGACGGGGAAATGGAGCGGCTTGCCTTTTGGCAGCAGCTTCTCCACCAGGGCGATCCGGTTGGGGATGGCCCGGGTGATCTTCGCCGCTTCTTCGCTGGGAATCCGGTCGGGGTGATGGATCAGGGCGTAGGCGAAGAGCGCGGACTCTGCCAGGTCCTCCCCTTCCGGGTTCTTCCGCGCGTAGTCGGTGATGAAGACGCCGTCTTTCTTCTGGGCGTCCTTCCACGGTGCCGACCTTGCATGTGCCTTATCCCAGGCGGCGTGCACCGACTCGTGGAACACCGTCTCCTCCAGGTCGTGCGTCCCGATGCGCCTGGTCATGTTGTCGGAATAAAGAATGATCAGCCCGGCGTCGCTGAAGGCCGTCACGTTCTCGCCGCCCTTGTGAACAACCACGCGTTTGACGCCGCGGCGCAGAGCGGTGGGGAGTTTGCCGAGTCGGGGCGTGCAGCGCAGAGCCTCCGCGCGGGCGCTGTCCTGGGTCTTGAAGTCGGCGTCGATCGCCAGGTTGACGCGCGTCCCGTCGCTGAAATGGGCCACGAAGAGGAACGCCGTCTGCACGAGCGGAGCGGTACGGTCCGACTTGTCGGGCATCTCGGCCCGGCCCTGACCCTTGTCCTCCAGGCGGACAAAGGTGTCGGGGTCCGATTCGGTGATGAAGTCGAAGTCCGTGCCGACGACGGACGAGCGGTAAAGCGTCTCCTCGCCGGCCGCGGCGGACGTTAACGCCGGCAGCACCACCAGCGGCAGGAGGGCAAACACGCCGAATGACACGGCGGCACGTTGTCGAAGAAGAGGCAGTCGTCGATCCATGGGACACTCCAGAGAGAGCCGCCGAACGATCAAGCAGCGCACCGGCCTTCGGAGCGAGCGAAGGCAGCAGTGGAGCGAGGAGCGAGCGCAGCTGCGTGGGTAGGTAAAGCATACACGAACCCAGGCAGATGGGTCAATACCCGATCGCAAGCCTGAGAAGCGCCGCCGCGCGGGGGTGTCCCATTCCCCCGGTCAAAGCGCGTTATAATGGATGCGAGGCCAGGGTGGCCTCGAAATCCCCCGCAAGGAACCCGCCTTGTCCCTGCCGCAGCGACGCGCCGAAAACGCCGACCGTCCCGCCGTCTCCGCCAACGATACCCTTTCCGCTTCCGGACTTCCGGATGACACCCCGCCGGGCCACGGCGCGCGGCGCTTCGCGGGCATCACCCCGCGGGCGTTCCTGATCGGCACCCTGCTGATCCCCCTGATGTGCTACTGGGTGGAGTACACCGAGATCGTGGCGCAGGGCACGGACCTGGCGGCCATGAGCCTCATCATCGGCGCGGTCTTCTCGCTGTTCGTGCTGATCTGCGTCAACGGGCTCCTGGCGCGCGTCGCGCCGAAGTGGGTCTTCAGCCAGGCCGAGCTGCTGTTCATCTACGTCATGCAGACGGTGAGCATCGGCGTCTCCGGCATCGGCATGATGCAGTTCCTGGTGACCACCCTCGGCAACGCCTTCTACTACGCGAACTCCGCCAACGACTGGAAGGGCCTGTTCCACCACGCCATCCCCCCGCACTTAGTGCCGGACTTCGCGGCGAGCGAGCCGGCGCTGCAGAAGTTCTACCAGGGCAACGACTTCCTGCGCCTCGAATACCTGGCGGTCTGGGCGCGGCCGATCTTCTGGTGGTCGGGCTTCATCTGCGTGCTGATCGGCTCCATGCTGTGCCTGAACGTCATCCTGCGGCGGCAGTGGATGGACAATGAGAAGCTTCCGTTTCCCATCGTCTACCTGCCGCTGGAGCTGACGCGCAACGACCCGGAGGCGGGGCCGATCTGGCGCAACAAGCTCTTCTGGCTGGCGTTTCTGATCCCCGTGGTGCTGGAGTCGGTGGCATCGCTGAACTACCTGTACCCCAGCATCCCCTCGGTCCCGCTGAAGCCCTCGACCCTGCCCGACCCGGCGGAGGGGCTGCGCGGCAAGCCGCCCTGGAGCGCCGTCGGCTCGCTGTCGCTGTCGTTCTACCCCATGGTCATCGGCCTGACGTACTTCCTCCCGGTGGAGGTCTCGTTCTCGGCCTGGTTCTTCTTCCTGTTCACCAAGGTGCAGGACGTTATCGCCACGGCGCTCGGCCTGCGCGGCGAGGGCGTCCCGGCGTCCCTGGCGCGCATCCCCTACCACGGCGAGCAGGGCGCGGGCGCGTTCCTCGGCATGGCGCTCTTCGGCTTCTGGAGCTACCGCAGGTACCTCTCCGCCATCCTCGGCAAGGCGTTCGGCGAGAAGGAGTTCCGGGACGTCCCGGACGCGGACGAGCCCATCCCCTACCGCTTCGCCGTGTTCGGCTTCCTGCTCGGCTTCGCGATGCTCTGGGTCTTCGCCCTGTCCGGGGGCATGACGTGGTGGGTGCCCGGGGTGCTCTTCGGCCTGTACTTCCTGTTCGCGGTGACGTTCACGCGCATCCGCGCCGAGGCGGGCCTGCCCTGGGGCTACGGCCCCTACGTGTCGCCGCATGGCCTGATGCTGGACGTGGCCGGGCGCGGCCACTACGACCTGAACACGCTCACGGGCCTGGCCTACTTCCGCTGGTTCGACATGGACTACCGCTGCATGGCGATGCCGCACCAGCTGGAGGCCATGAAGATGGCCGTTTCCACGGAGCCGCGGCGCATGAACCCGCGCCACCTGTACTTCGTGATCCTGTGGGCGACCCTGGTCGCGGTCATCTCCTCGTGGTGGGCGCTGCTCTCCATCTACTACCAGCACGGCGCGGCCACGGGCAACGTCAATAGCTGGCGCACCTCGGTCGGCTCGGAATCGTTCAACGCGCTGGCGGACTGGATAAAGAACGACCCGCCGTTCGAGATGGGCCGCGTTTACGGCGTGCTGGCGGGCATGGGCGTCACCGCGCTGCTCATGGCAATGCGGACGCGGTTCCTGTGGTGGCCGTTCCACCCCATCGGGTACGTGCTCGCGGAGACCAGCACGATGGGCTGGCTGTGGTGCGCCACCCTGGTGGGCTGGCTCATCAAGGCGATCGTGCTGCGCTACGGCGGCATCCCGCTGTTCCGCCGCGGCATCCCGTTCTTCATCGGCCTGATTCTGGGCGACTACGTCATCTCGTGCCTGTGGGCACTGCTCGGCCTGTACCTGAACATCCCAACCTACCGCGCCTTCCCGATCTGACGAAAAAGGCACGGCAGCGAGACCAGTCGGGGAGGAATGCGAATGGATTCACGCGGAGTTCTCGCCGTCGGGATCGGATGCCTGATGCTGACGGCCGCTTCGGCCGCCTACGGTCAGCGCCCGACCACCGCCCGGAGTACTACGATAGGTGGCGAACGCGCGCCGACGGCGAAGGCGCCCGCGCCCGCGCCCGCCGTGGCGGTGGCGTACTACGCTCCCTTCCAGATAATGTGGGGCGCTGCGATGACGGTGGAGCGTATCCGCGAAGGGGAAGTGGGCGTGTACCGGTTGCGTCTTTCCCAGGAGAACCTGAACTCTCTCCTGGCCAGAGTCCGTCGCGGGCGTGACGACAGGATACCGGCCGGGGCGGCGACGTTCTCCCCCTCCCGCGCGGGCCTCGTCATAGACCGAATGGATCACACCGGCGCGGCGCATGCCACACAGAACCAGCTGCTCCTGGATGCGGACGGTGGCGTCTCGCTGGATGGGGAGCAGTTTTCCCTCCGGCCGAATACGCTCCTCCTGATAAATGGATACCTGGACAACCTGGCCCGGCAGCAGGTGGCATTGAACACCGACGCCGTCACGAACGAGGCGAGCGCCGTCTTGCTGGCGAAGGGGTACCTCGCGGGGCAGAGCGTCGTCCGGTTTGCGGCCGCCCGAGGAAAGTTCAAGGCTCAGCAAACGGGCGGCGTGTGGACCGTCATCTGCGACGACGGCAAAACCCAGGTCGTCGTCAAGCTCTCCAGCAGGGACGGGCGGCGGATCACACTTTACGACACTATCTGGGATCGCCTGTAGCCGGCGGTGTGGAAGGAGTTGAGCCCATCGTGCGAAGTCGTGGCATTCCCCCTGGCGTTGGCATAGCCGCTGCGTCCGCAATCGCCCTGCTTTTCTTTCTCCTTCTCGGGAGGGCTCCCGTGTGGGCGCAAGAGCCACCAGCAGAGCCACCACAGGAGGGGAAATCCCGCATCCATACGGTTCCCTTCGAGCCGATGTTCAACCACGGTGGGCCGGTGCTGACCGTCACGCTCAACGGGAAGGTCAAGGCACGCTTCCTCCTGGACACCGGGACTGAGGGGCTCGGCGTGACCGAAGACCTCGTCAAGCGCCTCGGCCTCAAGCCACAGAAGCGAGCGCTGGCGCGCGGCACCTTCGACGTGGTGCAGTTCGACAGGATTCAGATCGGCACTATCGACGCTCATGGCCTCTGCACCGTCTTCCAGACGGGCGACCCCAGAACGGCGCAGCTTGCCGCGGGACTGAAGCGGGCGGGTTTGGACGGCATCATGGGCGCGGACCTGCTCAAGCAGTTTGCCCTGATCCTCGACTTTGAGGCCCAGACCTGCACCTTCCTCGACGGCGGCGCAGGCGAGGAAGACCTCAAGCGTTTCGGCTTCGATGTGGTCTTACCGCAGGCTCTTTCCACGCGTCTCGTGGTGCAAAATGAAGGCCGCTTCTTCGTTTCGCTGAACGTGGTGCGCGACGGGGCGAGCGGCCCGGGTGCGACATCAACGCAGGAGATGCTGGTGGACACGGGGGCGAAGTGGACCAACTTCCGCCCCGACCGCCTGCCTGAGGAGTTCCGAGGGCGGCTGCTGAGAAAGGGAGAGATCAACTCGTCGGGGGCGAACGTGGCCTCGGAATTCTACCGAGCCCTGGTAGGTGCTGAAGCCTACCCGCCGGTGCCCCTGTCCGTCGTCGTGGCTCCCCGTTCGAACAGCACGTTCGCCGGCAACAACCAAACGTTAGGCATCGACTTCCTGGCGCACTACCGCGTTCTGATCGACCTGAAGGAACAGCGGA
>CALEKU010000232.1 GCA_937902745.1 uncultured Armatimonadota bacterium
TTTCTTAGGCACGCCGCAAGCGTTCGTCCTGAGCCAGGATCAAACTCTCCGACAAGAGAATTTGAAAACGCGTCCCACCCGAAGGTGGCACGCGTCGAAGTATCCTATTAAAATAGAACTCCGAATCCCAGCGTCTTGTTTTTGTCCGAAGTTATTGTCGGAATACTCTCCTCACTCCGAAAAGAGAGAAGAGGACTCGCACTTCGTAAGTCAATATAGAGTTCTCAAGGTACCGCTTCAGTCTTTTCAGACCGGTCGTCGTCACTCTTTAGCGCGGCGACGAAGAGAATAATACCACTGCCCCTTTTGGGTGTCAAGGGCAAATTTAGAATTCTTTTCGAATTCTTCTTAAGGGCCCCTTAAGGGCCAAAAACAAGCCCCCGCCGCCCTGATTTGGGGCGGCGGGGGCTTCGCTTTACGGTCGGTGCGACTCAGAAGTTGGCCTTGGGAACGGCCACGGAGAAGCCCCAGCTCCCCGCGTGGTTGCTGACCTTGACGACCAGGTGGTTGTCGCCCTCCTTCAGGAACACAGGGATCTCATCCTCGCCTGACTCGTACGCCCGGCGGACGTCCTTCTCATGCACGACCTGGCCGTTCAGCCAGACCTTGATACCATCGCTGCTGCCCGCGCGCAGCGCCGCCTCGCGACCGTGAACAGACTCGACGCGGGCATAGGCGTACGCCACAGCGTTCTGTACGTTGCCGACGGACCGGTTCAGGTTGACGTAGCCCTTCTTGCTCGCGGTAGTGTCGCGCCAGCCCACGGGCTTACCGTCGTCCCCATCCACGACCAGCTCCAGGTCCGGCCCCGCCTCGCCCACCAGCGCGGACTCCGCCAGCGGCGCAAACCCGATGTTAATGTCCTCGGCGCCGTTCCGGAACGGCCCGATTACCTTCCAGTCCAGGATGTCGTCCTCGTGTCCGGCCTTCTGTGCGGCGTCCCACGATGCGCGCAGCTCCTGCGCCGTGGGCGGCGTGAACGTCTTCCCGCTCGTGGGCACGAGCGTCTTCTTCGCATCGAGGTCCGGCAGGTAGCCGCCGTCCTTCTCAAAGCCGTGCGCAGCGATCAACTCGTCGCACATCTCCACAATCCGGTCGGGTGGTAGGGTCGCTGCGGTGAGCGGGTCGGCCATGGCCGCTTGATAGACGTGGTCGCGCCGTCCCTCCATCGCCGCCCGGATAAACAGCTCATGCTGCGTGACGTGCGGGTACATGTAGCCCACCAGTTGCGGCGGCAGCGCCCCGACCGTGGTGAACTGGAGCCCCGCCCGGTCCACTAGCGTCGGCACCTCCGCAATGGCATCCGCCGGCAGGTTGGCGATCGCGCCCTGGTTCGGCATGTTGCCATAGACCACGCTCGGCGTCCCGGTGGCGACGCTGTGGATGATGATGGAGCCGTACTCGTGGCTCTTGCGCACCTCAATCGGGTCGTCAGTCCGGCTGAACTTCTTCAGCCGCTCGAACTCGTCCACAATCCCGTCGCAGCGGCGCAGATATTCGTCGATCGGCACGTCGTAGCGCTCGATCATCTCCTCGCCGTGCGGGATAAAGTGCGCGCAGTACTCCGCGTTATGCTCGCTCGATTCGGTGACGAAGTAGCCGAGGCGCTTCATCAGTTCGTAGCGCACCGCGTTCTGCTTCTTGCTGATCTTCTCATCTGCGATCTCGAAGAGCCGGGGGTACAGGTCCACCCCATCCTTCTCCAATCGCAGGTAGAACGCCATATGGTTGATACCGGCGCAGATAAACGTCGCCTCGTCCGGGTTCACCCCGATGTCGCGCATGATGCCGTTGAACGTCCCCTGGACGCTGTGGCACAGGCCCACCGCCTGGATGTTGCTGGTCCGGCTGATGGTCTGCATGTTCATGCTCATGGGGTTCGAGTAGTTCAGGAGGATCGCCTTCGGGCAGACCTCCATCATGTCCTCGCACATCCCCTTGATCATGGGGTAGGTTCGCAGCGCGCGGAACAGCCCGCCCGGCCCGGTGGTGTCGGCGATGGTGAAGTTCAGACCGTACTTGCGGGGGATCTCGAAGTCCACCAGGGTGCTGTCGAAGCCGCCTATCTGCACCATGTTGATGACGAAGTCGGCGTCCCGAAGCGCCTCCCGTCGGTCCAGCGTCGCCTCAATCGTAGGACTCGCGCCGAGCGCCTTGCCGACCTTGCGGCAGAGCGCCGCACCGACCTCCAGACGGTCGGCGTCGATGTCCATGTAGGAGAAGTGGGCGTCCTTGAACTCCGGGTAGGAGAGGATGTCGCCCGTGAGGTTCTTAGAGAAGACGACGCTCCCCGCGCCGATCATCGCGACCTTGATCATTGAAACCTGCGCCTCCGCTGCTGCTTCCGCCGCGGGTCCGGGCTGCCCTGCCCGACGAAGTGTGCCGGCCCCGCCGCGCTTTCATTCGTGAACTGCTTTCAGGTTCGCCGCGGGCGAATTCCCCTCCTGCTCAGGTGGGAGAGTCGGCGCCGATGCTCTCCTGCCGCCGCTCCCAGGCCGCAAGGCGCTGGCGGCAGTAGTCGTAGAACGGGCCGTTTGGCCGGCGCCCGTGGGACAGGCCGAGCGGCGCGTAGGGCCGTCCGAGCAGGAACGCGAAGTGCGCCTCGATCGGGCACTGGTCGAACTGCGTGTTCACAGCCATGAGGTGGCGCAGCGACGAGTCCGGCACCTCGCCGCTCTCGTCCGCGCACAGGTAGGCGATATCCTCCACATCGCGGCGCCCCACCCCCAGGTCCGGCATCTCGCGCTCGATCTTCTCGGCGAAGCGCTTGTCCCACCCACCGAACACCGGGACATACTTCTCCAGCGTGTCCACGGCATCCGCCAGGAAGGCCCCGACCGCCGCCGAGAACCCGAAGCGCAGGCCGGTCAGCACGATACACGCGTCGTCGCTGGTGCCGCAGCCCTTCCGGTGGCGGATGTAGAGGTACGCCGTGTCCTCATCGTCCTCCCCTTCGTCCGCTTCGATCAGGCCCGCCTCGCGGAAGGCTGCCAGGGTCGCTTCATCGTGGTCCTCATGCGCCAGCCGGTCGCCGCTCTGCCCCATCGCCTCCATCGTGGGCAGGTGGACCAGATACGAGTCCCCGCCCCCGATGGTCAGGCCGTAGCGCGCCTCCGCTCCCAGGCGCACTTCGGAGTCGTCGCGCATCCCACCGAGGTAGAAGCCGCGCAGCACATCCTTCCCGTCCACCTCCGGCAGGAGCGCCAGGGTGCCCATTGTCAGGAGGGGCTGCCCTTCGTCGTCCACCAGGAGGCGGCCGTCCCCACCTGCCAGCACCCGGTCGATATACTCCCCCACCCCGTCGATCAGGTCCTGCCGGTCCTCGCGCACCGCGCGGGGGTCCCGGCGCAGGGCGCAGGCGATGTCGTCCATCGTCGTATTGGGGAAGCGGCGCCCCTGGAAGACGCCGTGCCCTTCGTGTGCATGCCCGATTACGCTCTGGATCAGAAGGTTATGCTCGGTATCCCAGGCACAGCGCAGCAGTTCGCGCCGGTCCAGTACCTGAAAGTCGGCCACCAGCAGGTCGTCCGGTGCGACACCCGACCAGCGCCGCGGCGACGACGCCGCTCTCCGAGTCCGTTTTCGTCTCGACATTCGTCTCGATTCTTCCTGAAGCGTCCGCCCGCCGCCGCTGTCCAACAGGGCGTATGAACGCACGCAAACTGTTTCGTTTCGGCGCCACACTGGCCGTCACGGCGGCGCTCGGCCTCGGGTGCGCGAAGGTGCCCTCCGACGTGGGCGTCGGCGCGGGGCGCATCATCGAGGTCACGATGACCCTGCGCGGCGCGGTCCGCACCGACCAGACGCAGCCTGGCGGCACCCCCACCCCGAACTACTACATCGTCCTGATCAACCGTGTGGACGAGATCGGCGCGGCCGGTCCCGTGCCGGTGATCGGTGTCCCCTGGGGCAACGGGTTCGCCGCCTCTTCGCGTCCGGACGAGCAGGGCTTTGTGGGGTTCGTTGTGTTCAGCACCTTCGGCGGCCTGACCGGGTACGAAACCTATCAGGCTCCCTCGGACTCTTCCCAACCGGACGGGCTCAGAAACCCGCCGGACGTCCCCGCCGGCATCCCCGGCGGCTGGACCTATGTCGGCCCGCCCGATAGCTCGACGCTGCCGCAGCCGGGCGAGCGGACCCTGCGCTTCCGCCTGAACCTGAACCGCCTGCCGAATCCCGACGCGCGCTACCTCCAGATTAACTTCCTGGCAACGAACACCCTCCCCGTGGGCGCCGATGAAAACTTCCCTAAGATTTGGGACGCACTCGGAGACGGGTCTTTGGGGGATGAGATCAACCGGTGGGTGACGGTCGACGTGACGCAGGACGCCCAGTACAACAACGCCCTCCTGAACACCCTGGAGCCAACCGGGGACGTTCGCCTGCGGGACCGCGAACTGGTCGATGACCCCAGCCTCGACATCGAGGACTGGACTATTTCCGTGCGGTCGCAGTAGGGGGCCCTTCCGGAGCCCCCTCTACCCCGCGATGTGCCGGACGAAGTGCGCGGGGTTCAGGCGCTCGCCGGTAGCGGTGTCGATCAGGACGTCCCAGCGCAGGCGGGCGCCCGGGGTGAAGATGGCCTCCCTCAGGTACTGGCCCACGGCGGGGGAGGACACGAGGGCGTCGTCACCGGAGCCTTCCGGCAGGATGCGCGCCCGCAGGTACTCCAGAAGCTGCGAGGCGAACATCTCACCGAGGAGATAGTTCTGGTAATAGACCGGAGCCAGCGCCAGGTGCAGCTTCGCCGCCCAGTCCGGCGCGCTGGGGCGGTCCTCCGGCACGCGCACCCCCTGGAACCGCTCCACAAACCGCCACCAGAGCGCGTTCAGGTCCTGAGACGGGTCCTCGTAGAGCGCCCGCTCGAAGTGGGTCATCACCAGGCACCAGCGCGCCATTACCAGCAGGCCCGCGCACTGCTCCGCGTCCGCGCTGCGCGCCACCCGCGCCGCCTCGTCCTTCGGAACGCCCACATAGCGCGTCAGGAACGCCGCGTTGCGCGATAACCGGCCCATCAGCATCGCGATCGCCTCGGTGGTCAGCGTGTGCGCGGTGTCGCGCAGGAAGTACGGCAGGTCCTCTCCGAGGTACTTGTCGTAAACGGCGTGGCCGAACTCGTGGAGCATCGTGCCCATCCACCGCTCGGACGCCGTGACGTTGCACAGGACCCGCACATCCTCGAAGCGCCCGACGTGCAGGCAGAAGGCGTGCTGCGACTTCCCGTCCTTCTCGTACAGGTCGGAGCGCTCCAGGATGTCGCGGATGTCCAGCCCGATGGCGTCGTAGAAGCGCACCGTCAGCGTCTCCAGGTCGTGCCCCCGGTAGAAGCGGTCCAGGTCCACCTCCCCGGCGGGCGCCTCCTGGAAGAACGGGTCGCCGTAGTGCCAGGGGCGCAGCTCCTCGGCGGGGATGCCGAACCGCTTCGCCAGGTCGGAGTCGTGCGCCCCCTTCCACGCGTGCCACAGGGGGTCGGTCTGCGCCTCCACCTCCGCCAGGGTCGCGAACAGGGCGTCGCGGTTCAGCTCCTGGAGGTCGAGCGCCATCTCGTAGTAGTCGCCGTAGCCGAGGCGGCGCGCCTCCCGGTTGCGCAGTTCCACCATCCGCAGGACGTCCGGTTCGACGATCCGGCCGATCTCTTTGCTCGCCTCCCAGGCCTCCCGCCGCAGCGCGGCATCCGTCGAGACGCGCAGCAGGTCCTTGATCTTGTTGTCCGGGGTCGGCTGGCCGCGCAGCAGGGGGCGATGGCTGTTATAGGCCGACTCCACCCGGCGCTCCAGGTCCACCAGTTCCTCGATCACCGCGTCGTCCATCTGGTTGCCGGCGTAGGCGTGCAGCAGGAGCAGATGCTGGCGCGCTTCATCCGGGCTCAGATCCTGAGTCGGGACGCTCTTGAGGCGCTGGTACTCGTCGCGGTTCGCGTACAAACGCGCCACGGCCTTTTGCGCCGCGGCGGCGCGCGCTTCGTTCTCCGGCGTCGCGTTCAGGTTTGCGGCCCACCAGGCGTCGCCCATCTCCACTTCCAGGGGTTCCACCCGGCGGCGGTGTTCCTGCAGGAAGGCTTCAAAGTCAACAGTCATGCGCGTATTATCGGCACAGAACTTAAAACGCAAGAGCGCCGCAGGGCACCTCGCGCAGTTCGGAGGTATCCTGCGGCGCTCCGGCCGTTTCCGGCGCGGGCCGTCGCTCAGGACAGACTGTTCGCCACCGCATTATCCGGCGCTTGCGGGTCAAGCGCGTGTTTGTGCTGACCCGACCGTGTCAGGCTCTGCAAACGCTCGAACAGGTTCGCTCCCAGGACCAATCGCAGGAACAGGTACGCCGTACGCCGGTGCAGGAGAATGTTGGTGGGAGCAATCTTCGCGCCCGCGAGGAACGCCTTACCTGCGTCGCGATACTGACAGCCGAACAGGTACAGAGTGGATGTGGTCAGATAGTACTCGCAGAGAATCCGACGACGCATCTCCCGTACGTTCGGTATCCGCGCGGCGAACGCACTGTCAAAGACCTTATTTGCGGCGCGGATGATCTCTTCGCAGTGGACAGCGGACTTCAATGTCACGCTCACACTGCTGTCGTGATCGTAGCGCGCGTACAGCGGTTCGTTGACGTACCCCACCTTTCCCTGAGCGCAAAGCTCACTGAACAGGCGAAGGTCGAGGCAACTCTTAAACGTCAGGTCATAGCCGCCGAAATCCCGAAACGCACTCAGGCGGAAAAGGGGACCGGTGTGCCAGATCTTGAACTTCAGCACGTCCTCGATCGCGGCCTCTCCGCGATATACGGTGTCCCCCTCATAGTAGCGGGTCACGGTCTGCTCCCCGCTCTGGTAATGGTGGACCACCGGCGACCAGACAAAGCTGATTTCCGGGTCACTTTCGATCATCTCGATCTGACGGGCGAACGCATCGGGTGCGACGATCCAGTCGTCAGCGTCCACATGGACGCAGTAGATGCCCCGTGCGGCCTCTGCCGCCACGCGCAGGTTATTGCCGAGCCCCTTGTTCTCAGTCTGCGTGATGACCCGGATGCGAGAATCCCGATGGGCGTACTCCTGAATGACCTCCATAGAGTCATCCGTCGAAGCGTTATCCGCGATGATCAGTTCGAAGTCCGTAAACGTCTGCTTCAGAACCGAGTCGATCGCCCTTCTCAGGAACCGTCCGTAGTTATAGTTCGTGATGGTAACGGAAAGAGTCGGGGTAGCCCCTTGTGCACTCACTGTCTTGTTGCTCTCCCTTATCAATCGCCCAGACTACCAGATTCGCCGGCACTCTCCGTGTCGTTCCGGTGCCCCGACACCGTTCACTGTCGTTGTCCGATAACGCGCGCGGGTATTCCTGCTGCGATACTGTTTTCCGGAATGTCGCGGGTGACGACTGCCCCCGCCCCCACAACTGCCCCTTGTCCTATTCGCACGCCCGCCAGCACCGTCACCCCGGTGCCCAGCCATACGTCGTCCTCGATCACGATGTCCCCCTTGCTCACCAGGGGTTGTACACCGATCGGAATTCCCCGCTCGATCCCGTGATCATAAGGGAAGAACGCACAACCGACCGCGATATTGACTGACGAACCGATATGAATGGACTTGTAATACGCGGATAGCTGACATCGGGGCTGGATGTGACTGTCCTCGCCGATGGTCACCGTGCCACCCGCTCCCGTTTCGATGATCGTCCCGAGGTGGATGTTCGATCGGTCGCCGAGAGCGAACAGCCCTCCCCCGTAGTTCTGGAAGATCACCACGTCGTCGCCGATGAAGATGTTCGCCCCCAGGCGGATATCGTCACTGTGGAGTTTGGCGCTGGGACAGACCAGACCGCGGGGGCACTTCGACGCCAGGTAGGCACGGCCCCGGTACGGGGGCGCGCCGAGCAGCGCGAGGCGCGTGGCCAATCTCCCGAGCGGGCTCGTGCCCGCGAACGGAATCCACAAGCGCGCCCAGATACGCTGCGGCAGCGTGTCACGGCGTACCCGTACCCGGCGCAGTTTCGACGGGACCGCGCCGGGTCCTGGCTCTCCCACGGGAACGGATTCGACTAGCGCTTTGCTGCTCATTCCCACTCTTCAACGCACACGCGGCTCACGGGCTTTGTCGGCTCGGGAAGAACGTCTCCGCCTGCTCCGCTCGCAGGCGATCCACCAGGCGCCCCTGGGGAAGTTCCACGTCCTCGTACGTCAGGACCTGATCCCGGGCGACCGGCCGGACCAGACGACAGCCCTCGGCGAGCCCCATCGGCAGCAGGTTGTCCCGCACGGCGATATCGGCGTTCTCGGCGAGCCCGTAGGTGTGGTAACCACCGATACCGTCGAGCACCTCGCCCGCCGCAAGGTCTATCTTGGCCGTGGCAACGACGTCCACCAGGGGTGCCCCCTGCGCGGCGACCGCGGCATCCCCGAAGAGCACCGCCCGCGCCACCGTGTTGTGGACCTCGAAGTGGCACAGATGGTACGGCGTATAGAAGCAGTAGAACGGCCCCTCGCCCAGCTTGTAGAGGTTCAGATAGTGCTTCTGCTGGGGGTGATCGTGCGTACCAAGGACAAACACCCCCGGACCCGGGACGGCCCCGACGACGTAGTCCACAATCCCCGGCCCCTCCAGAAGCGCCTCCGCGGGGTACCAGTCCGCCGCCTCCTGAATCGGCGTGCCCGACGGCACGGTCGGGCCGAACATACCGCGCTTCGCCACTCGCATCCCGGTGGCATTCGCAACGATCGCGTTCTCAAACGAGATCTTGCTGCCGTCCGCGAACGACGTGACCATCTGCGGCTTCTGCCCCCACCTCTTCGCGAAGCCCTCCTGGGTGGTCGGATTGCGGTACGGGTCGTGCAGCCCCTTGATGTTGCCGCACAGCACCGGGCGCACACCGATCCCTTTGACAAAGCGGAACAGATTGACCATAACGCCCGGCTGATCGCCGTCCGCGTTAGTCAGTACCACCCCGGCGGCATCCGCCCGCTGCTTGAGCAGTGGTCCGACCGTGCCGTCGAGTTCCGCATTCATAAAGATGATGTGCTTGCGGTGCTCGATCGCTGTCAGAACCACATGGGCGCCGAACTCCACGGCGCCGGTCACCTCGACGATCGCGTCGATCCCCTCCGCCCGGCAGAGCAGGAGCGCGTCCTCGGTGACCGCGTACTCGCCGCGCGTAATCGCCTCTTCCAGTTGGCCGACCGACTCCACGGCGCGAATCTGGTCGTCGGTGACGCCCGCCTCACGGTACGCGCGCCGCGCCCCCTCGATATGCCGGTTTGAGATGGCGACGAGTTTCATCCCCGGCACACAGGAGAGCATCTGCAGGGCAATGCCCCGCGCCATGAAGCCAGCCCCGATCATACCGACCCGAATGGGGTTGCCGGCCTGCGCGCGCGCTTCGAGCGCTTTATCAACGATAATCATCGCGCCGCTCCCGCCGCCGTCCCCGCCAGGAGGGTAGCGCGCCGCCCGATCTCTTCGTCCGTTAGGAGCGGCGCCGCGGCGTCCTTGTCCGACAGCACGCTGACGGGCAGCGGCCAGTCGATGCCGAACGCGGGGTCGTCCCAGCGCAGGCCGCGCTCGGCCCCGGGCGCATAGAAGGCGCTCACCTGGTAGACCACCTCCGCTCCGTCGGTCAGCGTCTGATACCCGTGCGCGAACCCCTTCGGCACGTACAGCATCTTGTAGTTGTCCGCGGTGAGTTCCACGCCGAACCACTGGAGGAAGGTCGGAGACTCGGGCCGCATATCCACAATCGCGTCAAAAATCGCGCCGCGGGTACACCGGACCAGTTTGGTCTCTTCGTGCGGCGGGCGCTGCATGTGCATCCCGCGCAGCGTGCCCTTCTGGTGGTTGAACGAGACGTTGACCTGCACGAGATCGGGTACCAGACCGTGCTCCTCAAACTCCCGTTGACACCAGGCGCGGGCAAAAAAGCCCCGGTTGTCTTCCCGCTTCTCGAAATCCAGGAGGTACGCCCCCGGAAGGTTAGTTTCTGTAAATAACATTGCGCTGTCCGCTCACTCGCCTCTTGTAATCGCCTTTAATGCTATTCCGGGCGCGGAGGGAAGACATATCCGCCTTCCTCCGCGCCCACGAATGTTTTCGCGTCGTCTCGAACGTCTACTTGGTGACGCCGGCGCTCCAGAACAGGTCCGCATCCAACTGCTTGGTAGCGACCAGATGCTGTAGCATCTTCAGCCGGGTGTACGGCGCCGCCTGGAAGATCTCCGGGGTCATACCGATCCGTTCGAAGATCTCGCGCAGCTGCTGCGCACCGGTGCGCGCGTCGCGGCGGCACTGGAAGGCCGGCAGCTTCTCATGGATCTTGTCGAACGAAACGCGGTAGCTGCGGTTGTCGCTGTCGTTGCTGCCGAACGTCAGCGCGCACCCCGGGAAGCTCTCCGCCACGATCTCCGCGATCTCGCGCACCCGGTAGTTCTGGGTCGAGTTGCCGACGTTAAAGATCTCCTTATGGACGACTTCGCGAGGCGCCTCCAGAACGCAGGCCACGGCTTCGCCCATGTCCAGCACATGGACAAGGGGACGCCATGGGGTGCCGTCGGAGGTCAGCTTGATCTCCCCGGTGGTCCAGGCCAGGCCGCACAGGTTGTTCAGCACGATGTCGAAGCGCATGCGGGGGGACGGGCCGAAGGCCGTGGCGTTGCGCATAAAGGTGGGCGAGAAGTTGTCGTCCGCCAGAAGCGAGACGTCCCGCTCCACCAGAACCTTGCACTCCGCGTACGCCGTCTGCGGGTTGACTTCGCTCGTTTCCGTCTTGAACTCGTCCCCGCCGCCGACTCCGTAGACGCTGCAGGAGGAGGCGTAGACAAAGCGCTCGATCCCGACCTGCTTGCACTTCTCCGCCAGCGCGACCGAGCCCTGATGGTTGATGCGGAATGTAATCTGCGGATTGAACTGGCCCAGAGGGTCGTTGGAAAGCTCGGCGAGATGGACCACAGCGTCGAACCCGCGCAGGTCCTCCGTCGTGATGTCGCGGATGTCCTTGTTGATCCAGCGCGGCATGCCGCTGACCCCATGGAAGAGCCAGCCGGACCGGTAGAAGCCGGTGTCGAGCCCGACCACCTCATGCCCCCTCTGCATCAGCAGAGAGCCCATCATCGTGCCAACGTAACCCTCAGTACCCGTGACCAGAATCTTCATCTATGGTGACCTTTGTGATCTGTTCAGACCTTTTGAAAGAACTGTGCGGACCGTGCGACCTGAGAAGCGACCGCCTTACCGATCTCCAGCGACGCGGTTGCCCCGGGGGACGGGGCGTTACAGACATGCAGCGCGTTCGGCGTATCGACAAAGAGAAAGTCGTCTACCATCCCCCCGTTCGGGAGCAGAGCCTGAGCCCGTACCCCCGCCTTAGAGGGCACGATGTCCTCCGCCTGGATCTCCGGGATGAGGCGCTGGAGGCTGCGGACGAACGCCGCCTTGCTCCAGGAGCGATGGATCTCCGTCAGGCCGTCGCGCCAGTGCTTGCCGGCAAGTTTCCAGAAGCCGGGGAACGCCATGACCTCGCCGATGTCCCGGAGGTTCACATCGGTCTTGTGGTAGCCCTCGCGCTTGAAGCTGAGGACCGCGTTGGGACCGGCGTGGATGTCGCCGCTGATCATCCGGGTAAAGTGGACGCCCAGGAACGGGAAGTTAGGATTGGGCACCGGGTAGATAAGGTGCTTGACCAGGTAGCGCTTCTCGGGCTTCAGGTCGTAGTACTCGCCCCGGAACGGGACGATGCGCGCCTGAGCCGCCTCGCCGCCCGGCGCCATGCGGGCGATCCGGTCACTGTGCAGCCCCCCGCAGTTGATTAAGAAGCGCCCGGCGAAGTCGCCGCCGTCGGTCTGAACCACCACACCACTGCTCAGTTCGCTCCCCCGCGCCGCCACACCGAGAACCTGGGTGGAAAGGCGGATCTCCCCGCCCTGCTCCCCGATGATGCGTGCGTAGGTGGCGGCAACCTGCTTGTAGTTGACGATCCCAGTGCTCGCCACCTGGATACCCGCCAGTCCGCGGACGTGCGGCTCGATCTCCTTCAGCGCCTCCGGCCCGATCTTCGTCACCGGCAGACCGTGCTCCAGGCCCCGCTCGAAGAGCTTGTCGAGGAGCGGCAGCTCTTCGGGCTCCGTCGCCACGATGACCTTGCCGCACACCTCGTGCTCGATGCCGTGCTCCTGGCAGAACCGGACCATGGACTCGCTGCCGGCGATCGCAAAGCGCGCCTTGAAGCTGCCCGGTTTATAGTAGATGCCCGAGTGAATGACGCCGCTGTTGCGCCCCGTCTGGTGGGCCGAAAGGGTGCTCTCCTTCTCGAGCAGGAGAATCGATGCATCCGGATAGCGCCGCCCGAGCGACATGCCCACCGACAGGCCGACGATGCCGCCCCCAACGATGATAAAGTCGTAAACCACGCTGTAGCCCCTTTTGCTCCGGATCGCGTTCAGCCGCGAACGATGAAGATCTTGCGCTCCAGCGTTTCTACGTCGGTCTTGTCCTCACCGCTGGCCGCGACCGGGGTGTGCCGGACCCGCGGAGTCTCGGACCAGGTCTTCCAGGGAGCTGCCCCGGTGGCCCAGAGCTCTTCCAGGTGGTTCTTGTCCCGCAGGGTGTCCATAGGCTGCCAGAATCCGTCGTGCCGGAAGGCCGCCAGTTCCCCTCGCTGGGCCAGCTGCTCCAGCGGTTCTCGCTCCCAGACCGTCGAATCACCGTCGATGAGGTCCAGGACAGACGGCTCCAGCACGAAGAACCCGCCGTTGATCCACGCGCCGTCGCCATCCGGCTTCTCCATGAAGGAATCGATCTTGGCCTCGCCGGCCTTCAGGCTAAAGGCGCCAAAGCGTCCCGGCGGATGGGTCGCGGTCAGGGTCGCCTTCGCGCCCTGCTCACGGTGAAAGGCGATCAGCTCCCTGATGTTGACATTGCTGACACCGTCGCCGTATGTCATACAGAACGTCTCGTCGCCGATGTACTCACCCACCCGCTTCAGCCGGCCACCGGTCATGGTGTTTTCGCCGGTGTCTACCAGGGTCACCCGCCAGGGGTCGGCATGGCTCAGGTGCAGCTTCATGCGCTCCTCGCGCATGTCGATCGTAAAATCGCAGTTGTGAAAGAAGTAGTTGGTAAAGTACTCCTTGATCACGTGCCCTTTGTAGCCGCAGCAGATGATGAAATCGTTGATCCCGTGCACACTGTAGCCCTTCATGATGTGCCACAGGATCGGCTTGCCGCCGATCTCAATCATGGGCTTCGGACGCACGTTGCTCTCTTCGGAAATCCGTGTTCCGAAACCGCCTGCCAGTATCACCGCTTTCATCTTGACCTCCAACGGTTGAGGCACGGGGACTTCAAAGGTCGCCCCCGTCGACGCGTTGTTCTCCCCAGCTGCTTAATTTTAACATGATTCTTAGCCGTACTACAGTAATTTTTTACTAAATCGGACTTTTTTCAACACGCACGGGAATTATGACCAACCGCAGCTGCTCTCTGAAGAAGGCAGGATCCCTCAATCCGGCGTCCGGGTTATACCTGTCACGAATACCAGGTCAATTTTCAGATAAAATATTACCAGGCGGGAGCAGACCCCGGCGCGGTCCAGCAAAGGACACCGCCCATCGCTCCGTCGAACCTACCGATACATGTCGAAGCCTGATTCGGACACAGAGGCAGCCAGCGCCGCGCTCCGCGCCGCCGTCGAGGATGCTGCGCGGGGACTTGTCGAGCGCCGGTCGCTGGTGGAGGCGATCGCCCTCGCAGCGGTAGCGGGCGAGCACCTTCTCGTCATCGGACCGCCGGGGACCGCCAAGAGCGAGGCAGTGCGCCGGGTGTCGGCCGCCGTAGGCGGCACCTACTTTGAATATCTGCTCGGCCGCTTCACGGAGCCAAGCGAGATATTCGGACCGGTGGACCTGCGCCGTCTGCGCGAGGGCGTGGTCGAAACGGAGACCTCCGGGATGCTCCCCGAAGCGGACGTCGCCTTTCTCGACGAAGTGTTCCAGGGCAGTACGGCCATCCTCAACACGCTGCTCGGCGTTCTCAACGAGCGGGTATTCCGGCGCGGCCACACGCTCGTTGCCTGCCCGCTGCGCGTTTGTGTCGGGGCGTCCAATGCCCTCCCCGAGGACGAAGCCCTGAACGCCTTCGCCGACCGCTTCCTGCTGCGCGTCTTCGTCGCCCCCATCGCCGATCCGCGCCTGGAAGACCTGCTGGAGGCCGGATGGGGCCTGAACTCTCTGCCGGCTGGCCGCACCGCGACCCTGGCGGATGTGGATACCCTCGCCTGCGCCGCCCGCGGTTGCGACATGACAGCCGTGCGCCCTCTGCTCGCGCAGTGCCTCCGCACCCTGCGCCGGGCGGGCATCGCACTCTCGGACCGCCGCGCGGTCCGCGCGCAACGGCTTATCGCCGCGGCGGCCGCCCTCGACGGGCGCCGCGCTGCCACTACGGCCGATCTGTGGCCGCTCGTGCTGGCGGTGCCGACGGAGGCCGAGCAGGCCGCCGCCCGGACCGAACTACACGACATTCTGTCCGATTCGCGGAACGCCGCTCTGCCCGCCGCCGCGGAGGAGGCGAGCGCCGGCCCTCTCGCGCGCGCCGCGCGCCTGGTGGAGGCGGGAACCGCCGCGCTGGCGGAGGCGCCCCCGCCGGAAGGCTCCCATGCCGAAACGGCATGGCGCCTCCGTCTGGAAGGAATCGCCCGCGAGATCGACGCCGGATTCGCCCCGGGCACGCTCCCCGCGCCGCTCGCCGAGGTGCGCGCCCGACTGGTCACGATTCTGTCGCCCCCGCCCCCGGATACCGGAGGGACGGCCGGACCGGGCACCTCCTCGACGTGAAAGGGACGTCGTCTCCGGGCGGAGCGGAAGCTGGAACGATTCCCGTCCGCTGGACGGCGCGGGCTGTGCCGCTCGTCCCTGCCGCGGTGATTGCGGAGGGCGCAGCAGCGCTTCCTCTTCTGCGGCGCGTTCTGGACCACCCGGACGCGGAGCTGGCCGATTGGGCCGGGGTAATCGCACCGGCGGGGCTTGTCGCTCTGCTCACTCTGCGCCCCGACTCTGCCCCACTGCCGTGGGCGGACGGCGTCCGCTATCTGGGCCGTGACGCCGGCCCGGGCGGAGCGACCGCACCGGTCCCGCTCCTCGTGCCCACCGATCTGGCGCCTTCCGTGCCGGTGGCGCTGCTGCACCGCGCCCTACGCCTCCGCTTCCCGGACGTCCCCGAGCCGCTGGCGGTGTGGCCCTCCGGGACGGCAGCCCTCCGTATCCTGTCCCTGTACGAGGCGCGGGGGCTCGAACGGGCCGTCGTCGCGGCGGCACACGCCCGACTGGCTTCCTCGCCCGCAGGTGCACCCCGGGAGGGCACGTCATGAACCTCCCGCCGCCGCTCGCTCCGTGGGGGCAGGCTCTTGACCTCTTCCCGCACGAACTGGCCGTGCCGCTGGGAGCGATCCTGCGTCCGCTCGATGCGCTGGTCGGTCCTCTGCGGGTACGCCCCCACCGGGACAGTGACGAAGAGCCGGACGGCTACCGGGACATCGCGCGCCGCGGCCCGTATGAGCGGCTGCTCCTGTCTGAGTGGCTTCTGGCCGCCGAGGAACCCGACGAGTGGACCCGACGCGCCGTCGCGGGCGAGCACACCTTTCTGGAGTTGTCGCGGCGGAAGCCGGCGGCGGACCGCCTGTCGGCTGTCCTCTTCGACACGGGCCCCTCACAGTGGGGCGCGCCGCGGCTCGCGCACCTCGTGGCGCTGCTGGTGCTCCAGCGCCGGGCGAGGGCGGCCGGTGCGCGGTTCACCTGGGGCATTCTCCAGCACTCCCCTCCTGCTCCCGAGGCACCGCTATGGAGCGAGGTCACGGAGAGCGGCATCCTGCGCCTCACCCAGGGCGCAGCGGCGCGCGAGGCGACCGAAGCGGAGCTGGACGCGTGGCGCCAACGACTCGCGCCGGACGCGGGAGAGGCCCCGGGGAAGCCGAACCAACGCCCCCTGGCTCCGGAGTTGTGGATTGTCGGAGGCGCCCGCCTGGCCCCCTTCGCGGATCGTGCCCGGGCAAGCCTCCTCAGCATCCGCGAGCCGGCGACGGAGGACGACGCCCACGCCCCGGCCTACCTGATCGCCAACGCCCGCTTCGGGGCGGACGCCACCCCGCGCGCCATCGCCTCGGACGTGCGCCTCCCGCTGCCCGAACCCTCAGTCTGTATCCGGCTGCTCCGCGATCCTTTCGGAGGCAGGTCCCACGCCCCTGCCGGCGCGGCTGCCGGCGCAGGACGGGCGACGGAAGCGCCGCGGGACACCCCGATATCGGACCTGGCCTTTGCGCTGCACGGCGCGAAGCTGTTCGCGCGCGGCGCGGCGCAAGGCGGCGGTACGCTCCTCGGGTACCCCCTCGGCAACAGCCCCGCCGCCAACGTCACCGCGCCTCCCAAGCAGTACCGGAGTCAGTTCGGCACCCCGTTCTTCGCCGCCGGGCGCATCGGGCGTACGACGGCCCTGGTGTCGCTCAGCACGGACGGCGCCACGGTTCGCGTCGAGACCTTCGGCAAAGGCGGCGGCATCGCCCCCGGCGCGTACCGCCTGACATCCCCGGTCAGACAGCCAGCGCGTACGGAAGCCTTCCACCCTCTTCTGCCCTTATACCGCGGCGTGGCCGGCGCGATAGAAGAACTGGTCACGGCGCTTCCGGACGGTCAGATCGTCACCCTGCGGCATCATCCTACCTCCGGCAATACCGCACGGGTGATGGACAGCCTCCGGGCCCTTGCGCTCTGCAGGGCGGCGGACGGCGTCCTGATTGCGGGCCTGATGGGAAAAGACTTCGTGCTGACTCTGATGCGCGATGCCCCGGCGTCCGATGTGCGCTTTGTGATGCGCAGCGCGGACATACTGGATACCCCCTCGGACGACTACTCCCGCGTGGCTCTCCGCGCCTTCCTGAGCCTCCCAACAGCCGATGGACCGGTCGTGGTGCAGCGCCCGGACGAGCCGCACGCCGGTACGCTCCTGCAAAGCGACACGGTGCAGCGGCTCGCGTGGCCCGTCGAGCAGCGCCTCGTCGCGGTGGGTGGGAACCGCGACAACCCGGGGCAGCCGGTCCTGTATCTGCTCTCCGCCGACGGTGCGACCCTCTCCACCGCACTGGCTGAACGCTCCCTCCACCTGTCTCCCCTGCTGCGCTCCCCCGGTGCTCGCTTCACGCGGGTCGCAGTCTCCCCGTACGCCCCCCTGGTGGCGTACGCGACCGAGGCGGGCGATGTGGGCGTGTGGTCGCTGGACTACCAGGACTACGTCTACCGACGTCCCGGGCCTTCGGTACAGGTGGTTGCGCCATGAGTAGCGTTTCCCCGGACCGAAATACCCTGCCCGCGCCGCGGGCACTGGCGTGGCGCGGGCACATTGACGCCGCTGCGCTGCTGCTGCTCGTCGGGACCGGCCTGCTCACGCGCGCCGAGGCGCGCCGGCGCGCTCTTTCCCTGTGGTCCCCGGGAACCGTCGTCTTCGAGGAGGACACAGGCGATCTGCTCCTCCTGTTCCCCACACCGCTTGCCCGGGTACGGACTGAGGAGGCGCCGGGGACGCCGGCCGTGCGCCTGACGGATGGCCTGCTCTGCACCGCGCCCGCCACGCCCGCCGAGATCGAACGGCTGCGGGAGCGCGCGCGTGCGGCCGGCGCCTCACGGGCGCTCGCCCAGGTGCGCGCCGGGTCCTGGGACGTGGTCGCCCTCACTCCGTCGCAGACCGTCGATCCCGCGGCGTGGCTTGACCTGGGAGACGCCACTGTGGAGGGCACCCCGGACTCGCTCGGCGCGCCGCCCGCCGCGGTCGTGGACGCCCTGCCGCCCGCCGCCTTCGACCGACGGACCGCGTACGGAAAGGCCGGCGTCGGCGACCCGCCCCCTGAACTGACCGGCTTTCTGGCCGCGCTCCGGGGCCGACCGACCGACGCGGCACACGCGCCCAGGCAGGGAACGGGGGCGGGGTCTGGCACGTCGCTGGGCGCCTCCCTGCTTCGTTTCGCCGACAACCTGCTTTCCGGTGCCCGTTCTTCGACGGGCACCGGTCCGAACAGGAGCAGCCACGTCGAGGATGGGAAAGACCCTCTGGCATGGCTGCGCAGGGCGGCGGCGCACCTGGCAGGTCGCGTTGGACTGGGCAGGCTCATCGGAAAGCAGCAGGCCGAGTACCTGCGGAAAATACTCGACCTGTTCGAGCGCGGCGACCTGGAGCAGGCGCTCCGCCACGCCATCCCGCTCGGCGGCGAAGCGGACGGCCTGCTAAAGAGCCTGCCGCCGTCGCTGTTCACGCCTCGGCCACGGGCCGACCTGTCGCTCACCGCGGGACGCGTACCGGCGGCGACGGCACTGGGCGTCTCTCCCGACCTGCACGATCTCCTGCGCTCCCTCTACCGCCGCGCCTTTGAGCGTCTGGACCGGGAGGGGCGCACGCACGAGGCGGCGTTCGTGCTGGCGGAGCTTCTGAGCGAGACCGAGGAGGCCGTAGACTACCTGGAGAAGCACGGCCGCCTCAGCCTCGCCGCGGACATGGCCGAGGCGCGCGGGCTGCCCCCGGGCTGGGTGGTGCGGCTGCGCTTTCTGGCCGGCGACACCGCCCGCGCGATCGCCTACGCCCGCCGTACCGGCGCCTGGGGCGAGGCGATCGCGCAGTTGGAGCGACGCCCCGACCGCCGGAACGAGGCGAAGTCCCTGCGCCTGGAGTGGGCGGCGAGCCTTGCGCGGGCGGGTGAGTACGGCCAGGCCATTGAGGTGGCTGCCCCGGTAGCGGAAGCGCAACCCCTCGTGCGGGAGTGGACGGATCGCGTCGTCGAAGCGGGCGGCGTACCCGCGGCCCGGATGCGCGCCCGCCGCCTGGCCTGGTTTCCGGACGCCGCCGCCCCTGAGGGGCGCGCGGAGGCTCTGGCGCTGCTTTCGGAGGAAGCCGCGGCGACCGCTAGAGAGCGCCGCGCCTTCCTCGAAGAGATCACCCGGCCCGATGCCTGGAACCTCCCCCACGCCGTGCCGCTCCAGCGGGCGCTGGCGCGCGCGGGGTTTCGGACGCTGGCCCGCGATACCGCCCTGGGCCTTCTGTCCCCGCCGTCCAAATCGCTCTACAATGGCCTCCTCACGACCGCAAACGACCCGCTGCTGAAGACCGACGCGCCAACCCTGGCCCAGATCAACGCCGCCGCCCCCGGCGACGTGCGGCACCGCGCGCTGCGCGAGCGTTCACCGGGCGAGCCGCCCCATGTGTGCGCTCCGTCGGACGTCGGCCTGCTGCCCGTCCACGACGCCGCGCACCTGCCCTCCGGGCGCACCCTCGTGGCTCTCGGCGAGGCGGGCGTGCGCCTGCTCGCCCCCGACGGCCGGACGCTGCGCGACTGGGCGACGGTGCCCGCACAACGCCTGGTGCCCGCGGACTCAGGCAACGTCGCGGTCGCCCTGGCCCGCCGCGGCAGCCTGTGGCGCCTCACCCACCTCGACATCGCAACCGGGGCGGCACGCCCCTGGTGCGAGGCGCACCTTTCGGCGTTCGCCCCAGACTCGGACGGTTCCGTCTGGATGGTCGCGCTCCCTCATGGGGGCGCAACCGAGGCGATAACGGCCATTGACCTACAGGGGCCGCCGGACCGACTGGCGGCGCTGTGGCGCACCCCGTTGGACTCCGGTCGCTTCGTCTGCATCGCCCGGACCGCCACTGCCTGCGCCGCCCTGGCCCTCGACGTACGCCCAAGCCGGGCGCCCTCGCCCCTGCCCGGTACACTCCCACGGCCCCAGCCGGAAGCCCACTGGGAGGTGTGGCGCCTGGATATGCCCTCCCTGACCATGCGCGAACGCGGGTTGTGGGAGACCCAGCCGACATCCCCGGATTCGCTGGAATCGGCCGCCCCCCTCCCCGTTCGCAACCAATGGCAGGGCGGCATCGACCTGTCCGGTTCCGGCGGGGTGGTCGTGCGGGAGACAACGCCGGGCTCCCCGGGGCAGCACCACTCCCGGCTCCATCTGTGGCCAGCCGCGCGCAACACCCCGCCGCTACCGCTCGGGGAGTATGTGGACCGCTCTAACGGAATCGAGGCCGCCCCGGTGGTGGTCGGCGGTGGATGGCTGGCGGACATCCGGCGCCCTGTCGGGGCCGCCCCCCCACGGCTGATCCTCTCCTCGCTCACCCATGCCAGAGCGGGCGTCGAGCCGGAGGCACTGCCCCGCCTTCAGATCCATCTGGAGGGCGCTGCGACCGTCGGCGCCCGGCTGTCTCCAGGCTGTCTCACCCTCTGGGACGACCGCGGGCGCGTCCTCGCCTTCGACCTGGACACCGGCAACCTCCGCGCCGACCTTCGGATACGCTGAATACGCTGACCGGACCGCGAAAAACAAAACCGCCACCTCGCAATCGAATCGCGAGGTGGCGGTTGGCAGCCCTGCCCTCCCACCTCTGGTTACGCCCGCCCGCTCGCCCCGGCAGGGGAGCAGAGGGAGGGGTGCCGGAGGCGAGTACAATGCCCTACAAGGCTTGCGAAGGGCTGCGGCGCCCAGGAGCCATAAGAGGCTGTGCCTAAGGCTCGCAACTTGGGTTTTACACCCGCTTCGGAGCCTGCACCAACACGTTGAGGATGTGCCCCAGGATCTCCTCGGTCGTCGCCGGGACGACCAGTGGCCCCGCCACATCCAGCTCATGGACAGTGTAGTTACGCACGGCGTAGGAGACGATCAAGCTCGTCCAGAAACGGGCGTCGGCGTCCGGGCGCCTGAGAGCCAGTGCGCGCCTGACCTGTTCGCCGGAGGCGACACCCGAGTCGGGCATAGTACCACAGCTTCGCGCCTCCTGGTCGAATAGTATCCACCAGCGTGCCGATCCGTAGAGCGACCTGAGGGCGCGGAAGAACCGGACGGCATTGACGGACGTTGTTGCGGAGGCAGGCACCAGCCCTTTGATCGTAATTTCCAGCAGCGCCGACAGATCGCGCAACGCCCCCACGATCCGCATCCTGCTCAGGATGTTATCAAAATCAGCCAGCGTCTCCGTATGTACGAGGAGGGTGTGGCAGGCGATCATCAGGGGAAACTCGAAGTCGTCCAGAGCGCGAAACGCCGCGTCCAGTTCCTCCAAAGTCGTCGCCGGTTCCACTGCCTGTACGAGCGGTAGGCACCTCGCCAGGAGTTTTGACCGCATCATCTGCTCCCAGATCACCTTGAACCCGAAGGTCTCGTGCCGAGAGGCGGCGTTATAGGTGACGGTGTCCTCTTGGCTGCCGTAGAGCAGGCATAGTGCCGCTCCGTCGAAGTCGTTCATCATCCCGTACGCCTGGGCCTCGTGGGCGACGAGGGCACCTACGTGCCGGTGATCCCCAGTCTCGTTCCGGTACTGAACCGCGCGGAGACGCGCCTCCCTGAAGAGATCCACCGCCACGGACGCGAACCCGGCCTCGATCATGGCCAGGCCAATTATGTTCGGGCCTCCTGAGTACCAATCGGGATTCCCCTCTCCTGGTTCCCCCGGCCCTGGTCTGGAGCGCATGGACTGCTCCATGTGGCTCATTGCCTCTTCGATCCAAACCTTGCGCAGATTTAGCAAGTGTGTCCTAAAGTGGCTCTTCAGGTCTTCCCCCGAGCTACTGACCGGCGCGTCCATAAAACCCGCCGCTTTGAAATAATCCTCTTCCGTCATTTTGTGTCTTCTTATCTGGAACAGTATCGCACTGAGGCAGACCGGCAGCAAGAGTCTTTCTTGGGAGATGGGGAGCACCCTATGGTTCGCAGTAGGTAGCAGCAGGCATAGGTATTCATTTGTCGAGGCAAACACTCTCATCAAAGCCCAAACCTTGGCCGTGCACCATCGCCCCGCGGAGCCCCGGATACCTGCCACGATGCCGGCGGTAGACGGTGAGAAGGGGACTTGGCTGCCAGCGATCCGGGAAGCGGCGGGCCGGGCAGGTGAGCATCGGGCCGGGGATGTAGGGAGCCAGGAGAGGCTGAAGGTGTGGGTTGCCATGAGGGAAATCTTCCCCCCTGCTTTCGGCAGGGCGTGGGCGGGAAAAGTCGCCTCGGGCGCTCACTACCCAGGCCAACCAACCACAAAAAAAGCCCGGCTCATACCCTCTTGTTGAGGGGTATGAGCCGGGCTTATACCGTACACACAGCAAACACCCACCAGTGTTTGCCATCAACTATCTACAAATAGCAGCGGGGAGACTCGAACTCCCGACCTACGGGGTATGAATCCGTCGCTCTAACCAGCTGAGCTACGCTGCCGCAAAAATGCCGTCCGTCTCTGACACGCTCCGAGTGCGGGCGACGTACTTATATATCGTGAAGCCCTGCGCCCGTCAAGGGGTCCTGTTTTCAGGAAACCGCTGCAACGACGGACGCCCTCAGCCAAGAATGAAGATACCCGGCACACGCCACGCGACCGCCGCGCCGCGGCTCCCATCCCGAAATCGAACCGATGGTATAATCGGACTTACTCCCGGCACCCGAACGCCGCACGAGACGGAGGTAACACGTTGACCGCGCCACGACGTCACCGCGACGGACGCAGTCGCCGCAGCCAGGGTAGCGCCCTCTTTGCCGCCGGAGTCTTCCTCTTAACGGGAGGTGCCTTCGTCGCCGGCTACCGGCTCCGGACGCACCGGGGACAGGACGCCCGCCTGACGCCCGCAGCGCAGCTAGCACAGGCCGCCTCGCCGCACGCCGGTCGCGCGACGACGGTCGCCGGGAACGCGGCGAGTGCCCGCACCTCCGCCCCCTACTCGCAGGACCGCTCGCGCCACGCCAGCGCGGCCGCGGAGACGTTCGAGAACGTTTACAACCTCGTCCGCGAGCACTACGTGGACCCGCTCCCTTCCGAAACCCTGATGAGCCGGGGCACCGTGAAGGGCATCATCGCCGCCCTCAACGATCCGAACTCTTACTTCCTTGAACCGGCGCAGGTCTCCCTGCTACAGGCGGAGGCGGAGGGTCGCTTCGCCGGTATCGGCGCCGTGACGGCGCTGCGGAGCACCAAGAAGGACGGCGTCACCGAGCATAAGATCGCCGTGGTAGCTCCCCTGCCCGGGTCCCCGGCGGAGAAGGCGGGTCTGAAGCCCCGCGACATCATCACGCACATCGACGGAAAGTGGGTGCTCGGCGCGAGCCCGCTTCTCGACTATAACCGCATCCTCAAGAAGTACGAAGGCGACGGCGCCTCCGAAGAGGAGTTGGATCGCGCGGCGGACTCCGCCCGAAAGAAGATTAGCAGCGGCATCCGGCTCCACGCGGCGCTAGGACTGCTGCGTCAGGGCAGCGGGACGCGGCGCGTCCTCACCGTGGAGCGTCCAGGCGTGGCCAAGCCGCTCCGAATCGAGCTGACGACGGCGGTGACGCAGGTTGACCCGGTGGTGGAGGCGCGACCGATCGCGGTCAATCACCGGCAGGTGGCCTACGTCAAGGTCCGCGCCTTCACCGAGGGCGCCGATGAAGCCTTCCGCCGCGCCCTGGAGGGGCTTCCCACGGAAAACGGCGTCGTGCTCGACCTGCGCGGCAATCCGGGTGGGTCGCTGAAGGCGGCGCAGGCGATCGAGGCGGCGCTCTCGCCGGGTGGAACCTTCCTGGTGGAGACCGGGGCCAACGGCAAGAAGCGTCCGCTGAGTTCCCCGCTTCAGATGGGGCGCAAACTGCCGCGCGTCGCGGTGCTGGTGGATAGCGGGACGGCCTCCACGGCGGAGGCGGTAGCGGCAGCCCTTCAGGATAAGCAGGCGGGCACCCTGGTCGGAACGCGCACCTTCGGGGATGGCCTGATGCAGACCCTCTACCCCCTGCCGGACGGCTCCGGCTTCACGCTGACCACCGGGCGGATGTCCGGGCCGCGGGGCACCTCCTGGGACCGCAACGGCCTGACGCCGAAGGTGGCCCTAAAGTCGGGGGCGCCGGAGTCGGCGGTTCTCGCCCAGGCGGTCGCGGCTCTGCGCCCGGCTACCCTGGCGCAGTCCCGCACCGGCGCGGGTAGTGGCAGCGTTAAGTAGCGGCAAGCAGCAGCAAACGGGAGACGATAAAGGAAGAGAGCACGGCGTATGCGTTCGTTCGTCAAGGGTTTCGTGGCGCTCAGCCTGGTGTGCGCGGGGTTCTTCTGCGGGTTTAACGCAGACGTCCTGCGCGACGCTCCCCACGCGCCGGTGCAGGCGACGCTGTACCGCCTGGGCGCCGCACCGCCGACGCTGCTCGCGCGCCTGACCCGGCCGCGCCCTGCCGAGGCCGCGGGCGAGGAGGCGTACCTGGACCCGACCGAGACGTACCTGGCCACCCTGAACACAGTACGCAGCGACTTCGTCCACCCAGCTGGGGGCACGGTGCCCGATACTACCCGCCTCACCTACGCGGCGATCAACGGGATGCTGGGGACGCTTCAGGACCGGTACACCGAGTTCTGGACGCCGAAAGAGTACCGCGCCAACATGGAGGAGACGTCCGGCGTGTTCGCGGGGATCGGCGCCAAGCTGGACTCCACAAAGGACAACCGGGTCCTCATCACCGAGCCCCTGGAAAACTCTCCTGCGGCGCGCTCGGGTGTGCAGCCGGGGGACATCGTCCTGGCAGTGAACGGCAAGCCGACGCTGGGCCTGACGGTCGATAAGGTCATTGAGATGATCAAGGGCGACGCTGGCACCAGTGTCCGCCTGACCCTGGAGCGTCCGGGCAGCAAGAAGCCTGTAACGCTGGCCATCAAGCGCGCGTTCGTCCAGTCTCCCGTAATCGAGTGGCGGATGGAGGACGAGAAGAACCGCATCGGCTACATCTACCTGGAGATGTTCAACGAGCAGGCGGACCAGCAGTTCGCCGCGGCGCTGGCCAAGCTGGAGAAGCAGGGAATGCGCGCCCTGATCTTCGACCTGCGGGACAACCCGGGCGGCCTTCTGAACGTCTGCCGTGAAATTGCCTCCCGCTTCATCCCGGACGGCCCTGTGGTGTGGGTGAAGGAGAAGAACGGCCAGATGTCGCCGATGAACGTGCTGAAGCGCAAGCACGAGGGGCGCCTCAGCACGGGCGCCTATCCGGTGGTGGTGCTGGTCAACGGCAGCTCCGCCTCGGCGTCCGAGATCGTCTCCGGGGCGATCAAGGACCACGGCGTGGGCACCCTGGTGGGGACGACGACCTACGGCAAGGGATTGGTCCAGACGATCATCCCGCTTGCGGACGACTCGGCGGTGAAGATCACCACCCAGCACTACTTCACGCCGAATAAGACCGACATCAACCGGAAGTTCGACGCGAACGGCAAGCAGATCGCCGGCGGCATCCAGCCGGATGTCAATGTGGCGCTCACGGACGCCGACATGGACCGCATGCAGATGGCCCGCCGCGCCAACCCGCTCGACCGCAAGGCACCCGACCGGTTCGATCCGCAAATGCAGAAGGGCCTGGAGATCCTCCGCACCCGCCTCGCCGCCCAGACCGCCCGGAATTCAGAGTAACCGCCAAGACGCCAAGGGCGCCAAGAG